>CAKZQF010000192.1 GCA_937139475.1 uncultured Gammaproteobacteria bacterium | reverse complement strand
TTTTTCATCGCTTGCTACGTTTAATCGAGTCTTTAAAGCCCAGTTGGGGTATGCGCCAAACGAGCACCGCAAGATAGCTCGTGTAGCATGTTTGAATGAATAGTTTCCATCATGATTAAAGCATTAAAGCGTTAAAGCGACAGGGAGAACTTTAATTAATATTCCAGGGCTGTCTATTCACTGACCCTTAATTGCCATAGCTACAGCGTTTGTTATTGGCTGTGAAACGCCTCTGAACATTTCTGTTTGTCTAAGCCTATCTGCTCTACGGACTTCCCTATTATTAAGGGATTTTGTTCAATATCTCTCACTACAGAGCAGGTTTGAACAGAGTCGTGTTAATTTTTCTGCGACAGGTGTTGTCGAAAAATCGTACTATGCTAGCTGTTGCGGTATACTGAAGTTGCTTGTACGGGAAAAGGAGTAGACAAATGCAAACTACTACTGGGAAAAACGGTAAGCTTCCTTTCAAGGTCTATTGGGTATGTGTCTCCCTGGTTAGCGCATCAGTTCTATTGGTACTAATTTTTCTATTATATTTTATGAACCTGATCTCAACCGTCACTGCGATATGGGCATCAGTGAGCGTGTTTGGCTTAGCCGCTGTTTATGAAATGTTTTTAGTATCATTAGTTACAAGACATATCTTCAAAAGTTTCGATAAAAAGCCAAGTAATTGTTCAAAAATTAAAAGCGACTAATTGCGATGCAGAACTGGAATATTAGCGTTTAAAAATGTTTACTACGGCTAATAATGTGCTTGATATTACTAGTAGCAACGCTCGTATCGCGCTGCTGGCTTGCTATTTGTTAATTAAGCCCCAAAACATCGGTATTAAACCAGTTAAGGGGCTATTTCATATTATTTTATAACGCTAGCAATTGATTTTGCCAGGTAGTCGACATTTGAGGGATTGATGCCGGCAATACTGATTCTGCTTGAGTCCACCATATAGATGCTATAGTCATTAATCAAAGTAGCGACTTGCTCTTGAGTAATGCCAAGAAATGAGAACATTCCTGATTGGCGGGTTATAAAGCTAAAGTCGCGCTCAACGCCATTCTCTTTTAGTTTCTCAACTAAACTTTTACGGTTGAAGGCAATGCGCTCGCGCATAACCGCTAGTTCTTGGTGCCACTGTGCCGTAAGTTCTTCACTGCTTAAAATGGTGCTAACTAACGCTGCACCGTGTGCAGGAGGCATTGAGTAAATGCTACGTACTACACTAAGTGCCACGGATAAGGAAACGTTAGCGGTATTACTATCTTTAGCTATTAGGGTGAAACCACCAATACGTTCGCGGTATAGGCCAAAGTTTTTCGAGCAAGAACTACAAAGTAATAACTCGTCAAGCTCTTGAGCCATTAATCGTGGGCCGTAGGCATCTTCATCTAAGCCTTGGCCAAAGCCTTGGTAGGCCATGTCAATTAATGGTGTAAAACCGCGATCTTTAGCAAGCTCAGTTACTGCCTGCCACTGCTCTTGTGTTAGGTCCATACCGCTCGGGTTATGGCAACAGGCATGCAGTAATACAGTATCCCCGGGTTTTGTATAGGAGAGGGCATTTAACATACCATCAAAATCAAGGGATTTTGTCTCATAATCGTAATAAGGGTAGGCCTTTACTTCAACGCCAGCGGCGGTAAATAACCCTTGGTGATTTGCCCATGTCGGGTTGCTTACCCAGATTGTGGCTTCGCTATTACATGACTTGATAAATTCTGCTGCAACACGTAAAGAGCCAGTTCCGCCGGGGGTTGAGATTGTACGAACACGGTCTTGGTCTAGCACTTGATGTTGGCCAAATATAAGCTCATTAATTTTTTGATTAAAAGCTGCTTCGCCCGTTGGGCCAATGTAAACCTTTGAGGTCTCATCTTCGTTACGTAGCTTTTCTGCGGCTTTTACACACTGCAATACTGCGGTGTGCCCCATTTCGTCTTTATAAACGCCAACGCCCAAATCTACTTTATTTGGGTTAGCGTCTTGATTGTAGGCATTGATTAGACCCAAAATTGGATCGGCAGGTAATGGACTTAACTGTTCGAACATAGGTGATATGGCCTTGTGCTGATTTACATACTAAATTATGCAATCAATTTAACCTAGTTTGTTCATTGGGGGTAGGGGCTTTGGAAAAAAACTTGAGAATGTAGGAGCGTAAAGCAGAGTTGACGGGCAACCCTGCTTTCATTGCGTTGGTATTAGATGTCAATTACATCAAAATCAACTTGTGGGCTTACGTCGGCGTCATAATCAACACCATCGACTTCAAAGCCAAACAATTGTAGGAACTCTTTCTTATAACCGGCATAGTCGGTTAAATCAAACAAGTTCTCGCTAGTAACTTGTGGCCAGATATCGCGACAAGCTTGTTGGATGTCATCACGTAATTCCCAGTCGTCAAGACGGAAACGGTTTTTATCGTCTAGGGCTACAGCCTCGCCGCCATTATATAGCTTAGTGCTAAATAAGCGGAAAACTTGTTCCATACATCCTTCGTGAATGCCATGCTCTTTCATCACCTTAAATGCCATTGAAATATATAGTGGCATAACAGGAATAGCTGAGCTCGCTTGTGTTACCACACTCTTTAATACGGCAACGTTTGCCTGGCCGCCTGTTTGGCCAAGTTTAGTGTTTAGTGCGGCAGCGGCGCGATCTAAATCTTCTTTTGCTTTACCAAGTGCGCCATCCCAGTAGATAGGCCAAGTTAGCTCAGTGCCGATGTAGCTGTAGGCAACGGTCTTACAATCGTCAGTTAGCACACCCGCTTCGTGTAGTGTATCAACCCATAACTCCCAGTCTTCACCACCCATTACGGTTACAGTGTCATCAATTTCTTGTTGAGTTGCTGGCTCAATTGATGCCTCAATGATTTGGTCTTTGTTAGTGTCAATTGCAGTTGATGTGTAAGTTTCACCAATTGGTTTTAAGCATGAACGAATGACTTCACCACTATCTGGAAGTTTACGAACTGGTGCAGCAAGTGAATAGATAATTAGGTCAATCTGGCCTAAATCTTCTTTGATCGCTGCGATAACTTTTGCTTTGGCTTCGTGAGAAAATGCATCGCCATTAAAGCTTTTAGCATATAACCCGGCTTCCTGAGCTGCTTTATCAAAAGCGGCCGCATTGTAGTAACCTGCGGTTCCTGTTTTGCGCTCGTTACCCGCTTTTTCGAAAAATACGCCAATGGTGTTGGCACCACCACCGAAAGCGGCACTAATACGCGACGGCATGCCGTAGCCACTTGATGAACCAATGACTAATACATTTTTTGGTGCGTTTTCTAATTTAGGTTGCGCCTTGGTGTAAGCAATTTGCTGGGCAACATTGGCTGCACAACCCGTAGGATGGGTTGTAGTACAGATGAATCCACGAATTTTAGGCTTGATAATCATTAATATAACTCTTATTTATAGTTCATTTTATAACGTTTGCGCATACTATACCGCAATTCCCTGTTAACGCTGCTCTGATTAGTTATCACGACACAATCGAAAGGCGTTTATGCGCTTTATTTGGTGATGCCAGAATAATATTTGATACACTTAACCACTGATTTTGTGGCAGAATCCAATTTATATTACATCAATTTCCGCTAAAGAGCATTATTAATGAGCGACACTATCTATTACATTATTTTGGTTATCACGGGCTTAATCGCAGGTGTTATTAATACGCTCGCTGGTGGCGGTTCAAACCTGACGATCCCGGCGCTAATGTTGTTGGGGATGCCAGCAGATGTCGCTAATGCCACCAATCGTGTTGGGGTATTAATGCAATCTGTTTCAGGGATTGCAGGTTTTGCAAAACATAAAAAACTGCCTCAAGATGATCTTACCAGCATTGTGTTGCTAACTCTTGTCGCGGGCGCGCTGGGGGCCTTATCTGCAAGCTTGTTTACACCGGATATATTGACTTATATTTTGCTTGGCTCGATGGTTACCATGGCATTGGTAATGTTGGTGATGCCTGGCCTTGTTCTCGCTCAACAGAGCAATCATCGCCGCTTAACGGCTTCGCCAAGTCGATGGCTAATGCTCTTTGTTGCAGGCTTTTATGGCGGATTAATTCAAGCGGGGGTCGGCTTCTTGTTACTCGCAGCATTTACAGGTGCCTTGCATTATGATTTGGCTAGAGCCAATGCCTTAAAACTGGTTGCTACCCTGGCATTTACCGTCATTGCGGTGATCATTTTTATCGCACAAGATCTCATTATATGGTTGCCTGCAATAGCATTGGCTTGTGGCTCTATGGTCGGCGCGTGGTTAGGGGTAAAAGTAACCCTTAATATTTCAGGCCATACAATGCGCTGGCTGTTATTTGTAATGACGCTAATTGTTAGTTGCCTGGTACTGCTTAAAAACTAAAGCAAATTACTGATAGTAATCTACATTTTATCTTGTAAAATCAGCCTATAATTAACTTTTAAACTGAAGAGAATTACATTATGTACGTTGCAAATAAACTTAAATGCGTTTTTTTTATCGTCTTATCTTCGTTAGTGCTATTTTCATGCTCGCCGCAGGCAAAAGAGACTGATGCCAGTTTTGAGCTAGGCAAAGATTATGAAATAGTGCGTGACGAGCCCTCTAAAGAACCGAAGCTTGTTGAACATTTTTCGCTATACTGTAGCCACTGCTTTTCTTCAGAGCCACTGTTTAAACGACTTAAAGCTAGTCTAGATAAGTCTGTTCCCTTCGAACGCTCCCATGTCCTTTACTTCCCTAAAAACAATAAGGAGTATGCTCGCAACATGACTTTCGCCTTCGCTGCCGCTGGGGAGCTTGGCATAGAAGACGAGTTTGTGGCCAAGGTATTTGATGTCCACTTTAAACAGAACACAATGTTAGGTGAACTCAATGATCTTAAAAATATCTTCGTTGTCCTTGGCCAAACGAGCAAGGTATTTCAAGACACAATGAATAGTGAAAAGACTTTTAACCGCTATAAAGCAATGGCAGCAAAAGTGGCAAGTGATAATGTGCGCTTTACGCCTGATTTAATTGTTAATGATAAATATCGTGTTAAGTTAGGTGCCTTGGCTAGTCAAGGTAACCAAAATGAGCGTTTAGCTAAATTGGTAAACTACCTGCTTACTAACCCATAACCGATATGTCTGTTCCTTTAGTGCCCAAGCAGCGGTTTATTCCTTTCTCTTGTCATGATGTTGAAGGAATTTGCCGTGCGACCAACTTTGTGCCGTCAGCAGATTTTGAATCTCATCGTCAGCTGTTTGCTAATTTAATCAACCTTGAGTATCAAGCATTGCTTGATACGCTCAAGCTCGCTTACGCGCCCTATAACCCCGACATTGATACCAAACCTTGGCAAATACATGAAAATGAAGGACAAGAACTTTCAGAATTGGTCCACCAAGTGTTAGTGTCGGCTAACTATGAGCAGCTTACTCAGCATGACTTGGTGCAGGCAATGAATGACAATTCATTATTTAATATTAAATTAGATGTTAAATTTGATGAGTTTAGTAAATTGTTGGTATTTACTCGCGGTGAGCACATGGTTAAGCGAGAAGTTAAAAGAATAGGGCGTTTCGGTCGTAAAACAATTCAGTTTACTAATTATGAACGCGTGTTTATTTTCCTGCAATATCAAGATAGACAGTGGTTTATTGATAATAAGCGTGCCATGTCGGAACATATCAAGCCCGGTGCGGTAATGTTGAAGCTGTTTAAAGACGTTCCCAAGGCTGATATTGAAACCTTGTTTCCTAATTCCAAGATTAAAATGCGTAATCTGGATAAGCTGTTAATCGGTATCCCGGCAATAGCGAGTGGCGGAATTATCTTGGCCACCAAGTTGGGCGCCACGATGTTGCTCGTTGGCGCACTGATTTCTTTTTACTTAGGCTTGTCTGATAAACCGGTTGAGTTAAATCAACAAAACCTATTAGTGTTGGCTGCTGGTCTGGCGACATTGGGGGGCTATTTTTGGAAGCAATTTAGTGCCTTTAAAAATAAAAAAATTCGCTTTATGCAAACCCTCAGTGAGAGTCTTTACTACAAAGCATTAGACAACAATGTTGGTGTATTTCATTATTTGATCGATAGTGCCAAGGAGTCTGAGTGTAAAGAGCTCATCTTGGCGTGGACTTTTATGCAGAAACTGCAACGTGCGACGGCGCAAGAGCTAGATAGTGCCATTGAGGATTACTTTGCTCAATCTCTCGACACTGTGCTGGATTTTGATGTTGAAGATGCTTTAAGTAAACTGTGTCGATTTGAGTTGGTTAGTCTCCAGAGCGGGATATACTCTGCTTGTTCACCGCGACATTCTTATCAGAACCTACTAGCGCGGTGGCACCAAAGCGCCACCGTATAATATAGGGCATTAAATTAACTCTGATATACGCTTGCTATTATCTTCAATCCATTGCTCCAGGTCACGGGGGGGTTTAGGTTTTGAATAAAAGTAGCCTTGGAGAAAGTCTACTTTGTTGGTGATAAGAAACTGGCGCTGCTCTTCTGTTTCAACGCCTTCTGCTGTTACTTTTAAGTTTAAGCTATGTGCCAGGTTTATCGTTGCCTTAACAATAGACTCGTCATTTTGATCTTTACCTATGCCATTGACAAAGTACTGATCTACTTTGAGCGTATTGACTGGAAGTTTTGAGAGATAGGTTAGCGAGCTGTAGCCTGTTCCAAAGTCATCAACCGCGATCGCGACGCCCAAACGCTGAATATCGTTAAGTACAGTGATAGCCTTTTCTATGTCGTTCATCATGGTATATTCAGTCACCTCAAGCTCAAGACAATGAGGAGGCAGGCCAGTTTTAGCTAAGATCTCTTCTATGGTTCTAAGTAACAGGCCATTGCTTAACTGCTTAACTGAGATGTTAACAGCAACGGCAGTATTATCACTAATAAGCTTTTCATCTATCCATGCTTTGGTTTGAGCACAAGCCATTTCAAGCATTTGTTTGCCAAGTTCAACCACTAGCCCCGTTTCTTCCAACAACTCAATAAATTCGCAAGGGTAAACAAGACCACGGCTGGGGTGTCGCCAACGGACTAATGCTTCGTAACCAATTAACTGGCTGTTGGCATCGAGCTTGGGCTGAAAGTAGCACTCAAACTGTTGCTCCTCCAGTGCGATGACCAATTCTTTTTCTAATAAGTCCTTTGCCAAAACCCGCTCTTGCATTTCTTCAGAGAAGAACTGAAATGAATTACGCCCGGCACCTTTGGCGTGATACATGGCTGTATCAGCGGATTTGACAAGCTCTTTGATATCTTGGCCACCTTCGGGGAAGTTCGCAATACCAATACTTGCACCGACTTTGATATGGTGTTCATCAAGTAAATGTTCATTTTCAAAGGAGCGCAAGATTTTTTTTGCCACTCGACCAGCATCATCTGAGTGGCGAATAATAGGCAGGATGATCCCGAATTCGTCCCCCCCTAATCGTGCCACCAAATCCCCCTGGCGCAGCGATTTTTGAATCCGCGCTGAAACGGACTGCAGCAGTTTATCACCCACATCATGGCCGAGCGTATCATTAACTCGTTTAAAGTCATCCATATCAAGCATCAGCAATGCTAAGTTACCATTGTCGCGGATACGTTCCTGAATGCTGACACGTAAAAATTCATGGAAGAGGGAACGATTGGGCAGTTGAGTGAGGGAGTCTTCCTGAGCAAGTCGTATCAGCTCATTCTCAGTCCACTTTCGTTCGGTTATATCCTGAAATGAGAAAACGCCGCCTTTTTGAAAGTCAGTGGTAAACCCTGACATGGAAAACTCAGCGGGAAACGTTGAATGGTCTTTTCGTTGTAACAGGTAATCACTGCTACGGACATGCGCTTTGGATCGGATAACCTTTGAACAACCAAATTCAGCCCAGGTCAAAGGCGGGGTGTTTTCTTGATGATAAAATAATGAGAATAACGAAGTGCCTTTTATCGGTTTATCGTCAAAGCCTAATAGTTTTTGCGCGGTTGGATTGGCCCAGTCAATGTTGCCATCAGCGCCAAATGAAACAATGCCTTCACTGATACAGTCTAGTACCGTTTCATTGTGTGCCGACATTTGTTGGTTTTCTTTAATCACGGCTTGTAGTTGGGCGCGCTGTTTGGCTAGTTCAAGGAAAACATTGACTTTACTTAGCAACACCGTGGTATTGATTGGCTTAAATAAATAGTCTACAGCGCCAGAATTGTAACCTTGCGAAATGAAATGATCTTCTTTAGAGATTGCGGTGACAAATATCACGGGAATATGCTTGGTCTCTTCATAAGCCCGCATCAATTCGACCGTTTCAAACCCGTCCATGCCAGGCATTTGAACATCCATTAAGATCAGCGCAAAGTCTTCCCTTAGTACTTTTGAAAGAGCTTGCTCTCCAGACTCAGCTCGCGTCAGTTGTGCCTTTAGCGGCTTTAACGTTTGCTCCAGCGCAAAAAGATTTGCTGGAACATCATCAACAATCAAAATTTTCGGCTGATTTGGTGTTGCAACTGATTCCGTTTTTGTTACCAATTCCATGTTGTTATTATTTCATCCTAATTACTTTTTCGATAAATTTTTTCATTTTCGAAAATGTTTTGAAAATCCGCAGTATTAAGTGAATGATCAATTGATTCATGTTGTCCAAGGCACAAGTAACCCAGTGGTGCCATACTCTCCTTAAACAAGCTTAACACGCTATCTTGCAGCTCCCTGCCAAAGTAAATCAAAACATTACGGCACAACACTAAATTAAATTGGCCAAAGACGTTGTCTGTCATCAGGTTATGTTTGGCAAAAGTAATGTTTCGAGCTAATTTTTTATCCATTTGGATACAATCATTTTTGACATGATAATAATCTGAAAAAGAAGATTTACCGCCGGCAGCGTAATAGTTTTCGGTATATTGCTGCATTTTGCTTAGTGGAAAAACGCCCGCCTGCGCTTTGGTTAAGGATTGCGTATTAAAGTCTGTCGCAAATACTTTGCAATGATCGTATAGCTCTTCTTCTTCAAGCAATATTGCCATGGAATATACTTCTTCACCAGTTGCACACCCGGCATGCCAAATCTTAATTGACGGGTATGTTTTAAGCAAAGGAATCACCTTTTCCCTTAATTTTCTAAAAACCTGTGGATCCCTAAACATCTCTGTTACTGGCACGGAAACAGAATTTAATAGATCAGCGAATATATTTTTGTCGTGCATTAGCAGAGGCACCAACTCACTTAAATTATTCAATTCCTTTTTATTGACATGGTGCAGCAATCTGCGCATCAATGAATTGCGCGCATATGAGCGAAAGTCATGCCCGTAGCGCAATCTTATCGTCGATATAACCACATCATATTCTAACTTTTCCAATTCGCTAAAGCTGATGCCCATTAGGTTGACACCACTTCTTTATAGAGCCAAACTTTCATCATTGCCACTAGCTTGTCGACATCAACGGGCTTAGTCAGATAATCGCTAGCGCCGGCTTCCATACACTTTCTACGATCCTCCTGCATGGCTTTTGCGGTGAGTGCAATAATTGGCAACACGGCGTACTTATCATCATTACGTATGTGGGTCATTGCCTCATAGCCATCCATCACTGGCATCATGATGTCCATAAGCACGATGTCTATTTTGTCATCATCGTAGAGTTTATCTAACGCCATTTGCCCGTTGTCAGCTAATGTAACATTCATGCCTTGTTTTTTTAGCACCTTAGAGAGGGCAAAGGTGTTGCGCAAATCATCATCGACCAATAATACATTGCATCCTCGTACTGAAATGGTGTTGCGTGAGGAAGTCTCCTCAGGCTCATTGGGTTCGTTGGGCTGGGAAACGCTTTTAATCGTTGGCGCTACAACATTAATGGTCTTTGGTTCAAGTACACCGTCTGCACCAAATTGTGATAAAAATAAGGCGACTTCATCCTGTAACCGCTCTTCCGAGTGGGGGCCATCGAGTATGACATGACAGTCATATTTTTCTAACCTATCGCTTTGGCTACTATCTAGTTTGCTATCAACTAATAGCACTATCGATATATCAGCTGCTTGGGCATACTGATAATTGTGCGATAGCCAGGTACAGCATTCATCATTTAATGACTGCGACTTAATAATAACCCCTTTTATTGGCTCTTCAGCGTTTCCAAGGTTGTGGGACAATTCATCAAATGAATGAACCGAAATAGTGTCTACTTGGGTGTGATTAAGAAAGCTCAAATCTAAATGGGCATTAGCGGTTGAATCATCAAATATAATGACTTGTTGATGCGCACTGGCTGAATTTTCATGACTGAAACTGGTGAACAGGGTATTTAACTCTTGGCGATCAACTGGTTTTTGATGATAGCCCTGCGCCCCAATTCTGGTTATTTCGTCGGCGCGGGTATCTCCTGAAATGATGTGTACCGGGATGTGTTTTGTGCTTTCATCAGCCTTGAGTTGGGCTAGCAGCTCACTACC
The DNA here is from genome assembly GCA_937139475.1 of uncultured Gammaproteobacteria bacterium. Classification (GTDB taxonomy): domain Bacteria; phylum Pseudomonadota; class Gammaproteobacteria; order Enterobacterales; family Psychrobiaceae; genus Psychrobium. The sequence continues at coordinate 47,173 of CAKZQF010000192.1, read as the reverse complement.
ACTAATATCAGGCAGTCCCAAGTCGAGGATCACACCACAGGGTTGGTGTTCTCGGACATATTCCAGTCCTTTCTTACCCGAGTTAGCGTAAAGACAGTTAAATCCAGATTTTTTGGCAAGCTTGCTTAGTATCTTGGCAAAGCTTTGGTCATCTTCAATGATAACTATCATGTTGTTTTCGTTAGCAGCCGCTTTATGTTGCACCTGGTTAGCGGGTGCCTTATTTTCTAATATTTTACTGGTAAAGCGCTCTATGGCATTTGCTGGGGCATGCGCCGCCGCTGGCATGTTACTAATATTTTTAGCTTGTTCACTTTGCTCACTTTGTGTTGAAGTGATTGGTCTTAAAGGCAGGTGCAGAGTGAAAACGCTACCTTTTTCTGCTTTACTTTGGACACTTAGTTCACCACCTACCAGGTCGGTTAGGTGGCGTGAAATGGTTAATCCAAGGCCTGTGCCTCCGTACTTGCGGCTAGTGGAGCCGTCAGCTTGCTGAAACGCTCCAAAGATTGCTTTGCTCTTTTCGGCACTAATGCCAATTCCTGTATCAATAACCGATATCGACATCACTGGAATGCCATTAAGTTGATTGTTGATAAAGACTTGGTTTGACGCTGCCATTTTGACATCGATAGTCACCGTGCCTACTTCGGTAAATTTCATCGCATTAGACAACAAATTCTTTAGGATTTGTTGGGTCTTTTGTACGTCAAATGACTGATTTTGTATGACTCGCTCATCAATGCGATAGAGCAGTTGAATTCCTTTTTCATTAGCAACAGGTTTAAACTGACTATTCAACTCATTAATAATTGTTGAGAGATTATAATCTTCGAAGTTGACTTCCATCTTGCCTGCTTCAATTTTAGACAGGTCGAGAATATCATTAATCAAGGTGAGTAATTGCTGACCACTATTGTTAATCACTTGGGCTGACTCAATTTGATCTTGGTCGAGGTTGCCTTCGTCATTATCAGACAATAATCGCGACAGAATTAACATTGAATTTAGTGGCGTGCGCAATTCATGCGACATGTTTGCCAAGAATTCAGACTTATATTTACTTGAAGCTTCAAGCTGTTCTGCTTTGAGTTCCAATTCCTGCTTGGAAATTTCAATTTCTTTATTTTTAGCCTCGACTTCAGCATTTTGAGACTCCAGGGAAATAGTTTTTTGCTCCAATGCCTCATTGGTCATTTTTAGTTCATTGGATTGGCGCTCGAGATCTTTCTGTGATTGCGCAAGTTGCTTAGAACGGTGCTCAACTTCTTCATTAATCGCTCGTAGCTCTTCTTCACGGACCTGCAGCTCTTCCATTTGTTGTTGCGAGTGGTCCAAAAGAACCTGCAATTGGTGGTGGGAATCAGCAACACCTAATGCCGTGCCCACCGACTCACTTATTGCGTCTAAAAAAGTGAGTGATTGTGGATGTGCATCACTGATCCAGCCAAGTTCAATCACTGCAACTACGACATCCTCTTTGATGATTGGATAAATTAGCAAATTTTTTGGCACAATTTCGCCAAGACTTGAACTAATAGAAGTGTAACCCTCAGGTAGATCCGTTACCGTCATATGTCGCTTGGTGATAGCTGTCTGTCCGACAAGTCCATCGCCAAAGGAAATAACCTGATTGTTGATGTGTGGCACAAAGGCAAACCCACCGGCCAATTCAAGCGCTTTTTCCTTCACAATATAGAGAGAACCGACCTTGGCATTAAGGTAGTTTGATAAAAATGAGACAATATTATCAGATAAGTCGGTACTGATTTGATTACCGCGCATTGTTTGTGAAAGCTGCTCGATTCCCCGTTGCAGCCAGCGTTTGGACTCCTCCTCTTCAAAAGCTCTATTGATATGCGCTGACATCTCATTAATTGATGAGGCTAATTGGCCAATTTCGTCTTTTCCACCGACTTTGATTTGCTGATCTAAGTTGCCTTTAGCAATGGCGTTGGTTGACTCGGCAATACTGATGATAGGTTGGGCAAAACGACGCGATACGAAATAGAAGAATATTAAGCAAGGAATAGCAATAAGCAGTGCAATCAAATAGACAATGCTTTCACGTTGTTCAACATGCCAAAAGGCTTCTTGCTGGTCAATTTTGACTACCATACCAATATTATAATTGGGCAAATAGCGCCAAGATGCGAGAATTGGAACTCCCCGGTAGTCCACCGATTCTCCTTGACCATTTACGCCTTGTACAGCCTCTCTTACCGGCAGTGCGGTATCACTGCTTAAATTAATGCTAAGCTTGTTGGCGGCATCTGAGTCAAAACGAAGTGGCGTGATAAATACAGCTTTGTTCTCTTCAAGTTTAGCGAATATTGTCTCACCTGTGTTTTCTAGGGCAGTGTAATCTTTTGCAATGGCATTAAGCTTGTCGGGGGTTATTTGAAACGCTAAAACACCAACGATGTTTGCGCCATTGGAAATGGTGGTTGCAATAAAAGCACTAAATTGACCGCTGTCACCGGCATAAGCTTCAAATTTAGAGGAGTGAGTACCGCCGTCAGCAAATGCCTTTTTTATGGATTGGGCAAAGTTGCTCTGACTGTATTGTCCTGAGTATAGGTTGCTACCAAAATCGGCTTTCTTGTTATCTGAATAAACGATGTCTCCATTGTTTGCGATCACATAAATATTGTGAATGGCACGTAAGTTCATAATATTGCCAAGCGTTGATGCGTGTGTGGCAACTTCGTCTTGGTACGCTTTTGACCCAATGCCAAGTGTATAACTCTCAGTTAAATTCTCTATTGATTGTGCGAACTGAGGCATTTTCGCTAAGATTTCAATGTGGCTTTGTTCTTGTTCAAATAATTGGTGAATCATTTGTTGCTTTTGCACTGCAATTGATTCGAGGTTGTTGAGCAATTCTTGTTTTTGCGCTTGTTTTGCTGTACTTAAGCTAATTAGTTCGGTGATCAGCATAGGGGCCAATGCTGCAATGAGTAGGATAGCCAAGAGTTTGTATTGAATCCGTTTCATCTTCATTTCCTATTAGAATAATATTTAAGTGATCGAGATTTCATTTCTAATAAAAGATGAAGAGCAGACTAAAGTCTGGATTGGCAACCCGCCAAAGGTCGCTATTATTGCTGGGTGACTCACGTAACATGCAGCTTAATTCCTTTTAAGATCCAAATTCAAATCGTACGTATATTAACCTCAACATAACACAAATTTATTAGTGTGTAACCCAATCTAATTGTTTTTTATTAATAGGGGGTTACTGTCATTTTTGTGTAGATTAATAGATAATTAGAGCAGAAATATTTCATTGTTAATGGAGTACATGTGTTTCGTATTTACCACTCGAATAAATTAGACGTATTAAAAGGGATTTTAGGTCACTTATTAAAATACGATCCTTTGGCCAATCCGTTTGAATCAGAAAAAATATTGGTACAAAGCCCTGGAATGGCGCAGTGGTTAAAGATGGAGCTTGCGTCGGAACTAAATATTTGTGCAAATATTGAATTCCCGTTACCGGCAAGTTTCATCTGGCAAACATTTGTTGATGTGCTTGATGATGTGCCGAGTCGAAGCGCGTTTAATAAAGATGCCATGGCATGGCATATTATTACTCGCCTACCGCATTTCTTAGAGCGAGATGAGTTCGCTGAACTTGCTGGTTATTTAGCTGCTGATGAGCCATTAAAACTTTATCAACTAGCGTATAAAATTGCTGACATCTATGATCAATACTTGGTTTATCGGCCGCATTGGATCAAGGCTTGGCAGCAAGGTAGCCTTGAATATTGCAAAGAGCAGCCGTGGCAGGGAATTCTGTGGCAAGATGTCGCCAAAACAATTATTGATAGTGGGCAAAGTCATTATCACCGCGCAAATCTATATGAGCATTTGATTGACGCATTAGCCAACATGGATGCAGCACATCGTTTAAAGTTACCAAAACGCATATTTATTTTTGGGGTGTCGGCGCTGCCACCGAAATACCTTGAGGCACTAGAAGCCATCGCCCAACACTGTGATATTCACTTCTTTCTTAACAACCCCTGCCAAGTCTACTGGGGGGATATTGTTGACCGTAAATGGTTAAGTAAAATGCAGGGGCGAAAGCGTCAACCGTTGGCCGCGGCAATGTCTATTGAGTCAACTGGGGTCAAGGTAAGTGATAAACCATTATTAGCAAAAGACGCTAGTGAGCTATTTTCAGCGCAAGGCGAATTAGTGGTCGGTAACCCTTTACTCGCTTCAATGGGCAAGTTAGGTCGAGATAATCAAGCGTTAATGCTTGAACTGCAAGTACAAGAAATTGAAGCCTTTGTGCCGAGTGAGCCGCAAGAGAACGGACTGGTTAGTCTGCTTGATGCCATTAGCGACGATATACTAAACCTGCATGACTCAACATTTATTGGCCACTCTCGCGACCAGTTATCCCAAGGCCATATGCGCAAGACGATTAGTGATGATGATCATTCGATTGTCATTCAAAGTTGCCATAGCCCGATGCGCGAGGTGGAAGTGCTTCATGACCAGCTGCTCGATATGTTGGCAACTGATCCTAGCTTAACACCAAAGGACATTGTGGTGATGATGCCGGATGTGAATGCATACAGCCCTTACATTCAGGCGGTTTTTTCTAGCGCCAAAAACCGCATCGACTTTTCCATTAGTGATCGCAGTGCAAAACAAGAAAACCCCGTATTGCTAAGCTTTTTAACTATTTTAGACCTTGCAAACTTGCGCCAAACCAGTAACGAATTATTTAATTTACTTGAAGTGCCAGCGATCATGAATAAGTTCTCATTAAACGAGAACTCGTTAAGACGTTTAAAGCGTTGGATTGAAGAATCTGGGATTAGGCATGGCTTAGGCACCCAGCATAGCGAAAATATAGATGTTCAAGATAACAGCTGGCAGTTTGGCATAAACCGAATGTTTAAAGGCTACAGCCAACGTGACAGTGGTAGTGATGCTGATGAAAGCCTGTGGCAAAATATTCTAGGCTATGAGGAATCAAGTGGCCTAGTCGCTGGCGATTTAGGGCAATTAGCCCTGTTTATCCAGCGCATTACAACCTATAAAGAGTTATTAACAGGCACCAAACCGTTCGCCACTTGGCGCAACATCATTGATGGGTTGGCAGCTGACTTCTTTGAACAATCCATTGAAACCGAAGTCGAGTTGCGGTTGATTAGTGAATGTTTGGATAAGCTAAATGAGCAACTGAAATTAGCCAGCTTCTCACAGGATATTGCGAGTGAGGTGTTATTTGAGCATCTTTCCTCACACTTATCGTCACAGCAGTCGTCACAGCGATTCCTCGCCGGTAAGTTAAACTTTTGTACGTTAATGCCAATGCGCTCTATCCCGTTCAAAGTGGTGTGTGTGTTAGGGATGAATGATGGTGTTTACCCGCGAACCATTGCACCGCTTGGCTTTGATTTAATGGCCGACTCGCCACAGAAGGGGGATCGCTGTCGCCGAGATGATGACCGTTATTTGTTTTTAGAAGCATTACTAAGCGCTCAGCAGCGCTTCTATATTAGTTATTGTGGACATAACATTAAAGACAACAGTGTGCGCTGTCCCAGCGTGCTGGTTAATGAACTAACGGATTATATCGCGCAAGCGTTTCGTTTAAACAGTGATGAAGCATCTGATTTGGAACAATGCAGTCGTAATGTACTTGCCCACTTGATTACAGAGCACCCTTTAGTCCCGTTTAATGAGTTGTATTATAAACCTAACGATCAGAAGCTCTTTTCATATCAAACCGATTGGTTGGGTGCGATCGATGTAGCGCGTGAACAAAAGCCATTTTTCGAGCAACCACTTCGCTTAAACATACTCGATGCGCCGATCGAATTAGAGCAGCTTAAGCGATTTATTAAGCAGCCTTGTCAGCACTTTTTAAGTCAGCGGTTAGGGGTTTATTTAGCGCCAAATGATAGTGAATTAAGTGATAGTGAACCCTTTGATCCTGACGGTTTACAAAGCTATTTAGTTAAATCCAATTTACTCGATAGCTATTTAAAAGGGGATAGTGAGAAACAACTTGAGCGGCTCCGTGCACAAGGCATTCTTCCCCACGGTCATTTCGCAGATTTATTTCTAAATGACCAAGTTCAACCAATGAGTGAGCTAGCTAATCAGTTAAAACCGCATCTCTTTCAGCCTTTGGAGGATATTCAAGTTAACCTGCTGATCAAGCCTGCGATTGACTTGTTGCCGGAGGCGCTAGTGCAACAAGTCGATGAAAACAATATATTGGCACTGCAAGGCTGGTTAAAACAACATATCGCGCCAAATGGACTGATACGCTATAAGTCCGGAAAAGCCAATGCCAAATTTTTTGTTGATTGTTACATTGATTACTTAGCGTTTTGCGCTATCGAACAGCCTCAGCCCGCTGGAGAGGTGTTGATGATCACTCAAGATGGTCAATGGCGCTTTAGCCCGATGCCGACAGACTTGGCTCGAAGCCACTTATCACGTTTAATTTCCCTTTATTTGCTTGGTAATACTCAGCCTATACCGTTATTCATTCAAAGCGGCTGGAGTTATATTGCCGCTCGTTTTGACCCTAAAACACTTGCTTTGCTAGATGATGAAAAGAGTATTAGTAAGGCAGAGAAAGCTTTAGCCGATGGAATTACGGGCAATGACAGGATTTTAGGTGAGGGGGAAAACCCATACAACCAGCGGTGTTTTGCGCATGCACTGCAAGTCAATCAAACAGAGATAATTTCAACAAGCATTGACGTTTTATTACCCATATTTACTCAGCTAGAGGTGCTAAATGATGAGTAGTGCCAACGACCAGCTACAAACACTGGATGTGATGACCTTACCATTGCATGGTGAGCGGCTAATTGAAGCCTCTGCCGGGACTGGAAAAACCTATACCATAGCGGGCTTATATATTCGTTTGCTGCTAGGGCATGGTAATGATGGCAGTTGTCATCAGCAACCGTTATCAGTGGACCAGATTTTAGTCGTAACATTTACAGAGGCGGCTACGGCTGAACTTAGAGATCGGATCCGCTCACGGATTGTACTAGCTCGGCATGCCTTTTTAGCCGGTAGCAGTGATGATCCACTAATGAAGCAGTTGCTTGTCGATCTGCCCGACCACCCTGGCTGTGCTAGTTTACTGCTGCAAGCCTTGCGGCAAATGGATGAGGCGGCGATATTCACCATTCATGGATTTTGTCAGCGGATGTTAACTCAACATGCTTTTGAGTCGGGTAGCTATTTTGAAACTGAATTTATCACCGATGAATCGGCATTGCGTCAACAGGTTGTTGAAGATTACTGGCGCGACAACTTCTACGCGACCAGCGAGCCTATTGATTATACTTTGGCGACTATCGTACGAAGTTATTGGCCGAGCCCAGAAAAGCTCCTGGCACAAATTTCTAATTTACTGAGCAACCCGTTTTTAGTGGTGAGTGGCGATGAAGACAATGTTGAGATTAAGGAGTATCTAGCGAAGCAGCTTGCTCGTATTGACGATGTAAAAGCGCAGTGGAATAAAGTCAGTGACGAAGTTATCGCGACTATCACCAGCAAAGCAGTTGATAAGCGCAGCTATAGCGCGAAAAACCTACCTAAATGGTTTGATGAAGTGAACACGTGGGCACAAAGTGAAACCAGCAATTTAAAATTACCCAAGACACTCAATCGTTTCTCTGATCAGATGTTGATAGAGAAAACTAAGCAAGGGGAACCTCCTTCACTTGGTGTATTTAGTGCCATTGATACACTGTTAGGCTCAGTGCCAAGTTTAAAAGAAATGCTGTTAGCCAGGGCGCTAAGTTATGTGAAAACACATGTGGCGAGACATAAGAAACAAGCGGCATTATTGTCATTTGATGATTTGCTCAGCGGCTTAGCAACGAGTCTTGATGGCAATAAAGAGGGCAACCTGGCTGGTCGTATTAGAACGCAGTATCCACTCGCCATGATTGATGAATTTCAAGATACTGATCTATTGCAATATCAAATTTTCAACACCATTTATGGTGAGCAAAAACGTAGTGGTCTGTTGATGATTGGCGATCCCAAACAGGCTATTTATGGTTTTCGTGGCGCTGATATTTTCACTTATATCGCCGCTCGTCGCAAAATTGCTAATCATTATACGCTGGGCACTAATTATCGTTCTTCAGCGGACATGGTGAGTGGCGTTAACCGCTTATTTGAACAAAGTGATGCGCCGTTTATCTATCATCAAGATATTGGTTTTAACGCGGTAGATTACATTGCGAGAAATAATCAATTTGAGGTTGATGGGCAAGCCAAAGGAGCGATCACTCAATGGTTATTGCCTACCGACAGCACGGTATCTTCAACTGAATATTTGCAAGTCATGGCATTAGCCTGTGCGAGCGAAATCAATAACCTGCTAACCAGGGGACAGCAGGACAACGCAGGTTTTCGCAGTGATAAAGGGTTCTCTCCAGTGGTTGCAAGCGATATTGCGATATTGGTACGTACTGGGCGAGAAGCCAAATTAGTGAAGCAAGAACTGTCAAAACAAGGCATAAGCAGCGTCTACTTGTCTAATCGCGAAAGCGTATTTGCTGCCGAAATTTCGACGGATGTTTGGCATGTACTACAAGCTGTAAATGATCCCAGCAATGCTCGGCTATTACGTACTGCGATGGCTACCTCAATGATGGGGCTTGATATTACTGAGTTAGAAAAGCTCAATAATGATGAGTCGACGTGGCAGCGCCATGTCGATCTCTTTAACTACTTTAATCAACGCTGGCACCATGTTGGTGTGTTAGCGATGTTGCGGGAATTAATCCATCAACAAAGCATTCCTGAAAAGTTATTACGAAAGGTTGATGGTGAACGTCAATTGACAGACTTGCTCCACATCGGCGAACTACTAGAGCAACAAAGCCTTGAAATACAAGGTGAGCATGCATTAATCCATTGGTTAGCTGACAAAATTAGCAGCACGTTACAAGACAATCAAGAGCAACAATTACGTCTCGAATCTGATAAAGATTTGGTGCAAATTGTTACCATTCATAAATCCAAGGGCTTGGAATATAACTTGGTGTTCCTGCCTTTTATTTGTGCCATACGTCAGGCGAAACAAGCACTTTACCATCAAGATGGAAAAACGATTATTGATCTAAGTAATGGTGAAGAGGGCATTGGACTCGCTGATAAAGAACGACTGGCGGAAGATTTGCGCTTATTGTATGTGGCGATAACGCGTGCTGTACATCATTGCTGGTTGGGCATGGCGCCATTAAAAAGTGGTCGCGCAACCAAGGATAATCGTACCGACTTACACAAGAGCGCCATTGGCTATCTCTTGCTGGGGCGTGAAATAAATAACTCACAAGCACTTAGTGACAAGCTCAACCAACTGGCCGCTAGCTATCCCTACTTTTGTATTGCGCCGCCGCCGAATGAACCCTTGCCGCCGTATCATGCACCGTCATCGCAAGTGGTGGATACTGGGGCCAGAAAGTTTAATCAAATCATTGAAAACAATTACTGGATCACAAGTTACAGTGCTTTGTCTAAAGACCGCCAGCACGACACCAAGGTTACTGTTGATGCCAGCGAAGAAGTCTTTGATATGGATATGGAAACTGTTGATGAATCAATAGAGCACCCCACACTGGAGGAAACACCTGAATATTCTATCTTTACTTTTCCCCGCGGCGCGCATGCCGGCACATTTTTGCATTTGTTGTTTGAGGAAATCGATTTTTCTTGCCAAGATTCACAGGCGCGCCGGCTTCAAGTAGCAAGCTTATTAGAAGATTCAGAGTTCGATTCATGCTGGCTTGATGTATTGTTAAAGCTTATAGATGACGTGCTTAATAGCGAATTGAGTCCAGCGCTATATCTTTCGCAATTAGGGATGCAGGATAAACTTGTTGAAATGGAGTTTTTCTTGCCGATTACAGGGCTAGAGTGCCAGGCCCTAAATCAGCTGTTGATAAAACATGATCCACTATCAAAGCAAGCGCCACAACTAAGCTTTTCTCGTATTAAAGGGATGCTTAAGGGCTTTATAGATCTGGTATTTGTTAAAGATAATCGCTATTACGTGCTTGATTATAAGTCAAACCACTTAGGCGATAGCGTTGATGACTATAATAGTGCCGCAATGACTGATGCGATGATTGACCATCGCTATGACTTTCAATATCAGCTTTATTCGTTAGCGCTGCACCGTTTTCTACAAACCCGTCTTGTTGATTATGATTTTGAGCAACATTTTGGTGGTGTTTATTATTTGTTTTTGCGCGGCATGGATAAAACCAATCAACAGCGCCAAGGGATATTTTATAATCGTCCATCTCATGCTTTTATCGAACAACTAGATGAATTGTTTACCCAAGAATTATCAAATATCGGCAGCGAGGAAACAGCATGAAACTTGACAACCAGCAAGTCTTAGACTGTTTAGCGCTGCTTAGCAAAGACAAGCACATTAGGGTGCTCGATCATCAATTTGCCCGATTTATTGCGCAATATACTGATGATGGCTGGGTTGTGCTTGCCAGTGCTATCGCCAGTCACCAGTCTGGGCTTGGCCATGTATGTGTTGATTTTAATACAATAAAAAAACAACCTCTTTTTGGTTTATCCCATCATGATGCGCATTACTTACAGGGCTTATCACTAAACACAATGACCAACTGGCCAATGTTAATGCTTGATGCACTTCGCGCTAGTGCGGTTGAAGGAGATAATGCCCCGCTTAAATTGTCACTTAACAACCTTTATTTGCAGCGCTATTGGAATGATGAACAACAGATATGCAACTTCTTAAAGGCACGAGGCTGTTTATTTGAGCCAATTGCCATAAAGCCGTTACTTGATGAATTATTTAAGCCTGATTTTGAGTTTATTTTCTCCAAGTTAAGCGAACTCAATAAAACGAAAATGTCTTTAGCTACATTTTGTGGTGATTTTTTTAATTTGCGTTCAGATTTGGCCATTGATTATCTGCAGATAGAACAGCAGTTGTCGCATATTGATAGCGTGGAGTCCCTCGCTGTGTTTGCGGCGAGTATACAACAAGAGCAGACGCTGGACTGGCAGAAAATTGCGGTAGCAATAGCTGCGAGTAACAAATTTAGTGTTATCTCCGGTGGCCCTGGTACCGGGAAAACAACTACAGTAATTAAACTACTTGCACTGCTTATACAGCTCGATACTCCACTGGCGTCGAGTGAGGTGATGACACTTAAGCCTGGGCTAAATATTGAATTAGTGGCACCGACGGGAAAAGCAGCGGCACGCCTGAGTGAGTCGATTAGTGGAGCGCTGGGTAAACTTAAGGTTGCCCAAAGTGTTAAGGAAAAGATCCCAACTAAAGCGAGCACTATTCATCGATTATTAGGGGTTATTCCGAATAGCAACCGCTTTAAACACAACGAAGAGAATCGATTACATGTCGATGTGTTGATTGTTGATGAAGCCTCGATGATTGATATTAGCTTGATGGCCAAATTGTTTGCTGCCATTGCCCCTCATACCAAGGTAATACTGTTAGGGGATAGAGATCAATTAAGCTCGGTAGAAGCGGGTGCAGTTTTTGCTGATATCTGTGGTGATTTGAGTTTAGGGGCCAGTTATAGTGAATCGACACGTAACTGGCTCAGTGAGCAAAGTGGCTTTTGCGCCAATGTGCTATCGAATCCTGCTAATAGTGAGACTAGCGTAGTAGCCAATGGCTTGGCCTTGTTACACAAAAGTTACCGTTTCGGGCAATTTTCAGGTATCGGAGCCCTAGCCAAGGCTGTTAATCATGGTGATATTGCGGCACTCAAACGCGTATGGCGACAAGGCTATCAAGACATCGGTTTGCACCAACAAAATGATAATAATCGCCAACAGATAGTTCAAATGAGCGTGAATGGTTATAAAGGATATCTTGAACAGGCAAAACGAATTGAAACAGCTGATGATATCTACAAGGTTATTCGCCTATTTAACCAATTTCAGCTATTAACGCCGCTTCGCGCTGGTAAATTTGGCTTAGAAGAGCTCAACCAAGCGATTGAGACGAGCTTAAACCGCTATCGATTCATCGATCTGACACAGGGGGTCTGGTACCTTGGCAGACCGGTTATGATTTTGAGCAATGATCATGGGCAGCAACTATATAATGGCGATATCGGTATATTATTACCTGATATTGAAGATGAGGAGGGGGCCGCAAGAGTTTACTTTATTATGGCTGATGGCCAGCTAAAATCATTTCTTCCTTCGCGCTTACCTGCGCATGAGACGGTCTATGCAATGACGATACATAAATCCCAAGGGTCTGAGTTTGATAATGTAGTGATTTCAATGCCCAATCAATGGAGTGCACTGCTCACCAAAGAGCTTGTTTATACCGGGATTACGCGAGCGAAGCAGTCGGTTGACATATTTTGTAGTGCTCAGATCCTGCAAAAGTCTATGCTAACCAAGACGCTGCGGGTGAGTGGTTTAGCTAAGGCGCTTTGCGATCAAGAGAATCTGGCGCAGTAAAAAACAAGCGCCAGTTAAGGCTTAGCTGACACTAATTAGGCTAGTGTTAGTTATAATCCCAAGACAGGTTAGAGACAAGTCGGCAACTGTCGCATTTGAAGTCTAAGACTTGATGTAGTGGTTGGGCCAAGGCCCAGTCACCACCGCAGCTCGGACAGCGGCGTTGTGCTTCCTTTGCCAGGCTCTCACCGCCAACCCGGTATAAGTAATAATAGGTCGGTATGCCCGATTGCTCTTCAATACGTTGACACAGCTGACGAGATTGCTGGCCTAAGGGGCTATCGATGGTGCCTATTTGAGCCAGCGCTTCAAATTCATTGGTACGGCCATTCATTTGTAATTGATCACAGGCTTGCCAATCTTGCTGCCAGTTTATCAATTGCTTATAGCAACCGTTGGCTAGTGCTGGCAGACGATAGAGTGGTATTGGGGCAAAGTGTTCGCCACAACGAATAGGTGAGCAGGTTTGCACATAGCTGGTATAAAGTATTTGCCAGCTGGGTGTATGCGCAGGATCGGTTGAATCAGAGTGCAGCTCTTGCCCTAAAATCGTTATTTTGGGTTGCAATATACCTGCATCATTTAGTCTATCGATGGCATTTTTTACTGCCAAATTATGGTTTAAATGAGCAAGGGAGTCTTCTTCGGGACACAGTACTTGGGTGACAAAATAACCGTCTTTAAGCAGGGTAGGGAATTCCTGACCTATAATTTGACCGTTATATTTTAACTCTGTTATTAGCGCATTGATGGCTAATTCTACGCGGGTCATTGTGGTGTCTTCAAAGCATTCAAAGGTTAGTTTAGCTAAAATCATTAACGCTTGGTCCCTTTGTTACTCAATTGTGCAACCGTCTCTGTGAGCAAGGTTACCTGTTGTTTTAAGCTGGTGATTTCACCGCGCAGTGCCGCAATCTCTTGTGCTAAATCAGCGGGTGCTTGTTCAATGGGCTGTGACGGGGCCTGTGATATTTCATTTAAGCTATTTAATTCCTGTGCGTTCAACGATTCAAAGCGTTGTAGTGCCTGAATGATAACTGGCATCGCAACCCGCTGACTTAGTTTTGCTCTGATAAGCGCTACTGTAGGCTTTTTGCCTTGTTGTGACAGTTGCTTAGCGATCGTAAGAATTTCATTTTCCATTGAGTTAACCCTATTTACTCAGTCAAAGGTTTATTTTAGCATTTTTATAGCGAACATTTAGCAAAAAAATAGCAGTAATTGCATACGATTTTAAAGCTTACGTGAAGGTAAGGTTTTTAGCCTTGTGCTTTACAGTAATTGGCATCCTGTTAAATCGAGAAATGTTTTTATTATTGCGTTATATCATGGTGTTACATGGTTTTATTGGCGTCGTTTTGCAAGCGCTGTCTGGGCATGCTTTTGACCATCCCTTACGCTTGGGATATTGACTGTTTTTTAACACTTGTTACGACTAAAGTTAGAAAACGCTATAAGGTATATAAAATAATTTACAATTGCGCCACAAAGTCCTTGCTAGAGCCTGTTTATAATGGTTAATATCAAGCTGAGGTGTTTCATAAGTGTTACGCGTTAAATTACGCGCCTTATCATTAAATCACCACCCTATTTTAATTTTATGTATTTTTGGAGTACACCATGGAGAAGATATCAGGAGCCGAAATGGTTATCCGCTCCTTGCAGGATCAAGGCGTTAACCGTATATACGGTTATCCCGGCGGCAGCGTTTTAGATTTATACGACGCACTATTTAAGCAAGAAACCATTGAACATGTATTAGTGCGTCATGAGCAAGCTGCTGTGCATATGGCAGACGGCTACTCACGTGCCACAGGTGAGGTTGGTACTGTGCTGGTAACCTCTGGCCCTGGCGCAACGAACTGTATTACTGGTATTGCTACCGCCTATATGGATTCTATTCCAATGGTTGTCTTATCTGGTCAGGTGCCTACGACGCTGATTGGTGAAGATGCGTTTCAAGAAACTGATATGGTAGGTGTGTCTCGTCCCATCGTAAAACATAGTTTTTTGTGTAAACGGGCCGAAGATATTCCAAGTACGATTAAGAAAGCTTATCACATTGCATCTACTGGGCGCCCAGGGCCTGTTGTTGTGGATTTGCCAAAAGACATCGTTAACCCCGCGTTGACTTTTCCGTATGAGTATCCTAAATCTGTTAGTATGCGCTCATATAACCCGACTAAACGCGGCCATAAACGCCAAATCCGCAAAGCGGCCAAAGTCATTATGGAAGCCAAGCGTCCAATTATTTACGCTGGCGGCGGCGCGATATGGGAGAACACCCCCGAGTTACTAAAAGAGTTCGCTCACATGGTGGGTTGCCCAGTGACTAACACCTTAATGGGGTTAGGTGTTTATCCAGCATCCGATCCTCAATTTGTTGGTATGCTTGGCATGCATGGCACCATGGAAGCGAATAAATCAATGCACCATAGTGACGTGATTTTCGCCATTGGTGTACGATTTGATGATCGAACAACCAATAATCTTGAGAAGTATTGTCCAAATGCGACGATTATTCACATCGATATTGACCCTACGTCTATTTCAAAAACGGTATCAGCCGATATTCCTATTGTGGGCTATGCACATACAGTCATGACTGATCTTCTTAATATTATTAAAGAGGACGAGTTGACCCCAGATAAAGAAGCGATAGCTACTTGGTGGGAGCAGATTGAGCAATGGCGTAGTGTTGAATGTTTAAACTATGAAACTAATACACAGTCGTTAAAACCACAACAAGTGGTTGAGGCGATGCATCGCGTGACCAAAGGTGATGCGTATGTTTGTTCTGATGTTGGACAACATCAGATGTTTGCTGCCTTGTACTATCCATTTGATAAACCACGCCGTTGGATAAACTCCGGTGGTCTTGGCACCATGGGCTTTGGTCTGCCAGCAGCGATGGGTGTGCAGATGGAATTTCCTGAAGAAACCGTTATCTGTATTTCGGGAGATGGCAGTATCCAAATGAATATCCAGGAACTGTCTACTTGTCTTCAATATGACTTGCCTGTAAAAGTTATCATTTTAAATAACCACTCGCTAGGAATGGTTAAGCAGTGGCAGGACATGGTTTATAAAGGCCGTCATTCTCATTCTTATTGGGACAGTGTACCGGACTTTGTTAAGTTAGCAGAGGCCTATGGTCATGTTGGTATCAGAGTGGAAAAACCTGAAGAATTAGACGGTGCGTTAGAGAAGTGTTTTGCAATGAAAGACCGCTTAGTGGTAATGGATATTGCAGTTGACGAACAAGAGCATGTCTATCCAATGCAAGTTAAATTTGGCGCAATGAACGAGATGTATTTAAGTAAAACGGAGCGTACATAATGGCTCAAACAGTAATTTCATTACTTATTGAAAATGAAGCGGGCGCTACCTCGCGTATTGTTGGTTTATTTTCTCAACGTGGTTATAACATTGAATCACTAACGGTGTCAGTCACTCAGGATCCATCATTGTCACGTATGACCCTAGTTACTCAGGGTGAGCCACGTGTTATTGAGCAAATCATGAAGCAGCTCAATAAGCTCATTGATGTGCTTAAAGTCTCAGAGTTAACTGCAACTGACCATATTGAGCAGGAAATGTCATTGGTTAAAGTGGCTTGTATTGGCTCTAAGCGCGATGAAGTCTGCCGCTTAGTTGATATATTCAATGGCAAAATCATTGATGCAACGCCACGTATTTATACCGTTCGCATTTTTGGTGACGGTAGCAAGTTAGATGCATTTGTTAAGCAACTAGAACAAGCTTCAGAAATTGTTGAGGTTGTGCGTTCTGGTGTTATCGGCATCGCGCGCGGGGAAAAAGCATTGCGTCCATAGCAACGTGCTTGTTATAAATGTCAGCTTTCAATAAAGGGATAACTTTATGAAAGCTGACATTCATCCACCGTTCAGCCGGTTAATTAATCTATTAGTATCTTCCACTCAATTACTCAGCAATCTTAAAGTGCCTAACCTTTTCTAATTCATTATTAAATTTGGTTTAATTTGTGCTTTATCTATAGTCTTTTGCTTTAAGGTCCACGTATCCCAGTCATATCAGCATTTGTCATTCCTCACTGGCGTCGGTCAATTTTACATCGGTAGAAAATCTTCTATGTATTTGATGTTTAGGCTATAAACCTAATTAGCTCTCAGTGGGGCTGTCTAGTTAATCTTAAGAACCGTTCAAATTTTTTACAGTTTCAATCTAGCTGTTTTTCAGTGAATCTTAACTAACTGAAATACAAAAGTATTACGAAGGTGGACCGAAAAATGCTTATTTATTAGTGGTAAAGAAAACAAAGGTAAGCAAATATGAAACATTTAAATGTAAAAACATTATTGCTCGCATTCACATTGGTCTTTTCGTATGGGGCTCATGCAGATGAAATCATCATGTCAGCCTTTTTCGATGGTAGCCTCTCAAGCGGCAATACAGGTAATGACTGTTCTGGTGTTTTTGGGGTAGGTGAAGACTGTAATATCATGTATCAAGAGCCGGGTGAGTCAATTATGATCTCACCGATTATTGCAAAATTTGATGTAGTAGATGGCGGTGGCGATCCTAACTTCACGCAGTATTCTTACCCAAGCATCGATGGAACTGAATGGGAGTTTAACCCTGAAGGCCTAGATGGCTCATCCGGTACCTGGGAGTATAATTTCGGTGACGATGACCCGGGCATTAAGTATTGGACTGCTAAAGGAGGAAATGGTTTTGAGCTATTTTGGCAGGTGGATTCAGATAACCTCGCACTTCTAAACCTCGAGGGTGGGGATACTTGTCAAGAAGGTAGCTTCACCACTAATTTCAACTTGGCTTGTTTAGGCATCGCTGATGTGGTGACTGCGGGGGCATGGCATACGCCAGGTGGCCAAAATCTATCACATATTGGATTTTACGACACTGACCAGCCGGTAGAGTGTGATCTGATCCCTGCAGAACTCTGCGATCCACAAGAATGTGATCTTATTCCTGCATCGCTCTGTGATCCACAAGAAGTACCTGAGCCAGGTATGCTGTTGCTGTTCGGACTCGGATTACTTACTTTCGGTTTACGCAGAAAATTCCATTGCGTTAACGTTAGACGCGTCCTTAGGTCAACGTAAATCAAGCCTAACAATTTGTTGACTATGCCACAAAACAAAAGCCGGAGAAATTGCTCTCCGGCTTTTTAGTTTATAAATACAATACCAATTAACAGTGAATATTTATTGGTAGGGAGAACTTCCTTATTTTCTTTTGCCGCGCCCCTTAGAAGACGCAGTGAAGTTGATTGTATTGGTTTTGCTTGTCGAGTTACCTGCCGCATCGTAAGCTTTAAACGTGATGTTATATTGGCCAGTGGTGACTTTACGGGTGTTCCAACTGTAGCTAACTGATGAGGCTGCAGCTTGTGCTTTTAATGCACCGTTGATGTAAATAGCCACCTTAGTTGCTGCAACATTATCTGTTGCATGCATGCTAATTGAAACATTACCACTTAGGTTGCTGCCATGGCTCGGCGTTGCACTAACAATCTGAGGGGCTGTATTATCCGTTTGTGCCACAGCGTTTTTAACTGTTACCCAGTGATCGGCAGAGCTCGTGTTGTTTTGTGCTGCATCAAATGCAACCGCAGTAAGCTTTACATCACCGTCTGAAACTTGATTGCTATCAAAACTAAACTGATATGGAGCTACACTGTCCTTTGCAAAGAAGCTACCGTTGACGTATAAGTTGACATAACTTACGCCAATATTGTCTGAAGCGTTCGCTGTAATATTAAATAGTCCGCTATGTGTACTATTTTCTGTTGGTGATGTTATAGCAACAACTGGTGCTTCTTGGTCAACCACAGGTGTTCCTTCATCTCCACCTTCCGCCATTGCTACGGCTGCGGCAACATCTATACGACCATAACCATAATTAGGATCGAAATTGGCAGCATTTTTGCTCTTGTTAGCTGTTGATTCTAAGATATTTTCTAACTCGTCATTTGACAGGTTAGGATTGACAGATTTAAGTAGTGCCAGGGCGCCAGCAACAACAGGACTCGCATAAGAGGTACCTGAATGAGCACTATAGCCACCGCTATTATTAGTGGTCATGATACTTGTACCAGGTGCTACGACGTCAAGGCAGTTGCCTGAGTTAGACCAACTTGTTTTGTTATCATTGCTGTCTGTCGCGCCTACTGTAATGATATCTGGATTATCGCTACAATCTAATGCCAAACTGTGATTACCAGAAGCAACCACAACAAGACCGCCTTTGTTGCGCATGTAACTTGCTGCGCTGCTAACGGTAGCACTGCTAGTAAACGCATAGCTAATATTAGCAATATCAGCGCCCTGATCAGCAGCCCAGACAAGCCCTGATGCTGCATCACTAGTGTATGCGGTACCACTGCTTGAATTATTAGAGATACGTACAGGTAAAATAGAGGAGTTCCATGCAACAGAGGTTACACCAATACCGTTGTCTGATGCCGCTGCAGCAGCACCAGCTACTTTTGTGCCGTGACCGTAGATGTCAGAACTATCTGAATTTTTACTTACCGCATTCCAACCTGGCAGGATATTCGCTTTAAGGTCGTTATGGCTGCTATTTACGCCAGTATCAAGGATAGCAATGACAACGCCATCACCTTTAGCTGATTGCCAAGCTGTTGGTAATTCAATCTTGTTAAGGTGCCATCCACTGCTAAAGTAAGTGTCATTGGCACTGATAGCTGTTGGCGCAAGTGCGATGTCGAGTTCAGCAAATTCGATTCTCGGGTTCTTTGATAATGCTTTGACCAGTGCTTTTTCGGCTTTGGCAGGTACGCTAATGATATGAGTACGCATTTTTGCAAGCTTGCGCTTTGATTTAGCGCCATGCTTATTGATTATTTTAGCGAAATCCTCGTCAGAAAGACCTGCAATTGGCTGCACTAATATTTGCCCTTTGGCATAGGCTGCAGAATGTGGCGCTGGGGCCGCCTGGGCAGAGTTAACAAGGAAAGCGGGCACCAACATTGTAGCTAACGCTATTTTATTAAGATGATATTTGGCTGCAAATGATCGGATTGATGGTTGCTTTGCTTTGTTGCTAATAAACTTCATTAAATGACTCCACTGAATGTGTGAAGTCTACGGGATGGTAATGCGCAGGGGAGCCAGTTCGCGCGCAATGATATTGCGCTGCAAGCAGTAATTGGCAGCCCCGCCGTCATAGGTAAATCCCGTAGACCGGTAACTTTGCGTCACTTTCTTTCGAAAGCTTTGCCTTTTTCAAATACTGTAATTAGTGTTGTTGCTGTACAGCTCAACTAACCACTAGTGAGGCGATAAGACACATAAACTTCATGCGATTTATTACTCGCCTCCATTCGTTGAAGCAGCATTCTAGGGAATGTTAAATAGTGAGTCAACGCATTTTTTGGCGAAAAAATAGGCTAAATATGCAAAAGGAAGCTAACTCGTTAATATTACGACAGATATCGAACGATTTTCTGTAAGTGTTTGAATTTACGCCATTATTTTGTATTCTTCGACCTTTGTTATTGTTTTTTAGCCATATTTTTTAACCTGAACGCAAAATGAATGCTCATTTTTTGACCAATTTTAGTTTGGCTTTTATAGATAGGGTAATGAAAAATGATTAGTCTTTTGTGGCTGTATGCCTATCCTGATTAGGCCACTTTAAAGAGAAAAACAAAGAAATTCGATAAGATCAAAAAAGCCCTAGCTTTTTAAGTGTCCAGCTACGTTGGAGCACTTGATTATAGGCCAGGGCTTTTTATTGCAGGGGTATTTTATCTACATTGGTGAAAAGATACCTTTAAGCATAAAGAATATGCCAATTGATAGTAGTGCACCAGCAGGTAGCGTAACAACCCATGAGATAACAATGTTACGAATAACTCCAAGGTTAAGTGCTGCGATACCACGAGCCATACCTACACCTAATACTGCACCAACAAGTGTCTGAGTAGTAGAGATAGGTAAACCGGTTGATGAAGCTAGTACAACAGTTGTAGCAGCAGCTAACTCTGCAGCGAAACCGCGACTCGGCGTAAGGTGAGTGATACCTTGACCAATCGTTGCCATAACGCGGCGACCAAAGATTGCTAGACCAGCTACGATGCCGATACCACCAAGAGGTAATATCCACCAAGTTAGTGCAGCCTTTTTAGCTATTTCACCACCATTTTCAACGATAGACACTACCGCAGCTAGTGGGCCAATCGCGTTAGCAACATCATTTGAACCATGGGCAAATGCCATACAACAAGCGGTTACAATCATTAGTATCGCAAATACTTTTTCTACGCTGGCATAGTGCATTTTCTTGTCCGCAGCCGGGTCAATTTTAAGGCGGCGTATTGCAACCACACCTAAAACTGCAACCATCAAAGCGACAATAGTAGCGATAACAAACGCTTCTCCAGTAGAGAAGTGAAGGCCGATATGCTTTAGGCCCTTTTTGATGGTAACTAGCGATAATACGAAGCCTGATAGTGCCATGTAAATAGGAACATATCGCTTTGCATTAGTTAGAGGGTCTTGGGTATTGAAAATAAGCTTTTGAGCACTCATAAAAATCATATAGGCAAAGACACCTGATATGAGGGGAGTGATTACCCAGCTTCCTACAATACCGCCAACTTTAGACCAAGTAACTGCATCAGTACCAACGCCAACTGCAGCAAAACCTACGATTGCACCAACAATTGAGTGGGTTGTAGATACTGGCCAGCCTAAATAAGAAGCAACCAATAACCAAATACCTGCAGCTAGCAGCGCAGAAATCATACCAAACACCAATAAGTGTGGTGTATCCACAAAGTAAGCTGAATCAATAATTCCTTTTCGAATTGTTGAGGTAACTTCGCCACCTGCAAGGTATGCACCAGCAAATTCGAAGATCATAGCGATAATAATCGCTTGTTTAATAGTTAGCGCTTTTGAGCCAACTGATGTACCCATGGCGTTTGCTACATCGTTTGCGCCAATACCCCAAGCCATGAAAAAGCCGAATAAACCGGCCAGTAATACTAGCTCGAAGCCATAGTTTGCAATGATATCCATTGAAAAAAACCTTTATAACAATTATGAACGAGCTAGCATTAGCTCTAATCGATCACCAACACGCTCTGCAAGGTCTGCTAAATCGCCAACCCACTCAATGATGTTGTATAAGAAAACCACGTCCACTGGGTTTAAGTCTTGCTCTAATCCGTGCAATGAATGACGCAAAGCGACTTGCATCGTATCTGTCGTATCTTCGACGGTATCTAACTCTGTTAGTAGTTTATCAATTATTTGTAGTTCTTTTCCTTGGAAACCTGTCTCTAGCAATTCATCAAGTTCATCGATGGCTTTTACCGCAAATCCTGCTGTATCGATACACAGAACGAGGTAGTCCATAAATTCTTTTTGAATTGGTTGTGGGATGGTTAGCTGACGACCTAATACACGACCAGAGATATCTTTAGCGGTATTAGCTATTTTATCTTGCTGAGTGATTAATCCGAGAAGATCGGTACGGTCAATCGGCATAAATAAACCTTTCGGTAGATTCGTACGAACTTCACGCTTTAATTTATCGGCCCCTTTTTCTAATTGGGATAATTCAGCTCTAATATTGGCTGCTTTTTTCCAATCTTGGCTATAGACAGCCTTGAAAAATGGTACTAAGTGCTCGGCACATTGATGAACCTTTGTAATATGCTCTTGTAACGGCTTTATCGGTGATTTTGCAAAAACACCAAGTATCGATTGCATCGACATAGTCTGACCTTTTGTTTATGTTTGCTTTGTAGCAACAATTGAAAAATCGGGCGCATAGTAACTTAACTTTTGACACATTAAAACATTACGATGATTATAATGGCTTAAAATATCGTTTAATTCGAGATAAACTATCGAAAAATTAATCTGTCGTTAAGTTATTATAAGCTAACGGCGAGGATTGTATTAAAGTTTTATGACTTTTTTATGACAGAAATAAAAATTCAGGAAAATCATGGAAAATGAAATAGAGATAAAGCTGATTGCTTCACAGGATATTGAACAAAGTCTAAATAAAATCTCTAAAAAACAGGGTGTTAAATTGGTATCTCAGTCCTTTGAACTGGAAAACATTTATTTTGACACGGCAGACAATCAGCTGCGCCAGTGGGATATGGGTTTGCGCGTTAGGGTAAATGGTGAGCACATTGAGCAAACGATTAAGACTGCTGGTGAAGTAATTGGTGGTTTACACCAACGTCCTGAATATAATATCGATATTTCCTCAAAGGAGCCGCAACTGGATTTGTTTCCTCAGCAAATCTGGCCCAAGAATAGTTGTGTAGATGCGCTTCAGAATGAACTTAAGCCATTGTTTGCAACTGACTTTTCTCGAAAAGGATTTATGATGATCTACCCGGAAGGGACGGTTGTTGAAATGGTCTTTGATCAAGGAAAAATTCACAGTAACGGGGGAAGTGTCGAAATATGTGAAGTAGAGCTCGAATTAATTAAGGGCAAACCTGAGGTTATTTTCGAACTCGCGGAAAGTTTGGCTAAAGCTTCGCCATTGCGCTTTGGCAATGACAGTAAGGCAGCGCGGGGCTATCGCCTTGCTCATGGCACGCGGCTAGCCATTAAAGAGCTTACTGAAGTTCCACTTACCGAATCTGATTCACTCGAAGATGCTTATATTAAAACGATAAATCATGGATTGGCTCATTGGCAGCACCACATTGAAGTGTTTATGGCTGAGCATGATTACCTGGCACTAAAAGAAGTGCGTAGTGCTTTGCAGTTAATTATTAAAGCCAATGAAGTCTACCGTGATTATTTTGAAAGTGATGAATTGAAAGTGCTAACTAAGTCGATTTTTTGGTTAATGGAAACTTTATCCTTTATTGATGAAAGCTTAAGAATCGACAAATTACTGGCGAACAAAGGTCAGCGCTTTAAGAAATTAGAGCATCATAAGCAAATTCTACGTTTGCTTGAGAGTGAGCGCACGCGTTTACCAACGGTTGAGCATATCAAAGGCTTATTTAGTTGCGAGCAACATACCTTACTCGTTGCCTCGTTGATTAAATGGCTTTACTTTAAACCTTGGCGGCAACAAGGGATGGATTCATTAGAAAAATTTCAGCAAACGCAGGTTAAAGCGCATGCCAGACATTTTTTGGCCCAAGATTGGGAGTTAGTGCATAAAACACTACCCTATGAAAGTAACCTTGGTTACCAAGACTATTTAGCGCAACGATTTAACTTGCAGCAAAATTTGCAGGTGGGGTATTGCGTTGGTGAATTGTTTGAGCCAGAGCCTCGACAGCGCTTTCGTGCACCATGGTTAGACATTGGGGTTGGCATTGACGAGTTATTGCAATTTGAGCCAATCAAGAAGCTTCTGCGCGAAGACTTGCTAGAGGATGAAGACGGCAGCATTAAAACTTGGTTGATTAACAAAGAAAGCTCTCTCATTCATGCGATGGAGCAATCACGAAAAGCAGCACTAAACATGGTGCCTTATTGGGGCTAATAGCCCTTATACCAATCTAGGTAAGTAACTGCTCTACTTTTTTACGAGAATAAATTGATTATGGCAAGGCATTTATTTACGTATCTAGTTATTCTACATAGAAAATAAATAACGCAGCCATCATCGGTTTAAACCGTAAAAAATGATCAGGTATTTTGCTAGGTTGGTATTAGACTAAATAGGTGAGTCATTAGAAGGGTTGGTGAAAGTTAGCTTGAACATAGGGACAGGGTAGGTGGCTACCCTGTTTTAATAAAGAATTTAGGTGTTTAACTTATCAACCTTTTCAGACAGTAGCTTTACCTGCGCTAGGATTTCAGCATTTTGGTGCCTAAGCTCACGGTTTTTCACATTTGTATCTGAAAAGCCCATGATTTTTGAGGCAATGAGTGCGCCAATGTAGCCCATCATACCAACGCCAATATAGAACATTACGGTGACCACGCTGTAGCCGCCCACAGTTGTTGGATAGAAATCACCAAAACCAATGGTGGAACTCGCCATAATCAGCACCCAGAACGCTTGCCCATAAGTGGTGATATTGGCTTGAGGGTTTGCAGATTCGAAATAGTGCAATACGCCCGCGGCAACGCCAATAATGCAATAAATAATTGCCATGACAACGATTGCCAAGAAACGTGTTTTATAGTTTTTAACCCCGTATTTATCTTGGTGGTACAAAAAATCCATGATTAATCCTCTTCGCGATGTTGCGCAAACTGGGTAAGTTCCTGCACAACGACTTTCTTAATATCAAGTTGTTTGCTTGATTCAATCCCGTATTTTACCGCTAATAACTCATAATCATCAGGGCTTAATGAAACTGTCAGGCGTGGCCTTTTAGGTCGCCTAGTGCAAGGAAGGCCAAGAATGTGACGGATCTGATCAGATGGGCTCACACCTTCTTCAAGTGCTTGCTTGCGAATTTGATATTGGATCTTCTCATCCATATCAAAGGCTACTTGGGTTGCTTTTATCGCTTTATTTGCACCCTGCCATTTTTTAGGCAGGTTAGGGCTCTTTTTTTCTTCGCTCATAGTTCTCGTTACACTTACCTTAGTGTTTGATAGCAAGTCGCTAGCCAATTTGATTAGGCTAAATCGAGCCTAGTATGCCATAAGTAATACATGGTGTAATTTATTAATGTGGCCAATACTCTCGAATGTCGGTTAACGGGCGATAGAGAGAGACGAGAACATCGGTTTCTCCGTCTTGGTAGACCTCTGCTTCCAAACCGAACTTTTCATCGTCACTAATAGCACTATATCGCTCGAATGAGTCACCTCTATTCTGACCTACCTCACGGTTTCTATAGTCGGTTTGGTGGAAATAACCCACTCTGGCAAATTCACATTGACGATATTGCTCTCCAATCCACTGTGCAAGCTCTGTCACTGGTGATTTCACTGCTAATAATGCATTGCCAGGTTCATCAAACAGCTGTGAAAACTGGTCAAGACAGAAAAGTTCACTCACTATGGCGCGATTTACTTTTTTGGAGAAAACCAGGGATGTCGTATCATCCGTATCAAGCCCCATAAAAATAAGCTCATCATCACTGCCTTGCAATACCCATTCATACTCGTTTTGGTTTTGGTACTCGTAGGTATTTACTTGTTTTACTTCCAGCTGTTGTCCGCGCAGTTGAGGAGGCAGAGCAAAACTATCATCGAGTTTAATGATATCCCCTGGCATTAACTGTGATGGCTGATTAAGCTGGCGCGTAGCCGCCTTTTCAGGCGACTTGCCAAACAGGCGACTTAAAAAGCCCATTAGCTTTGTTTTGCTTTTAAACGATCTAAAACAGACGAAGCGTTCGATTGTGCTTCACCAATACCAGCTTCTGCTAGTTTATTTTTTAGGGACTGATCGCTGTTCTCGTCGGCTAATTGCTCTGACGCCTTAAGTCTGTCATCAAAGTTTTGCTGTTTTGCTTTGATGCGCTCAAGCGATTGTTTAGCGTCGAGCAACTTGGAGTTACTGTTGTTAAAATTGTCAGTGATCGCGGCCGTTGCTTTTTGCACGCTTTCGGTAGTTTGCACCATGCTTAACTGGCGCTGATGGTCGGCTAGTTGACGCTCGGTATTTTTTACTAATTCTTTTAAGCGGGTGGCATTATCATTATATCGGTCAAATGACTGTTTTTGTTCGCTTAGTTCTACTTCAAGGGATGCAATTTTTTCTGCAACTTCTAATGCTAGGGCCTCGTTGCCTTGGTTAAGGGCCGAGGTAGCATAGCCTTCATGTTCCGTAATACTATTGTTGATACGGTCTAATTCGCGTTGTGCTTGCATCTGTTTAGCCATGATGTCGGTTAAATCGCGTTTGGCCTTGGTTAGATGATTTTCGGCATCACGAATTTCCTGAGCGAAAATGCGCGTTGCATTAGCATCAACGATAGCCTCACCAGCTTCTGATGCGCCACCGCGAAGTGCGGTGATAATTTTTTTAAATATACTCATAATTATTGCTCCTTAGGCTATTAAACGAGGTAGTCGCCCATTTCGTTAATCACTTCAAGTGAGTTGTCACTTAACACCGCTAGTTCGTGCTCCACATCATGCAAGGATGATGAGACTGAAAGCGCACCAAAGATTACATATTTATCATCTATCTTTGAGAAAGAAGATAATGGCATTGGAATATTCATCTCTACCATTGCTTCTAACATTTCACTGCGCGTTGATTCTTTGACTTCATTTTCGCCCCAAAGATAGGCAATACAAAGAATTTGGTCATCGGTAACAGAAACAAAGATCGGTAGTTCTTCTCTGCCTACAATGGTTACCTGTAAAACGTCAACTTCTCCAGCGATTGGTACGCTGTCAAAGAAAAAGCCAGTATCGCTCTTGTCTCCTAATTCATTTAGGTGATTGGCTATTTGATGAATATTCATAATGCTCCTTATTGACATAATATGTCTTGATGTAATGAATTTAGATCGTAATGTAAGTATTGTCAAACACTGTTTTGATATTTGACTTTACTATTGCTGGTACCAGCTCTGCTCTACGCCTTGCTGTGACTCCCAAGCTTGCTGGTGATAACGATACAACACAAAACTACCCAACTCGTTAATTTTTATTTCTTTTTTATCCAAGTAAAAATCTTTTGAAAACTCAAAGCTTGCCTGAATTAGCCCTTTAGTGAGCCAATCTTCAAAGGGCTGCATTTCTTGTCGAATTAGCCGATGACGTGGGCCTTGCCCAGATAGGCTAGCGATGGTCCACCCCCACTGACCAAAACTCGGCACGTTGTGATGGTACTGCTGAACGTTAGACCATCCCGCCGCACCAATCGTATTGTTGATGCTAATAAATGCATTCTTGGCGTGGAAAGGTGAGGTAGACTGCACCACCATAATTCCATCGTTAGCAGTTAAATATTTAACCTTATGGTAGAAACCTTTGCTATATAACTTGTTTAAATCTGGGTGAGAAGGATCAGGTAAATCGATTATTACCGTGTCATAAGATTTCTGTTGGGCGATCAATTCATCGACGCCGTTAAAAGCGTCGGCGTGTATTATATCGACCCTAGGGTCATTGAGTGAGTCATTATTTAAGCGCAAGATATCATTTGCTATTGACGTATTAAGCGCAGCATGAGGCGCTTTAAATAGGTCAACCAATTGATTGTCAAGATCCATTAGGGTCACGTGCTTAGGTGCCCACTTGAGTACTTCACGCAGTGCTAATCCATCGCCTCCACCTATGATTAAAACATTATCATGTCGCGCAGAGGCTGCCATCGCAGGGTAAACCAAAAACTTATGATAAATATGTTCATCTACCTCGCTAAATTGCAGACGACCGTTAAGGTATAGGCTTAAGCTGGGGTGCTCAAGGTTAGGTAAATTGCGTTGGGTTAACACGACTTGAGCAAAGCGCGTTTGTTGTTCATGTGCGACTTCATCAAGATATAAGGTGTTGTTGAGCGTGCTGGCCCACTGGCCGCCAAACGAAAAGATTAAGGCAACGATAATACTTACTACGCCATGACCAAATAATAAGAGATATTTGTGGGTAATGTACTCTTTATAACGCAGCCAAAATGCAAGGCCTGCTATGAGGTTCACGCTGGCGGTGAGGCTAGCACTTAAATTTATTTCGATGGATAACATAAAGGTTATCCAAAGCGCCGCCCCAACACCAGCACCGATATAGTCAGCCCCATAGATCGTACCTGTGTTGTGTACTAAATGGGCTTTATGCAGTTGTTCCCGTATTCTTGCAATTAAGGGGATTTCCATCCCGATAAAGAGCCCCAGGATGGCTCCAATAGCATAAGGACTATAATGGGTGAGCCAGTATAGAGATTTATAGATGCCGCCTTGCGGCATGATGTCAGGAGGGATGTTATAGGTTTGTGCAACGAGACTCGGTAGCACTTGCACGATAGCAATAGCACCGGAAATAACGAGTATTGCACTACTACCAATTAATGCGATGGTTAATTCAAGCCACGCAAAGCCATTAAATGCACATTTGATGTGCCTAGCTGCAAATGATCCTAATCCCATTGACACTATCATTATGCCAATCATTGTATAAATGGCTGATTCTACAGCGCCTATTACACGTCCCGCAAAGTGTGATAGCAAGTACTCATAAATTAATCCACAGCCAGCAAGAATAGCCATGATGGTGATAAGTAAAATATCATCGAATAAGCGGCTAGGGGCTACATTCTCCCTAGCCGAATTAATTGTATTCAAGTGTTAACCTTTTTGTAATTGATAAAACTTATGACATCAATGCCATTAAGATTAATGACACAGAAATACTAATTACAAATTCCAATGCGGCAACCCCAATATTATGTTGATGATCAACCTCTGCGGTTAAGTCAATGCGTGATAATACTAGGCGCTTAACTAACGGGACGAGTATATACAGCAACGCAATCATTAAGATACCGAAGATAAACCAGCCTAGCACGTTTTCCACATAGGCGGTTGGTGAGTAAATCAAGAAGTTGCTTGCAGCAGTGAGGGTGAAACCTGTCGCTATCAAAAAGCCAGCATGACGAATGGCTAGCGCTATCTGACCACCAATGATCGCATCTTGAAATCTGGCGCCTTGATTGCCTTTGCGATAGGAAGATTCACGCAGTCGTGTCACCAACACCAACAAGGTTTGTGCAATGATGAAACCACTGACGATGGCGATCCCGGTATTTAGATCAAGATCATTTGCCCATAATAAAATGGCCCTAATAATCAACGCTGTCGCAATGACCGCCGCGGCATCGATAATGGCAACACTGACATTGCCTTGCTCAATTTGATGACTCTTGTCTAAGCCGCTTAATGCGAACTTATCATGGATAATTCGCCCAAGTTTGATCAAAATGAGACCGACAACACCGTAGATAGACATGCCGATAATTTCTTGTTGATATGTCGTGCCGGCTTCACCGGTAATCGCACCGGTAAGTACTATCGCCAACGCAAATAGGCTACCAGCAAGGGATATACCAAAGGCAAAATTGTCTTTTTCGGCCAGTTCATCTGTTGTACTGACTCCCGCCCAAACGCCTGAAGCAAAGCGCATTGCGCATAGCAGTAGTACGGCAATAACCAGGTCGATGGCCAATATGACAAAAATATTAGGCTGATGAGATATTAGTTGTTGTAACTGTTCCATAAAATTTGTCCTGTTATTTTCCGCGACTCACACCGCGTGAGGTGGAGCTACGACTATTTCTAAAACTAGAATTGGTCTTCGAATAGCTAGATTTTGTATTACTTTGCCTAAATTTCTTGGGGCTGCTAAAACCTGTTCCAGCAGCGCTCTTAGCTTGGCTGCTCTGGCGTGATAAACCGCTGCTGCCGGTTCGCGCGGTACTGTATGGTGACTTATAGCGCTGTCCGGTACTAAAAGACTTTTTGGTTTTCTTCCAAATATCCCCTTGGTAACGTCGTTGCTTAGGTGAACTATAGCGGTATCGGCCATAATCATTGTAGTAACTATAACGGCGGTGGCGCCCCCAGCGGTCAAAGGATATCGGGCTGGAGAAATTTGAGAAAAACGCATACATTCCATACCACTGCCAGAAAGAAAAACCATTCCCATCATCGGCCCAATTACCATAACTTGGGTTACCCACCAATTGCGCGCCAGGACCAAAGTCTTCACCGCTACGAGCTAGCTGTTCTTGGCTTAGCGCATTGACTCGGGCAAGTGAGCCTGCCGACATATCGGCAATAACATTAAGTGGGTCGCTTAACGCGTCATTAAAGAGTGTTGGATTTAGTGCTTGAGCCAAATTCTCAAGCTCTTGTGCTTGTTCTTCTTTAGATAAAAAATTGGCTGCTGATTGTGCATCCCTGACCCGGTCACTTAAGGCATTGAACATGACACCTTCGTTGGTGCCGTCAAGCGCGAGCTGATTGAGTATATTCTTTAGTTCAGGCCGCTGTTTGCCTAATATCTCAGCGTATTGATTGAGTAGTAACGCATTACGAACCTTGCCATTAACCAATTTTTCAGATAATTGGCTAAGATCTTGTTGGGTTTTGTTTTGTAAAAACTCTATTTGTTCGTCAACCGGGTCACTACAACCAACGCTGAGGAATAGCATGGCTACTAGACTAAAGATTCTTATTGGCTTTACTGCCATAAATACCTCGATAATGATATGGTTAGCGATATTTTTAGCAGCATTGAGGCGCCTTGTCTAATGCTCATTGATAAATTTTATGGAATTGACGTGATGATGGCAAATGAGGCAATGAATTCACTACCAAAGACCTTAAGCGAGTTAGCAAACCTGCGTTTCGATGAGTTGAGTGCCAAATACTCAGATATTCAAGCCTTGACTGATACGCAGTCACATTTACTAAGGCAAGTCATTGGCTTAAGTGATTTTGTCTTTGACCAGTTAATGGTTAATCCACAGTGGATAGAATTCATTTTTGCTGGCGATTTACTACTCAGTGATTCGTTGATCCCAACGATTGAGCAACAAATTGAGCAAGTATTATCTCAAACAGCTGATGAGAAGGGGTTAGAGCGCAACTTACGCTTGTTACGCAATCAATTTCAAGTGATGATTGCCTGGCGTGATTTATGCCATTTGGTACCGCTTGAACATTCATTACAGGAAGTCTCTCACCTTGCCCAACAGTTAATTCTTGGTGCGCGAGATTGGCTAGCACAAAGCTTAGCGGCAACCTGGGGCTATCCAACAGATGAACAGGGCAATCGTCAGCCAATGCTTATTATTGGCATGGGCAAGCTTGGCGGTCGAGAGCTCAACTTTTCTTCCGATATCGACCTTATTTTTACCTTTCCTGAGCATGGGCAAACGGTTGGTGGCCGGCGTAGCACTGATAATCAGCAATTTTTTGTTAAACTTGCGCAAAAACTAATTAACGCCTTGGACAAACGCACTTTTGACGGTTTTGTTTATCGTGTTGATATGCGCTTACGCCCATTTGGCAACTCTGGACCATTAGTTGCCAGCTTCGCGGCCATTGAAGATTACTATCAACTGCAAGGACGGGATTGGGAACGTTATGCGATGGTCAAAGGCCGTGTCTTAGGACCGCAATGTCAATATAGCCAGCAGCTTCAGGATTTATTACGTCCGTTCATGTTCAGGCGTTATATTGATTTTAGTGCGATAGAATCATTACGCCAAATGAAGCAAATGATTAGCCATGAGGTTCATCGGCGCGGCTTAATTGATAACATAAAGCTGGGGAGCGGCGGCATAAGGGAAGTCGAGTTTATTGTTCAGGTTTTTCAAATGATCCGCGGAGGCAGGCAACCGGAGCTACAAGATCAGTCGTTGCTCAATACCCTCAATGAATTACAACGCTTGGGGATATTTAACGCCACTGAAATTAGTGCACTGCGTTGCAGTTATCTGTTTTTGAGAGCATGTGAGCAGTACTTGCAACAGTTTGCTGATCAGCAAACTCAAACCTTGCCAGATAATGCCCAGGACTGGACGCGTTTATGCTATCTAACAAACAACAGCACAGAGCAAGAATTTCGCGATGAGTTACAGGTTCATCTAGACACCGTCAGTGAACAATTTTCGTTAGTCGTTGGTGAGGATGAAGCGCAAGATACGTCCAGTGATAAAGACCTCAATATGATGAAACTCATCTTTGACTCAAACAGTGATTTTGATGGTGAAAGTGTGCTCTTTGAACTTGGATGCAAGCAGCCACAAGCATTATTTCGTGAAATTCATGTCATTAAAGATGATATCGATAAGCGTCCTATGGGCCCGCGTGGCCTAGAGGCAATGAATAAACTCATGCCACTTGTTTTATTACAAGTAAAAGAACTAGGGCAGTGTGCTGTGGTGCTGGAACGGATTGGCAAAATTTTAGCAAAAATTGCGACTCGTACTACCTATATTGAACTACTGTTAGAAAATCCTGGTGCGTTGGCGCAACTTGTTCGATTGTGTGAAGCTAGCTGTTGGATTGCTGAGCAATTAACGCATTTCCCAATGTTGCTAGATGAATTACTCGATCCTAAATTACTTTATCAAGTGACCCCCCTTGAAGATTATCCAAGTGAATTACGCCGGTATTTAATGCGTATTCCAGATGATGATATGGAGCAAATGATGGAGGGGCTGCGTCAATTTAAGCAAGTTCAACAACTGCATATTGCCGCAGCAGATGTGACTGGTGTGATGCCGGTGACTAAAGTGAGTGATCACCTCACCGCATTGGCTCAGGCTATCATTGAACATGTTGTAGATTTAGCATGGGCCCAACTGGTTGGCCGCTTTGGCGAACCGGTCAACCAAGGCGCTGAAAAGGGGTTTGCTG
This sequence comes from uncultured Gammaproteobacteria bacterium, assembly GCA_937139475.1. Lineage (GTDB taxonomy): Bacteria > Pseudomonadota > Gammaproteobacteria > Enterobacterales > Psychrobiaceae > Psychrobium. The sequence continues at coordinate 14,364 of CAKZQF010000192.1, read as the reverse complement.
TTATAGGATATGGAAAGCTTGGCGGTATTGAACTTGGCTACGGTTCCGACTTGGATCTCGTGTTTGTTCATTGCGCGCAGCTTGGCACTATGACCAACGGTAGCAAAAGTGTTGAAAGTCATCATTTTTATCTCAAATTGGCGCAACGCATTATTCATTTATTTAACACACGCACCAACTCAGGCATTTTGTATGAAGTTGATATGCGCCTTCGCCCATCGGGCAACTCCGGTTTAATGGTATCCCATTTCGACACATTTGTTGACTATCAACAGCAAGAAGCCTGGGTTTGGGAACATCAGGCATTAGTTAGGACAAGGGTTGTTTACGGTGAGCTTTACCTGCAGTCACAGTTTAGTAAAGCACGGGAGGCCTTGCTGCAAAACAAACGCGACCTGAGTGAACTGCAAAAGGAAGTCGTTAAAATGCGGATCAAGATGCGAGATAATCTATCTAAAGGGACTGAAAATCTTTTTGACTTAAAGCAAGATGATGGCGGCGTGGCTGATATTGAATTCATTGCGCAATATTTAGTGCTGGCGCACAGTCATCACTTTCCGCAATTAACCGAGTTTAGCGACAATATCCGAATATTTGAGTCGGTTGCACAGCATGAATTGCTTAGTGAAAGTGATTGTAAAGCACTCGAAACAATTTATTGCCGATACCGCAATGCAGGCCACCGATTGGCACTACAAAATGAAAGTAACCTTGTCGATATCGGCCAATTTAAAGCCGAACGAGAGGCGGTAGTTACGATCTGGCGACAGTTATTTCCAGCGCTACAGTAACATATTGGCGAAAAAGGCCCAACGTCCTTGTTGGGCTGTATAACTGATTTTCTCGGTATTAGAAACCACAGTTAACATTGGGTACTTGGGTCAAAATCTCACTGCCATTATTATTAACATTGACCAGATAACAATCCGTACCGTTTAATACCCGATAAGTCTGTGTCGGTGTATTGTTCAATACAATCGTTTTGTTTACGACCACCGGCTTGTTATACCCACCGTAGCTGGCTTGGCGATAGTTTGAATGGCCATAATTTGAATGATTATAGCTCACATGTGCCGAGCTGTGGTGATGCTTGGCATTATGAATAATATTGCTGAGCACCACACCGCCAATGATCCCACCAATGATATGTCCGGCTTTATGGTGATGTTTGCGGTGGTGACTTCTATGATGCCTTTTATTGTAATGATTATGATGATGCTTTTTATAAGCATGTTTGTTGTAGCCACCATGTTTGTGATGGTTACCATGATTATTATGGCCGGCTAACGCCACCGGAGCAAAAGATAGCGAAGTAATTATTCCAGCGATAAGGGCTAGTTTTAATGGCTTAATATTCATTGTTGTTCTCCCAAAACTAAGAATCTTATTCCAAACCAATAAAGGTTAGGCTGTAAGATGAGAATAGCTCGCGTTTAATGAATCAAAGCTTAATCATTCTTTTTTATTGCTTTGCTTGCCATTGTGTCCCAAATGTATTGCCCAACGGGGCCTAACACTTTGTCGGTTCGGCGAATTAAGCGGACCTCGCCGATAAGGCTTGCCTCAAAGTCATGCAGTGCAATCGCAACAAGTGACCCGTTGCTTAGCTCTTCACTAATTTGAGCCTTGGGAATAATCGCGACACCTAAGCCGCTACATAGCATTTCTTTGAGTGTTGTTATGTCATTCGTCTTAAACTGTTGGCTAGAGTTATGGATGCCAAGACGCTCAGTATCAAAGGCAAGGTTACTTTCCAAAAGGGTAACACTTGGTAGTTGGGTCAGTTGAGCTAAGGTGGTGGGGGCGGGATCTGGCAACAGCTCAGGTGAGCTGGCCAATACCAACTCAAACTCGGCGATAGGTTGCGTAAAATAGTCGCCAAGGCCGTGGAATAAATGAAACCAGGCACCTATGGCCACATCGACTTTACCGGTATCAATTTGTTCAAGTGCTGATAGGCGGGAGCCGGATATTAACTGAAACTCAGTGACTGGGAATTTTTCCTTAGCTTCCTTGACCGAATCAATTATGGTGGTGGTATCACATACCGGGTCAAAGCCTATCTTAAATAATGACTCATTACCTTTGGATAGCTGATGCCCGATAGAGTCTAGTTGCACAGCGTTTTGCAACAATTGTTGTGCTTGACGATAAAAAATTTTCCCTTGCGGGGTGAGAGTTAAACGGTACTGCTCACGGTCTAGTAGCTCGATATTGTATTGCTGTTCTAGTTTCTTTATTGCCATTGATAAGGCGGGTTGCGTCTTAAAAAGTGCTGTCGCTGCAGCCTTTAAGCTACCAAGTTCAACTATTTTTTGTAATACCCTTAATTGCTCTAACGTCATCGTGTTTAGCCTGGTTGCTGTTAAATTTTATTTATAGTGATTTTAATTTTATATAAATTTTATTTCAAGCGAAGTTGTTTTATTATTGAAAAATAACGCATTACCGTTTTCCTTTTTGAGGTATTAAATGAATTTTTCCAGATTATCTATTCGGTTGGCGCTGGTACTGACATCAAGTATTGGCTTATTTGCATGCAATGAACAAGAACAAGTAGTACATGAACCTGTTGCACCGATGGTAAAACTAATTGACGTTGGCAGTGTGCTACAGGAATCCATGCGTCAATTTCCTGCTGTCGTAGAAGCTAATACAGACAGTCATTTGGCCTTTAGAGTAAGCGGTGAGATAAAGACGTTCGCAGTTAAAGCAGGTAACCGGGTTGAAAAAGGTCAGTTGCTAGCACAGCTAGACCCACGAGATTTTGAGATTAGCCTAAGCGATCGCAAGGCTAGGCATGCACTGGCATTGTCGCAATTTAATCGTACCAAGGAATTACTAAAACGCGAGTTGGTGTCACAGTCATTATTTGATGAAGCACAGGCTAATCTTTTAGTGGCAGAGTCTAATCTAAAAAGTGCCAAAACTGCACTGGAATATACCGCATTAAAAGCACCGTATGATGGCATCATTGCGCGAGTCTACGCGGAAAAACATCAAAATATTCAAGGACAACAATTAATACTTGATATGCAAAATCTTGACAGTGTTGATGTCTCGATTCAAATGCCTGAGCGTTTGGTTGCAACCATTGATAAAGAGACTACTTATCAGCCGCAAGTGAGTTTTGACTCAATTCCAGATGAGCGATTCAAACTGTCTGTAAAGGAGTGGGATACCCAAGCTGATCCTGTGACACGCACCTTTAAAATAGTGTTTACCATGCCAATACCTGAGGGCAAGAATATTTTGCCTGGCATGTCCGGCACTGTATTTGCGGATTTAGCCAAAGTGACAACAACGGATTATTCCCATATTGTGCTGCCCGTTTCAGCCGTGTTTTCAGCCCAGGACAAACCAACCAATCATCCAACACAATTTGTATGGGTTGTTGATGATGCACTTAAAGTGTCTCGCCGGGCGATAACAGTAGGCCAATTGAGTGAGCAGGGCATTGTCGTGAAAAGTGGCCTCAATGGAGATGAAATCATTGTTGGCGCAGGCGTCCATTTTCTTAGCGAAGGTACCGTTGTTCGCGCTTGGAAAAGAGAGCGTGGCCTATAATGGATATCGCTAAAATTTCAATCAACAACAAAGTCGTCAGTGCGATGTTTACTTTGTTGCTACTTGTTGGTGGCATTATTTCTTATAACGAACTTGGGCGCCTAGAAGATCCTGAGTTTACTATTAAAGAAGCGATGATTATTACCAATTACCCTGGTGCTAGCCCACTTCAAGTCGAAGAAGAGGTGAGTTATCCTATTGAAAACGCGTTGCAACAACTCCCTTACGTTAAAGATGTCGAATCTATTTCAACCCCGGGCCTTTCCCAGATCAAAGTGGAAATGAAAGGTACTTATCGTAAACAAGAGCTGCGCCAAATTTGGGATGAGGTGAGACGTAAGGTAAATGATTTATCTGGTAGCTTCCCACATGGGGTTAATCCACCGCGAGTTATTGACGACTTTGCTGATGTATATGGCGTGATGCTGTCGATTACTGGCGAAGGTTACTCTTATGAAGAGCTAAAGGATTATGCTAACTATTTGCGCCGTGAGTTGGTTCTTATAGAAGGTGTTGGCAAAGTGAGCATGGGCGGGGAGCAGCGCGAAGAAGTCGTTGTTGAAATCTCTCGCAGTCGCCTTGTCGCTTTGGGTATTCCACAAGCGAACATATTTGAACTATTGCGTAGCCAAAACACGGTTTCAAATGCTGGCCAAATAAGAGTGGGTGATGAGTCGATACGTTTTCATTCCACTGGTGAATTCCAAGACGTTAAAGAGCTTGAATCCCTTATTATTTCCGCGCCAGGCAGCAGTGAGCTTATTTATCTGGGTGATGTTGCCAATGTACGCCGCGAGTATGCTGAAGTACCAAGTAATATTATCAATTACAACGATCAGCAAGCCTTACTCGTTGGTGTTTCTTTTTCCAGTGGTGTTAACGTGGTCGATGTTGGTAAATTGGTTACTAAACGTCTCGCCGAACTTGAATACTTTAAACCCTTGGGTTTAGAGGTTAATACCGTCTATGACCAACCAGCGGAAGTAGACACTTCTGTAAGCAGTTTTATTGTTAGCCTGGCACAAGCTGTAGCCATTGTGATTGTCGTATTACTCCTGTTTATGGGCCTGCGCAGCGGTATGCTAATTGGCTTTATCTTGCTAGTGACCGTGTTTGGCAGCTTTATATTTATGAAATATATGGCGATTGACTTACAACGTGTTTCATTAGGCGCGTTAATTATAGCGCTGGGGATGTTAGTCGATAATGCGATAGTGGTAACAGAGGGCATCCTGATAGGCATGAAAAAAGGCCGTACTCGGGTAGAGGCAGCCAGTGATATTGTTAAACAGACCATTTGGCCGTTGCTCGGTGCTACTGTTATTGCGATCACCGCGTTTGCGCCGATAGGACTTTCTTCGGACTCCACTGGTGAGTTTGCCGGTAGCTTATATTGGGTATTGCTCATTTCATTGCTGCTTAGCTGGGTGACAGCGATTACGTTAACGCCATTTGTAGCTAGCTTGGTCTTTTCTGACAAAGATATTGTTAAAGACACTGGTAATGACCCGTATCGCGGTATCGCCTTTACGGCGTATAAAGCAATATTGGCATTTTGTTTGCGTTTTCGCTGGACATCAATTATTGCGCTGCTGATGTTGCTAGTGGTGGCAATCGTTGGCTTTGGCAAAGTGAAGCAGTCATTCTTCCCTGCATCGAGCACTCCGATGTTTTATGTTGATGTTTGGCGCTATCAAGGCTCCGATATCAGAGCGACGCAGCAGGACGTTAAAGCGATAGCTCAGCACCTGCTTACCCGCGATGGTGTCGAGCAGGTAACTTCAACGGTAGGCAAGGGAACCATTCGGTTTATGCTCACCTATGCACCTGAAAAAACGTTTAAAGCCTATGGCCAACTTATTGTTCGAGTGGAAAACGCCGAAAAACAGCAACAGGTGATGCGTGAATTACGCGGTTACTTACGTGATAATTTCCCTAATGCCTTGGCTAAGGTAAGACCGTTTGGACTTGGCCCTGCGGTCGACTCTAAAATTGAGGCTCGTATCTCAGGCCCTGATCCTGATGTCTTAAGACGTCTTGCCAGCGAAGCAGAGCAAATTATTGCCTCAAGTAGCTTATCAACGAATGTACGTCACGATTGGCGTCAGCGCAGTAAAGTTATTCGTCCAATTTTTAATGAAGCGATGGGCCGTCGAGTCGGCATCACCAAAGCCGATTTAGATGAGCTGTTGTTGGTTAGCTTTACTGGAAAATCTGTTGGTTTATATCGTGATGGTACCCAGATGTTGCCTATTGTTGCCCGCGCGCCGGACAACGAAAGATTATCCGTTGATAGCCTTAATGCATTGCAAATCTATAGCCGTACATTGGGTCGTTATATTCCGGTTTCACAAGTTGTTGATGGCTTTGAAACGCATTGGGAAGACTCGGTAATACACCGTCGTGACCGTAAGCGGACTATTACCGTAAAGGCAGATCATGATCTGCTTGGTAATGGCACCGCTGATGCTTTATTAAAGGAAATTCGACCACAAATTGAAGCAATGGATTACCCGCACGGCTACAGTTTGGCTTGGGGCGGATTATATGAATCGTCCACTGATGCGCAAAAAGCATTAGTGGAAGGCTTGCCGTTAGGGTATTTAGTGATGTTTATGATAACCGTTTTACTATTTAACTCGGTTCGCGCGCCATTAGTGATTTGGGCAACGGTGCCAATGGCCATTATTGGAGTTGCTGGTGGCTTACTTGCGATGAACGCGGCCTTTAGTTTTATGGCTCTGCTTGGAATGCTTAGCCTGACAGGCATGTTGATTAAAAATGGTATTGTCTTGGTTGATCAAATCCATATCGAAATGGAGTCTGGCTCACATCCTATTAAAGCGATAACGGATGCTGGTGTTAGCCGTGTTAGGCCAGTTGCTATGGCTGCCATTACAACTATTTTGGGAATGATTCCGCTGCTATTTGATCCGTTTTTCCAGTCAATGGCAGTGACCATTATGTTCGGTCTTGGTTTTGCCACCATACTAACGCTAGTATTCGTTCCTTTATTTTATGCAATGTTCTTTCGAATAAAGTCTTAACGTTAAATAATCTCTTACAAAAAAGCCATTTAGCAATGGCTTTTTTTATACGCTTCACTATTTAAAAAAGGTATAGTGTTGCCAAAATATTCGCTTAGTTTGGAGTAAGCATGGCCACAACAAAACAAATAGTTTTCCCGATTGCTGTTGTATGTATCGCTGCAGCTGGTCTTTGGGGGTTATCACTGGCAAAGGAGCCAATTGAAGAAAAGGAAGTTGTGGATTTTGCTCCACTGGTCAAAACCTCAAAACTTGTTGTGTCAAATCATAAACTTAAAGTTTCATCACAAGGAGTGGTTGAGCCTAAAGAGCAGACTCAGTTGGTTGCTCAGGTTAACGGTAAAATAGTCGCTATTTCCAAAGATTTTGTTAAAGGTGCTTTTGTGAAAAAAGGCACCACGCTTATCAATATAGACCCTAGTGATTATCAAGCGTCGTTAGTTGAAGCACAGGCAAATCTTGCGGCTGCACGAGCCGCATTACAGCTGGAAAAGGCACGCGGTCATGTCGCACAAAGCGAGTGGGAAAAGATAAATAATGCCAAGCCATCGGAACTGGGCTTGAGAAAACCACAACTGGCGCAAGAAGTTGCCAAAGTTCGTGCTGCTCAGGCAATAGTCAAAAAAGCACAGCGTAATTTAGACCGTACAACAATTACTGCACCCTATGATGCAATTATTAACCAGCGCAGTGTTAGCTTAGGCAGTGTAGTCAATGGAGGCAGTAATATTGGCATGCTATCAGCAACAAACGTTGGTCAAATACGTTTGCCCATCGCCGATAAAGATCTCGCATTTCTAAATAATGATGGTATCGGTGCCAGTGTGACATTACAGACTAACTTTAATGGTCAGAAAGCATCATGGCAAGGCGTGATTGTGCGTAACGAAGGCGTTATAGATGCTGTTTCGAGAATGCACTATCTAGTTGTTGAAGTCGCTCAGCCATATAATTTGGACAAGCCGCTACGCTTTGGTAGTTATGTGACGGCTAGCGTTAATGGCGATACCATCGAAAATGCTGCGGTGGTGCCGCGCCATATTGTTAATGACAATAAGATACCGACCCTATCGACCGACTCCAAACTACATTTTAAAGCGGTGGCCGTTGTGCGAGAGCAGGGCAATGACATCTTGATCAAAGGGGATTTTGGCGAAGGTAACGAATATATTACCAGTGCATTATCCTATCCCATTGAAGGAATGGCGCTAACCGTTAAATCAAATGAGGAAACGCTGTGAGCCACAAAGAAACCGGGATCATTGCGTGGTTTGCGCGTAATAGCGTAGCTGCCAATTTATTAATGATATTTATTATTATTGGTGGGATCTTAATGTCGCTCGCGATCCGCAAGCAGATGTTTCCACTGGTAGAAACAAACTGGATAGCGGTTAGTGTCCCGTACCCTGGCGCTGCGCCTCAGGAAGTTGAGCAGGGTATTACGATTAAGATTGAGGAGGCACTTAATGGCGTCGAGGGATTAAAGCGTGTTATTAGCCATTCCAAACGCAGTGTTTCCAGTGCGTGGATAGAGGTCGATACTGATTACAGCACCCAAGAAGTACTTGATGAAGTGAAACTGCAAATTGATGCTATTTCTAGCTTTCCAGAGGGCATGGAACGTCCTGTTGTTAAAAGGGATAAGTTTAAGCAAGAAGTCATGTATATCAGCTTGTATGGCGACTTGCCGCGGGGGCAATTAAAAGACCTTGGCAAAGAAATTCATGATGAAATTCGTGATTTAAGCTTGGTTAATGTCTCGGATTATTTCGGCGGGCTAGCGTATGAAATTGGCATTGAAGTCGATCAACACAAGCTAAGGGAATATCAATTAACCTTTGTTGAGCTTGCCAATGCGATACGCGGTAATGCGGCTAACTTGTCTGCCGGACAAATTCGTGCTGAAAACGGCATGATTTCGATGAGAATTGAAAATCAAGCCTATAACCAACTCGAGTTTGAGCAAATACCCGTTGTCCAACGCAGTGACGGCACCATGGTGTTATTGGGGGACGTGGCAAAAGTTAATGATGGCTTTGTTGAAGGTCTGCAATATTCCAAGTTCAATGGTAAGAATTCTGTCACCATCTTTGTTGGCGCTTCAAGTGACCAAAGTATGCCGGACATTTCGGCGCAGGTTAAAGCGTACATCGCCGAAAAAAATCAGGAACTACCACCGCAGGTTCGTTTAGAGCCTTGGGTTGATATGACCTTCTACTTGCAGGGTCGTCTGGATATGATGATGGATAATATGATATCTGGCGGCGCGCTAGTATTTCTTATCTTGGCGCTATTCTTACGTTTTCGCTTGGCGTTCTGGGTAATGATGGGGCTACCGGTGAGTTTTCTCGGTGCACTATTGTTTATGCCACTCGAGTTTATCGACGTTACCATTAATGTGACCAGTTTGTTTGCCTTTATTTTGGTGTTGGGGGTTGTTGTCGACGATGCAATAGTCGTGGGGGAGAGTGCCAGTGAAGAAATTGAAAAGCATGGCCATAGTCTCGATAACGTTGTGCGGGGGGTTAAACGAGTCGCAACGCCCGCCACCTTTGGGGTACTCACCACGATAGCTGCCTTTGTACCGATGTTGTTAAGTTCTGGGCCTGAGTCTGCGATGTCTCATTCGGTAGGTTATGTGGTCGTGCTTTGTCTATTGTTTTCCTTGGTTGAGTCTAAATTAATTTTGCCCGCTCATTTAGCCAAGATGAATTATAAAGTGGTGAACAAACAGTCTAAAATGCATCGCTTGCGCAGTGCCATTGATGGGGCATTACAACGTTTTGTGGCGGGAACTTATCAACCATTCTTAGCGCGTGCATTGCATTACAGGGTCACAGTGTTATTAACCTTTGTTGGTGTATTGATACTTGGCATTGGCCTTTTCATCAACGGTTTTGTGCGCTTTATTGGCATGCCACAAATCCCACATGACTTTCCACGCATTACTATCGAAATGAAGCAACAAAGTTCTGAGCAGGCTACCTTAGATGCTATCTATGAAGTTGAAGAAGTACTCAAAAGAATAGATAAAGAGCTAGAACAGGAATATGGCGCTGGTGTTATTGAACAAACCTTTACGCGTTTAACGTCACGTAGCGGCGCACAAGTGATGGTGCGTATGACAGATCCTGAATTACGTGAGCTTAATACCTTTGAAGTGGCAGCACGCTGGCGTGAAGCGATGCCTAATATTGCAGGCTTAAAGTCACTTACCATCGCAGATAATTTATTTGGCAGTGGTCGTGATGATGGCGATGTGAGTTTTAAACTGATTGGGCTCGATGATGCGCAGCTAATGGCAGCAGCATCACAGCTTAAGCAGAAATTGGCCAAAGTAAAAGGCGTATCAGACATTGATGACTCGCGGCAAAGTGCCACCCAGGAGGTGCAATTTGAACTTAAGCCGCTCGCCCGTAGCCTTGGTTTAACCCTTAAAGATATTGCATCGCAGGTTAACTTTAGTTTCTATGGTATTGAAGCGCAGCGGATAATGCGTGATGCTCAGGAAGTGAAGGTGATGTTGCGTTATCCGCAAAGCCAGCGCAGCTCTATTGGTCATATAGATGAGACTATAATCTTTACTAAAACTGGCCAGCAAGTGCCGCTGTCAGAGCTGGCTGTAATTACGCTTACAGATGGTGTTAATCGCATTCGACGTGAGGATGGTAAGCGAACGGTGAGTGTTTGGGCTACGGTAGATAGCGCCCAAATCGAACCAATTAAGCTCGCTAAAGAGATCCGAGATGAGTTTATGCCTGAAATGTTGAAAGAATACCCTCAGGTTAGTAGTGAAGTTGCTGGTAGGGTGCAGGAGGAAATGGAAGGTGCTTCAACGCAATTTAGAAACTTTGTGTTGTCGTTACTCGTTATTTTCGCTTTGCTCGCGGTGCCGTTACATTCGTATTCTCAGCCATTGATAATTATGTCAGTCATTCCGTTTGGAGTGATTGGTTCAGTGCTTGGTCATATGATTTTTGGTATCGATCTTAGCACGATGTCATTGTTTGGGATTATCGCAGCCGCCGGTGTGGTGGTAAACGACTCCTTGGTAATGGTTGATTTTGTCAATAAATCGCGGGAACAAGGTGTTGCGTTAAGAGATGCAGTCGTTCATGCCGGCGGGCGCCGTTTTAGAGCAATCGCGCTGACTTCACTCACCACATTTATAGGTTTGGTGCCAATTATGTTTGAGTCGAGCATGCAGGCCCAAATAGTGATCCCAATGGCAATATCATTGGCATTTGGGGTAGGTTTTGCCACGGTGATCACCTTGATCTTAATCCCGTGTTTGTATGTGTTGCTTGAAGATTTGAAGGCGTTTAAGGCTAAATTATCCGACTTCTGCTCTGACTTACTAGCGGCTAATACCAATCCGATTAAGTAGGATTGGTATTAAATACACTTCGCGGGTTTAGGCAAGCCCGCGATTCGAGTTGCCTGTTTGGCAGGGCCTTTCGGAAACAAAGAGTATAGGTAACGACTGTTACCTTTTTCGGGACCGTATTCTTTAGCCATCGCTTTAACAAGCATACGCACTGCTGGGCTAGTATTAAATTCAATATAAAACTGGCGTATAAAGCGCACAACTTCCCAATGCTCGTCACTCATTTCAATGTTCTCAAGGGACGCTATGTGTAGCGCTAGTTCTTCGCTCCAATCACTTAAATTTAATAAGTAGTTGTGTTTATCGACGTCGTAGGAGACGCCGTTGTATTCAATGCCTGAGCTCATGTTTTACCAGTTCATTATTGGGTGATGGTTTATTGTTAACTGTACAAATTGTTGCAGATTGATGATTTCAATCATTGGATTTTGTTGTGCAGTTTTCGTTAGGCCGCGTGCCGCTAAGTCGCTCTCTAGTGCATACACTTTGACAAAGTGCTCAGCTTGGAGTGTCGCAGTCACCGCGATAACGCTATCTTGTGATAAGAGTAGTGTCGCCCCAGTATCTGATTGTGGCAACGCTTTGATAAAGGGACTTTTGGTGGCGATTATCAGCATAGTTAAAACGTAATGATTTGATCGAATTGTTGCAGTTTAGCAAACCATTGTGAAGCCGTTAAGCACTGGCCTTCAATAATAAGGTCACTATCACTTAAACCACGCGCTAGCATTGAATCTTGGCAAAAGAAGATATCTTCAACATCGTACATTTCTAGTAAACCAAATGTTTTGCTAAGTTCTTTATTGCCGGTGAGGGTGCCATCGGTAGCCTGACTTATTTGAAACAGCCCATCATCGCTAAAGAATAGGGCAATAGGGCGGTCATAGCTCGCGTTGGCTAAGGCAATGTCTAGTGATTCTCTATAATCGATGTTACCAAAGGGGGCACTTTTATTAATGATGGCTAAAGATTTCATCAAATTATTGACCTTAAAATTGAATAAGTTTATCGGCGTGGCTACTCGCCTCAACAAACTCACCTAAGCCGCCTAATCGAAAGCCTTGGGCTAAATTATCTGACGTTAGATGTTGCTCTGTTGCTAATTGTTTATCAACAATGCCTCGACGCAGGGAAGCGGCAACACAGCTCACCAATTCAACGTTATGTGTTTGGTGCAGCGTTTGCCACTGCTCGACAAGATTAATCTCATCACTTGCTGGACTACACAGACTATTAGTATTGGTGACACCATCTTGATAAAAAAACACTTGCTTGATGTGTTGTCCCTGAGCTATTAGCTCATTGGCAAAGGCTAATGCGCTGTGAGAGCCCTGGCTGTTTACATCGCTGTTGATGAGTAGAACAAAGTTTGTTGTCATGTGCCGATAACTCGTAAAAATAAATAAAACCTAAGCAAAAAAAAGCTCCGCAAAAGCGGAGCTGATCATACTGGAAAATGGTCCTAAGCTAAAGTGCTTAGTCTTCGCCCATTCCAATAAGTGCTAGTAGGTGCACAAACAAGTTGTAGATGTTTAAATACAGTGAAACTGTCGCACGGATGTAGTTTGTTTCGCCACCGTGAACGATACGGCTTGTATCAAACAAGATAAGGCCAGACATCAACATTACAACCGCAGCGCTAATCGCTAAGCTAACACCTGGAACTTGAAAGAATAAGTTGGCTAACATTGCTACCACAACCACGATCATGCCGACCATTAGGAAGCCGCCCATGAAAGAGAAGTCTTTTTTGCTCGTAAGTGCATAGGCTGATAGGCCAAAGAATACTAATGCCGTGCCGCCTAAGGCTTGCATTACAATCTCGCCACCATTGCTCATGGCAAGGTAATGGTTAAGCAATGGCCCTAAGCCCAATCCCATAAAGCCTACAAAGGCGAAAGTCCAAAATAAACCCTGGGCAGTTTCTGCTTTTTTGTGAGTGATAAATAAACATACGATTGCCGCTATCATAAAGCCAATACGGCCTAAGAAGCCAAAATCAAATTGCATTGAAATAAGCGCTGTGAAAGCACTAAAGGCAAATGTCATCGCTAATAGCGTATACGTATTGCGAAGTACTTTGTTAGTAGCTAGTGCCGATTCAGCGCTAGCACTATAGGTCGTGCGATGTTCCATAAAAACTCCGTTTTGACAAAAATTAGTAAAGTTATATACCGACTATAGCATAACTTTGGCAATGTCATAATATGACGTGATTAAATTATAAACGTTTGGCGCTTGAATAAGCAAAAGGTTCAATTTATTTTGTAAATAATTAGATTTAGGCTTGCAATAACATCTGGTTACTATACTATACACCGCGCTGGAGAGATGGCAGAGTGGTCGAATGCACCGGTCTTGAAAACCGGCAACGGTTTATCCCGTTCTAGGGTTCAAATCCCTATCTCTCCGCCACTAATTCAAAACAAATAAGCCGTTGATTTTTAATGAAAATTAGCGGCTTTTTTGTTTCTAAAGAAAATCAAGCCAATCCACTATAGGATTGACTGAGACAATGTACCTTTTTCGCGCCCCAAATTGTACGTATTACACCCGCATCTGTTTACCAAAGAACTTACGAGATCGTGGCTTTCCATTTGATGTGAAAGTTTCACTACTTACAAAATCACGTGCGGTGGCTGTTAAGCGTAATTTTTCCATTGCCAATGCAATAATGAGTCAAATTGATGACGTAACACCTGATATTGATCCTAACACTTTCAAAGAATGTACGGATGAGGTGGTCTATGAACTCCGCTCGGCATTTGATTCAGCAGAGGTTGTTACGCTACCTACAAGAACGAAAAGCAAGTTAAAATTAAAAACAATGGTAACTACAGGCAACGGCATTTCCTTATCGAATGCATTGGAACAATTTGTAGCATCTAAAGAAAAAGAGAATGTGCGACCACTCACAGTAAAGCAGCTAAGACAGCGCATCACACATTTTATTAATAGCGCTGGTGTTGGCGCAGTTAGTGAAGTCACTAGTGCACATGCGTTAATTTACCGTGATCTATTGTTATCCCAAGGGCGGAGTCATAAATCTAATAAAGATTACTTGGCTGCTGTCTCCCAGTTCTTCAAATGGTGCCGCTTAATGCAGCACACCCAAAGCAGCCCTTTTACAGACATAAAGCTACAAAACAAATCAAATAATGGTGAAGATTCAGCGCGAATGCGGTGGCAGAACAACGAAATCAAGTCATTGCTAACTGCTACAGCATATAAAGAAAAGAGCGATGAATTTAAGTGGGTCACTTTATTGATGTTGTATCAAGGTTTTAGACCCTCAGAAGCCTGTCAGTTGCGAGTTGATGACGTAAAGCAAGATAGCGGCTTTTGGTGTATTAAAATAAGCGA
>CAKZQF010000191.1 GCA_937139475.1 uncultured Gammaproteobacteria bacterium | reverse complement strand
GGGGCTTCCCCAACTTGGCAAGCTGAGCTGCGTTAGTCCGCTGGACTAACGGTCACAGCTTACCCGAGTAGGACATTGCCAATCACCCATTCAGAATAAAGGCCTCGCATTAAGTTGCGAGGCCTTTTTCGTTTTCTACGCGAGCTAAAATGTTATCGCCTCCTTGATACCAGTGTATCTGCGAGACCGTTATCCTGAACGCTAACGCGATGACCTAATCCCGATGACACCCGCTGCTGCGCAGGGGCTTCCCCAACTTGGCAAGCTGAGCTGCGTTAGTCCGCTGGACTAACGGTCACAGCTTACCCGAGTAGGACATTGCCAATCACCCATTCAGAATAAAGGCCTCGCATTAAGTTGCGAGGCCTTTTTCGTTTTCTACGCGAGCTAAAATGTTATCGCCTCCTTGATACCAGTGTATCTGCGAGACCGTTATCCTGAACGCTAACGCGATGGCCTAATCCCGATGACACCCGCTGCTGCGCAGGGGGATCATTCGCAACATCCATGTCACTCACCCTTCGGGCGGCCAGTGCCGTGCAAAACGGCTATCCTGCCGTTTTGTCCCCAACTTGCTTTCGCCTTGTTGCGTCGAACGCTGTTCGACGGACTGCGGCTCAAGAGAGTAGGAGATTGCCAAAGATCTATCTAGCGAAAAGCCCAGTCTAATGACTGGGCTTTTTTTGTTTCTGATATTGAATAATACTGCGTTATCATATCTTTCCACTGGAATCGCGCGTGATCAATGCAGGAACAAATGTATTAGATAGAGCATCTTCTTGTTTGTTGCGGATAGAAGTAATCAGTAACTGAGTTGCTCGTTGTGCTATTTCACTGTTTGGCTGATCTGCCGTTGTAAGTTTAGGCCATGTTTGACGAGAGAATGGGCTGTTTTCAAAACCAACGATAGATAGCTGCTCAGGGATGGAGATGTTTTCTAGACGAGAGGCAAACAATGCACCCGCCGCTATTTCATCATTACAAGAGAATATAGCGCTTGGCTTTTTGCTAAGCCCGAGTAACTGCTGTGCCCCGCTGACACCTGAGTCAAATGAATACTCGCCATCGATAATAAAGTCTGGATTAACTGCTATGTCATTTTCTGCGAGCGCTGCCTTAAATCCCGCGAGGCGCTCGAATGTCGATTTATGTTCTTTGCCACCGGCGATAAAAGCGATATCAGTATGGCCTAGCTGAATAAGGTGCTCAGTAATATTAAAGGCCGCTTGATGATCGTCTACCATAACACAGGGAAATGCAGGGTCTGGTGATTGGTTACCTGAGAGTACGCGAACAAACTTGATATCTTGTGCCTTAAGCGCGTCAACCAGCACGGGCATTTCTGAAAATGGTGGCGTTAGTACCACACCAGCGAGTTGAGCTACTTTTATCATCGCACCTAGTTGAGACACGATGGTAGGATCTTTGGCATTGCAAGGATGAATCAACAGTTCGTAACCTTGCTTACGACATTCTGACAAAATGCCGTTTTGCATATCGATAACATAATAAGCGTTAGGGTTATCGTAGATGTAGGCAATAGTATAAGACTTGGTCGCCGCAAGGTTTCGTGCTGCTGAATTAGGTCGATAGCTAAGTGCGTTAACTGACTCAAGTACTTTATCACGAGTACTCTGACGAACAGATGGTTCGTTATTCATAACGCGAGAAACGGTCTTTATTGATACACCGGCATGCTTTGCAACGTCATTGATATTACTTTTCATCTAGTTAGGCGCTCTTTCATCTCGTTGATGACTTTCAAGGGTTAAAATACGCAGTAAGATTATGGGCTTTCTTTGCTTCCTGCAATGATTATTTGAGTCAAGTTTGTCTATATTCAGTGTAGTTCAAATTGACAGCGCTGTCATCTGTGGTAGTGTAGGTCTTTTACTCATAACATTGCTAGAGGTTGACCGCTGTGGGAAGTAATACGAGATATCTTGCATTGGATGCTTTTCGAGGAATAACAATCGCGCTGATGATTTTGGTTAATACACCAGGCTCTTGGTCGAATGTTTATAGCCCATTACTACACGCAGATTGGCATGGTGCAACGCCAACTGATCTCATCTTTCCATTCTTCCTATTTATCATAGGCTCGGCACTCTATTTTTCGTTTGCTAAGTCGGGATATCAATATAGTCACGCTGCGGCCGGCAAAATTATAAAACGCAGTGCCGTTATTTTTGGACTGGGCCTGGCGTTAAATGCTTACGGTCATAATGGAGGGCTAGATGAGTTACGAATGATGGGAGTGCTACAGCGGCTGGGGATAGCTTATGGTGTGGCCTCATTATTAATTTTGCTGCTTAGTTTGCGTCTTCTTGTGATTAGTTCAGGGATCATATTGATAGGCTACTGGGGCATATTACAGCTTGGTAATGGCGATGCATATTCGCTAACAGACAATGTCGTAAGACAGGTCGATTTAGCGGTGTTGGGAGCAAGCCACCTTTGGCAGGGCAAAGGGCTGGCATTTGATCCAGAGGGCCTACTTAGTACACTGCCTGCTGTGGTTAATGTCCTTATTGGCTTTCTTGCAACACAATATTTATTAAACACATCAAGTAAGCTAGAAAGCATCAAAGGACTTATTCTTATGGGGGTTGGCCTTATTGGAGTTTCTTTGGCCTGGGATTTTGTGCTACCGATTAATAAATCATTATGGACTAGCTCCTATGTGCTGTTTTCCTCTGGGGCCGCATTAGTTGTTTTAGCATCTTTTATTTGGCTGGTTGATATCAAAGCACAGCTAAAGTTAGTAGACCCTTTGTTGGTTTATGGCACTAACCCGATGTTTATCTATGTTTTATCTTGGTTGTGGGCAACAACCTATTATTTGATCAATGTTGCTAATGATGTGGTGTTGTATGATTATTTATATTTAACTATTGCGCAGTGGATGCCAGCCAAAATGGCGTCGCTGGTCTTTGCGCTTTTGCACGTTGCACTATTTTGGCTAATTTCTAATATTCTTTATAAACGTAATATTATAATTAAGGTGTGAGATAAGTGCCCCTGTCAAAACAGGGGCCAGCTCAGCTTAATCTTTAAGCTTCAAGCTTGCGATGTTATTAACACGTTGCATTGAGATTAAAGAAGCATAAATTGGCGCAAGCGCACCTGTCTTGCGCAGTGCATTAAACTTATCATCATCTAATGCCGTTAGCTTTTTCTCATCAACGGTGTAAAGGCCGTTTAATGTGTATTCTTTATCGTCCGCTAACTTTAAGGTTAAAGTCTGTGGCGCAAGGATATCAGCCTCTAAAAGCAGTTGAATGAAGTTCTGAGTCACCTGAGTCTTTTCGACATATTGAACAACACGCTCGCCCGTTTCAGATAACCACTTTGTTTGTACACCATTCTCGTCAAACAATGCTTGGCCTTCGCTGTCATTGACTAGAGACGCGGCACTATCAAAACATAAAATGGCATTGTCTTGTCCTTCTGGCTGGCTTACTAGAAAAGGGTAAAGGCTAAATGCCTCAGGTCGGTAATTGCCTTTCCAGCCGTTATCACTATAGAACTCATTTTCACCTGGCTTTAAACCAAGTAGGGCGATGGATTTAAATTGTCCTGTTTCACTGTCTTTTACAAAAACAATGGGATAATCCTGACTAGCGGCAACGAATTCTTGCACAACGAGTGGTGCAAAGTGTTGGTTTTCAGTTTGAATGAATGTAGGGTTTGCCTTTATCTTTAAATTGCCATGTTGTTTTTGATTAATTGCTTCTACGGTCACGGTATTTCTCCTAATTTAGCGTGGCTTTATTATAATTTTTGGAAGCCAAACTGATGAATTTTATTAAGCAATTCGCGATTGCTCGGTAATTGTTGGTCGACTTTATCTGAAATCGCCTGAACTTTGTCAATAGTTTGCTGAGCCTGCTCAACCATGGAATAGCGGCCGCTATTAAAACTTAAATCTTGCTCAAACCCCATGCCATATAGTACGTATTGATAGCTTTCCATAGGAAATGGTTCATAAACGTTATCAAAATCGTAGTTACTCACAGGATGGTGGCACCAACGTTCTAACATCTTAGTCAGTGTTGCTGGGATGGTCTCAGGTGCATGGTTATCCTGCCAGAAAGGTTCCTCACGCTGAGACAATACGTAATGCATCTTGATGAAATCTATCGTCTTGTTCCAGCGAAATTGAAATGAAGTATTAAACTTCTCTTCGACAACTGCCATTGCCCGGCGATCACGAGGAAACAAATCCATTAGCATATTATTGGCTGCCTCCATGAGGAAAATGGCTGATGCCTCTAGCGGTTCGATGAAAGCTGCGGACAGACCAACGGCAAGACAGTTTTTATGCCAAAACTTTTCTCGATAGCCAATGTTCATCGGAATAACACGAGCTTTTAACCCTTCACTCTGTGGGCCGATATAATCGCGTAACACCTGCTCGGCACGCTCATGGGTTGTGTGCTTAGCGCTATAGACATAGCCAGTGCCACGTCGATTAGAAAGCCCAATATCCCAGGTCCAGCCTGCTTCTTGGGCAGTTGAAATGGTGCATGATGCTATTTCGTCTTGCTCTGTTTCATAGGGTACCTGCATGACGATTGCGTGATCGGTAAGTAATGTATTGTTTACTTTCTTAAAGCCGATGCCTAATGCATCACCAAGCAGTAGACATTTGAATCCTGTGCAATCTACAAAGAAGTCGCCATCAATAGTGCCTGCACGGTCGGTATTAATGGATGCAATATAGCCATCGGTATCTAAGTTAACTTTTTCAACATTTGCTGATATATGTGTTACGCCTAACTTTTGTGTTGCGTGTTCCTTTAGCAGGTCAGCAAATAGTCCTGCATCCAAATGATAGGCATAATTTTGTACGCCTTCATATTCTTTATGGGTAATTAACTTTGGTGCCAAGTTAGCTTCACAAATAGCACCTTGAACACTGACTGATTCAGCAAAGGTTTTATCTTTAGCGACGTCCTTGCGTTGCCAGTAGGGCGCTAAGTTAAATTCGGTGGCGTCAACAAAAGAAGTAAACAGGTGGTAATAGTGATTTTCTATACCGTCTTTTGGCGTTTTTTGCCAATTAACAAACTTAGTCGCTTGCTTTAGCGAGGCGTTGCACTTTACTAAAAATTCGCTTTCACTAATGCCTAAGTTAGCAAGAGTTTTACGCATTGTTGGCCATGTACCTTCACCCACGCCAATGGTTGGGATATCGGGTGACTCGACAATGGTGATTTGAATAGAATCTGGTGCGGAGCTGTTAAATCGTTTAGCGAGGCTTGCCGCAGTCAACCAGCCTGCAGTCCCACCACCGACAATAACTACCTGTTTGATCGTATCACTTTTCATATGCGTGTTCTTTATCTGTTAAATTCGATTGAATCCAAATTGCAGTACTTTATCAACTAACTCTGTTTGTGCTGGTAGTTTACTCTCTAACAGTTCACTGGCAGTGTTAACATTATTAAATAGTGCTTGGGCATTATCATGCTGAGTATATTTTGCTTTTACTTGTTCAACGTCTGTTTCAAAGCCCATACCATATAAAACATAAAGGTAACTATCGAGATTAAAGGGTTCCCAGGCATTGTCAAAGTCATATTTTGTTGGTGGCTGGTTTTTCCAGAATTTTAACCGTTGCTGTAAGCGAAGCGGGATGCTGCTGTCATCACAGTTATCAATCCAATATTGGCTATCGCGGCGCTGTGATATGCAATAATGCAATTTGATAAACTCTACGGTACGCTCCATTCGTACACTAAAGTGCTTATTAAAAGTCTCTTCAGCGTAAGCCATCGCTTGGCGAGTTCGTGGGTATTGTGAACCAATCATGTTTGCTGCTGCATCAAAAAGGAAAATGGCGGATGCTTCCAGTGGTTCTACAAAACCTGCTGACATGCCGATTGCAACACTATTTTTATGCCAAAACTTCTTATGATAGCCATGGTTTAGAGGGATTTTTCGGATCATTAAATCATCGGTGTAATCATCACCAATATAGTCTATTAATTGTTGCTTTGCTGCAGCCTCAGTCGTGTATTTACTACTATAAACATGACCAACACCGCGGCGCTCCCGCAGGCCAATATCCCAAATCCAGCCAGCATCTTGGGCGGTGGCAACGGTATGAGTTTTAATTTTTGTGTCATTATTTTTGTACGGAACTTGTACCGCCAGCGCCGTATCATTAAAGATGACATCTTTAATATCAGTCCATTCAATATTGTAGGTCTCTTTAATAATCAGACCCTTGCTGCCTGAACAGTCAATAAAGAAATCAGCGCTAATTGTTAAGTGCTCAGCATGATCCGTTTCAACGTGCGAGATATATTCTTGCTCATCTAAAACGATTTTAGTCACATTGGCGCTAACAAACTTAACCCCAAGCTTTGCAATACAATGTTGCTTAAGAAAAGCAGAAAACTTGTTTGCATTCAAGTGATAGGCATACTCCTGGGCGCCGTTGTACTCGGCCATCGTTATCGCTTTGGGCCCGAGTCCCTTTTCACACAGTCTTGGTTGTGAAGCAACGGCTAGATCATAGGGTAGGCGAGTCGTGGGATCTTGCTGCAACCAATAAGGCGCTAAACTGAAATTATATGAAGAGTGATTTACGGTGCTTAGCGGATGGTAATAGCTATGAGGTTGAGCGGTTGGGGTCTTTGACCAATTGACGAATTCAGCACCTTGTTTAAATGTTGCATCACACTCTCTAATAAAATCAGTTTCACTGACACCAATTTTTTTTAAGGTTGCACGCAAGTTAGGCCATGTTCCTTCGCCAACCCCAATAATGGGTATATCAGGTGACTCTACAAGGGTGATTTGGACGCCATCGGCCTGTTTAGTATTAAGGTCGGTTGCCAGAATTGCTGCACTAAGCCAACCTGCGGTACCGCCACCAACGATTAGAATTTGATTATTATCCATTGCTATTGCTCGCTCTAGCTAGGGTATAAAAAGAAATGGGTATATACGCAAAAAACCTATTATATTTGAGACAGTTTAAGTTGCTTGTGTATAAACTCTAAATGAATGAAAGAAGAAAGGGAAGCGAGTATAAGCTTCCCTTTCTTTAGTTCATAAAAGCTTATTACATGCGGTAAGAAACTTTCAAGAACATGTTACGACCGTTCTCTGCAGCCAGGCGCATTGCATCATAAGCAGTATTTAGACGTTGAGTTGTACTCTCATCAGTCAAGTTTGTTGCTTCTAAACTCACGTCAATGTTCTCTGTCGCATGCCAAGTGAAGTTAGCATCTAAGAAACCATGAGCGTCCCATAATGTGTTACCACCAATACCGGTAGATTGCGCGATGAAATCTTCACGGTGAGTGTAGGCAATACGAGTCGCAAACTGATCGTTTTCGTAGTAAGCGCTTAGGTTGTAACTTAGCTTAGACATACCAGGAAGGTCTGTTTCAACGATACCATCGTCAGTTTGTTGTAGACCAAAGCCTTCAGTGTAAGTTGCGTTAGCAGACCAACCGAAATCGCCAAGTTGCTGTTGGTATTGAAGTTCTAAACCTTGAATTTCGCCACCTAAACCTTGTGCTGGCTCATTTAGTATGTAAGTTTGACCAGTGTTAACAGGACCTGTGTTAATTACTTCAGTAACGTTTGCACCTTGAATAACGAAAGAACGAATATCTTTGTTAAATAGGGTTGCAGAAACTAGTGACTCTTCGTTGAAGTACCATTCAACGCCAATATCAGATTGCGTTGCACGGTAAGGGTCTAACTTAACAGTACCACGGGTGATATTACGAGTGGTATCGTTGGTGCTAGCTGCTGGGTTTAAGAAGGTGTAGTTTGGACGACTAATCACCTTAGCGGCAGATACACGTAGGATAACATCATCAGCAAGATCGATTGCTAAGTTAAAGCTTGGTAACCAATCTGCGTATTCACTTTTTTCGTTATCCAATTTTGTAGGATCGAAGAAGTTGTAGAAATCAGCTGCGGTGTCTGTTTCAACGTAACGTAAACCAATGTTACCGCGGTACTCATCACCAGAAAAATCACCTTGAGCGTAAAGCGCTAAGATATCTTCTTTGATCACGCCAAAACTGTTGGTATTTAGTGATTCACCGGTTTTGTTGCTATTGATATAAGCACGTAGGTCATCACCGTTTACACGAGCGATTTCAGTTGGTGAATCGCCTTTTAAGCCAACACCTGAGTGATTAAAGTGACCGTCAGCAAAATCAGCTTTAGTTTTGCCAGTTGTCAGGTCTGCATCTAGCTGCCAAGAGTTTGAGAAGCTAGTAAACTCATGATCGCGAACTTTAATACCTGTCTTGAAGTTAGACACTGGGCCCCACTCAACATCGAAGTCGAAGTCAACTTGAGCGAATGTTTCTTCATCTTCACGGTATCCTGCAACAACAGATGCGTTGTTCATTACGTATTCTGCATGATTGCTAGCATCAGCGTTGTTTGGGCTAAGTAGCATCGCGTCACGACCAGTCATATCAAAGTCAATTGACTGATTTTCATTGCTAGAAATCCAACCTACGTTGTAGTTACCGCCGTCACCACCAGTTGCTTTGGTGTTACCGATTTTAGCATTGACGGTAAATTTCTCTGCTTGGTACTCTACTTCGTAAGCTAAAACTCTGGTATCCATTTCAGCGTTACGTGAGTTGGTATCGTCAAAGGCAGAACCAGCATAAGTACCGTTTAGAGCATAACCATTTGCAGGGCTAAACGCAGTGGCACCCGTTACATTTGGATTAAACCCATCAGCACCAACACCTGCAATAATCAGGTAGTTTTGGTTGGTGTTTGCTGCATTAAGATCTACTTTAAAATAGTGTAGGTTCATGCTTAAAGAATCTGATGGTGCGTATTGTACCGTTAGATCAATCGCATCACGCTCACGGTTTTGATGGAATTCAGCGATACCCGCACCAGCCCAACCGTCATCCATGTAGTTTTCTGCTTTGTGTGCGCGGCCAACAGTTTCAAGCGTAGAAAGTGCAGCTAGAATACCGAAGTTCTCTTCTTCGTTTTTCCAGCTGTACATGCCTGTCATGCCTTTACCATTTTCATCAGCCAGGCTGTTATCTTGTACTTCAGCAGACAGATAAACTGTATTTGCATCTAGAGAAAGTGGTTTACGAGTACGTACTTCAACTGTACCACCTACGCCGCCTTCATCTAATGAAGCCATTGGCGACTTGTATACATCAACGCCAGCAACTAGTTCTGGTGGTAATAAATCCATATCGAATGAACGTGTTGCAGGTTGCTGAGAGAACCAACCTGTTGATGCAACATAGTTGCCATTCATACTAACTAGCGTTAATTCTGGATTAGTACCACGGATTGACACGTTACCACCTTCACCAGCGAAGTTACGTGCGATAGTAACACCAGGGATTCGCTGTAGCGATTCTGCAATGTTACGATCTGGGAATTTACCAATATCTTCTGCAGAAATAGAATCTACAACGGCATTAGCAAATCGTTTTGAGTTTAATGCTTCTTTTTGACTGGCGCGAATACCACTAACTGAAATGGTTTCGATCTCTTTAGCTTGCTTCTCATCAGCCGCTAGAGCTGGAGACGCTGCGCTGCTAATTGCTACTGCGATGCTGGTAGCAAGTAAGCGTTTCTTGTAGTTTATGCTCGACATTGACTTTCCTTCCACACGTTTATTATATCTTTTAGTAAAATTCTGGCTTGTTTTAGGTAACAAACTAGGCGCACTAAATGCCCCTCTTGTCATGATTAATTGTCAAAAACAACTAAGTGCAAATTGACATTTATCAATGACAACGCTGTCATCTAGAGCCTACCCTACACTTAAACTTTATAGATTTCCAGCATAAAAGTTAAAAATTGCTTATTTGTTGAACTAACTTATAACAGTTTTGTAACAATTCTCTGTCGGTTCGTTGTTACAGAAGTGGTAAAAACTGTTACTGAATTTTGCAAAAAACTAATGAGCTATGGCTTGTTTATAAGCAAAAGGTAGTTAATTTTAGTATAGAAGTTTTGGTGAAAATATTAATGTTTTTGATGTCTTATCTATAGGTTGAGTCACTAAGTGACTGTTTAATCGTAATTTATAAATATAAAAAATTATTTGAAATGTTTTAGGTTGTTCGTTGTTGTTGGTGTTACTTAAATATTAATTGAGACCAACTTCATTGGGAGTTAGAGCAGCCCACTTCACTGGGGGAATTTATAGTAGAAAACTAAATTTGTTCGGTGTATCGTTCCGTCAAATTATGACAGCGTTGTCATTGTGTTAATTAACTTAAAAATAAATAGAGGAAAGCTAATGTCGAGAATTATATTTAAAAAACATTTGTTAGCTACTAGTATTGCTGTTGCCACTTGTGGTGCAGCAACGCCTGTTTTAGCAGCAGAAACAGAATCAGCTAAGAAGGATGTAGAAGTCATCCAAGTTAGCGGTATTCGAGGTAGCTTAAAAGCTAACGTGAATGCAAAACGATTTGCTGATTCGGTAGTTGATGTAATCACTGCAGACGATATTGGCAAATTCCCAGACAAAAATGTTGCTGAATCTCTATCTCGTGTAACGGGTGTGGCAGTTAGTCGTGAATTTGGTGAAGGTGAAAAGATTACCATTCGTGGTTCTGGGGCAAACCAAAACCGGGCATTACTAAATGGTCAAAACGTAGCAACAGCTGATTGGTTTATTCTAGATAACCCTTCACGTGGTTTTAATTTTACATTGCTACCTTCTTCTTTAGTGAAAGCATTAGAAGTTTATAAAACACCTGAAGCGGATGTCGATGAAGGCTCAATCGGTGGCACAATTGTTCTAAAAACACGTAAGCCATTAGAATTAGATGCAAATACTTTTAAAGTGGGCATTCAAGGTCAATATTCTGAAACTTCTGAAAAAACAGACCCGCAAGTTGATGTACTTTAC
Organism: uncultured Gammaproteobacteria bacterium; assembly: GCA_937139475.1. Taxonomy (GTDB): domain Bacteria; phylum Pseudomonadota; class Gammaproteobacteria; order Enterobacterales; family Psychrobiaceae; genus Psychrobium. The sequence goes on along the minus strand of CAKZQF010000191.1, from coordinate 47,222 downwards.
TCCTGGAAGAATGAAGAAGAAGACTTCGGCGCGTTAGTTTCAATTACTAAGCAGGATCGTTTCGTGCAGCGTGAAGGTTTAGAAGTGCTGGGCTGGACTGACGGAGTTATTGATGGACTATGGACGCCAAAAGATATTGGTAATCCAGTGTTTAAGCAAGAACGTGAGCGTGAAACTATTTTTGCAAGCTTACAATGGGCGCCGTCAGACAACCTGGATTTAACGCTTAACATCCTTGATTCATCTATGGATGCGAATAATAACAATGCTAATTTATTGATTCGTCCGCAAAATGATCAAGCTAGTGAATTCTCTGGTGTGCAAACTAATGGTGACGCTGTTTATGCCGGTACTGTAACTGGTGCCGGAGCATACGAGTGGGATTTCATTAACCGTGAGTCAAGCACGGAAACAAGCTCTTACGATTTAGAAATTAACTACGAAGCAGATGATTACACTATCCATGCTCAAATTGGTACGACTGAAGCAAAAGGTGGTACTTACAATGAAACGTCTTGGAGCTTTATTCCAAATGTTGATGGTGGATACTCATTTGACTTATCTGGTAAGCCAACAGTAAATGTCGATGTTGATCCAACAAATGGTGAGCTATGGGGGCAGAACTGGACTTGGGGTGGTAACAAACCAACGACAGATGAAGAAACCTACGCACAAATCGATCTAGATATTCCAGTTGAGTACGGTGTATTTACATCGGTTAAGTTTGGTGCCAAGTATCGTGACCATGATCGCGCACAAGGTCGTCAAGCATATAGCTGGCATGGCCCGCAAACGTCAAGCGACCCGGATTCTGCCTACATGTGGGATATTTTTGAGCAGTGTCCAACACTTGCTTCTTGTGCTCAATCAAATGGCACACACAATGTCGCTAGCAACGTGGTGAATGGCAATGTTGTGAATCAGCTTCAGGGTAATCGTGATGCATTCTGGGAGCTTGGTTTTGGCGAAGGCGCTGATTATGCAGTGAGTAATGTATTAGGTGAAATTTGGGAAATTAATGAATCCATTTTAGCGCTATATGCTAAAGGTTCTTTTGAAGGTGAAGGCTTCAGAGGCAACATGGGATTACGTATCGTTCAAACGGCTCAAACCTCACAAAGCTATAACTTTAGTTCAGACTCTTGGGGATTCCATACCGTTGACCGTGAATGGTTAACACCTTCTCAGCTTGATTGGGTAAGTGAAGATCGTAGCTACACTGAAGTATTACCAAGCTTTAATGTTGCATTTGATGCCGCTGATGATCAAATCTTACGTTTTGGTGCTGCACGTGTCATGGCACGAGCTAATTTCTCTGACTTAGCACCTATAACGACAACCAGTGACCTAAACGGAACATTCCCAACGGGAACTGCAGGCAACCCGGGCTTAGCGCCAACAATTGCAGACCAATTTGATGTTTCTTGGGAGTGGTACTTTGATGATGCTGCATTATTCTCAGCAACTTACTTCTACAAAGATGTCGCTAGCTACCGTACTATGCAAAACCACACGCAGCAATTCTTTAATGATTCAAGCGAGTCTTGGGTTGACGTAAGTGTGAATCGCCCAGTCAATGGTTTGGGTGGTGCGACAGATGGTATCGAAATCGGTTACCAACAAGAATTTGGTGATTTCGGTGTGCTAGCTAACTTCACTTATACTAACGCTAAGAATAATCAAGAAGGCGGCTTAGTTGAAGGTGCCTCTAAGAATATGTATAACTTAACGGCATTCTATGAAAACGAAAATTTTGGCGCGCGTCTAATGTATAACCACCGTACGGAATGGTACAAGGGTGTTAACTGGACAGGTGCTCAGCTTTGGAATGACGATTACGGTCAGTTAGACTTTAGCTCTTCATATACAGTTTCTGAGAACGTTAGCGTAGTATTTGAAGCAGTTAATTTAACAGATGAAGAAATTGTTGAATACGATACAAACAAGAATCGCTTGATGTCAATTTATCAAAATGGTCGTCGTTTTGTCGTTGGTTTAAATTTAAGTTTCTAAGAATACAGTAACTTTGAAAAAGTCAGGGCTTGCTCCTGGCTTTTTTTTTATGTTAATTCTTGTAACACCCTTGTATTTGAATATAACGGTCCCATATAAGTTTTAACAATCAATTAAAACAATAAAGAATTAGGAATTATTATGGCAGAACAAGCTACTTCTCCAATTAAAGCACTTAATGCTACAGCTCACGGTAACGTGAAAATTAAAACTGGCTTAAACTTAGAGTCAACGGCTAAACAGCAAATCTTACCATTAATTGTTCATGAGTTTGCAAAAGCGGGTTCTGCAATGCCTGTTATTTTCATTAAGCCAAATGCTGAAAGTGAAGAGTATCAACCTGCTGGCTTGTTAGGTCTTAAGCCTGAAGAAAACTTATTCTATGCTGGTGATAAGTGGCAAGGTGATTACCTTCCTGCTGTTGTTACGCATCACCCATTCGCTATGGTTCCAACACCAGGTGAAGAAAGCCGTCTACAAATGCTAATCAATGAAAGCAGCGATCAGTATAACGAAGAAGAGGGCGATGCTCTTTTTGAGGATGGTAAAGAAACTGAATACTTAACTAAACGTAAAGAGTCACTAGGTAACTACTTTAATAGTATGCATGTTACTCGTGAGTTCACTAAAGTACTTGCTGAAAAAGAGCTATTAATTGAGCAAACTTTATCTGTTGATATCAACGGTGAGAAAGTACAGTTAAACGGTTTATTCTTAGTTGATGAAAAGAAACTAAATGAAATGCCTGATGAAGAGTACCTTGAACTACGTAAGCGTGGTTTCTTAGCACCAATTTACGCTCACTTAGGTTCGCTACATCAAGTAAACCGCCTTGCTAAAATTCGCGCAGCGCAGTAATAGTAAGTCAAGTTAGCTGAAATAAGGTCGCCTAGGCGGCCTTTTTTATTGCCTGCTTGTTAACGCCTATTTCTGTTGTGACAGCGCTGTCAATTGTGTTAAGGTGCATATATTGCATTTTATTTAAGCGTTTTGCTCTGTGTTAGCATGGCGCTATGTTAAGGGTGAACAATATGAATCGTGTCTTTTCCTCGGCTATTCTAGGTCTTTCTTTTTTTGTCATCGGTTGCGGTGAAGAGAATGTGCCTGCTTCAGCGTCCGCGCCAGAAACTCCAAGTTTAAATTCTGTAGTGCAACCGGAACTCTCGGGTAAGGTGACTACGCAACAGCAATTTGATCAAGTTGCCCAGCAGCTCGAGGTTAAATTTGAGCATCTTACTAATGTGGCAGGCGACCACTGTGATCAATCTAAAGCCGATGGTGCTTGTTTTAAGGCTAAGTTGTCTTTTACTTCGCCAATGGCAATTGAGCTAGCAGACTGGAAGATATTCTTTAGTCAGGTTTCTCCCGTTCAGACATATGAAAGCAAACAGCTAAATATTAAGCATATCAATGGTGACTTACATCAGATTTCTCCTAAAGGGGAGGCAGCATTCACTGCAGGTGAAACTAAGAGCTTAGTGTTTAACGCTATTTACTGGTCAGTATCAGAACACGATGCAATCCCAAATTATATTTTGTTTAAAGAAGGTTTTGAGCCGCGCATTATCCGTAGTTCTATCGCCGTTATTGACCCAGAGACAGGCTTAGAGTCGTTACCTTTTGTCCAGGAATATACCGATATAGAAACACAGTTTAAGCGCACTGCTGGTGAGAAAACGCAATGGGCAACTAGCTCAGTGCTATTTGAGCGTAATGCAAAACTAGGTGAAGCAACTAAGTCCGACTCGGTAGCGATTGTGCCTACACCCAAACAAATTCGTATGCCGCGCATAGCTGGTAAAGTGAATTTAAGCAAAGGCATCAAGGTTAATTACAACACAGTAAACCAAACTGATGTTGCTGCTGCGTTAAGTAGGTTAGCGCTATTTGGTGTTAAAGAAACAGCACAAGGCGTCGAGATTAATCTAAGTGTTAATAGCGAGCTATCTGCTGTTGCTGGTGGATATCAATTGGCTATCACTCCTTCATCGATTGATATCGTAGGTAATGACGCCGCAGGCGTTTTCTATGGGCTACAGTCAATTGCTAGCTTAGTCACTTTAGATAGTAACGAGTTACCCTTTGTTAGCATCAGTGATGAGCCACGTTATGACTTTCGGGGAATGCACGTGGATGTTGCACGTAACTTCCTACCTAAGTCATTTATTCTTGAGCTTATTGACCAAATGGGAGCTTATAAACTCAATAAGTTGCACCTTCACCTAGCGGATGATGAAGCTTGGCGGTTAGAAATTCCATGGTTACCGGAGTTAACTGAATTAAGTAGTAAACGCTGCTTAGATTTTACCGAGCGCGATTGTCTTTTACCTCAGCTTGGCGCAGGGATAGAGAAAAATAGCAGCGTCAATGGTTACTACTCGGTGGACGACTACCAAGAGATACTGCGTTACGCCAGTGCACGACATATACAGGTTATTCCATCGTTGGATATGCCTGGGCACTCTCGCTCGTCAGTGAAGGCGATGAAACTGCGCTATGATAATTATAAAGCGCAGGGAGATATGAACAAAGCCACCGAATTCTTACTCCATGATCTTGAGGATACAACGCAATATTCGTCAGTGCAGTTTTACAACGATAATACGCTAAATGTTTGTATGGACTCGACCTACGCCTTTATTTCAAAGGTGATGGATGAAGTTAAAAGCATGCATGAACAAGGTGGCCAGCCACTGACTCGCTATCATATCGGTGCTGATGAAACGGCTGGAGCTTGGGTTGAATCGCAAAGCTGTAAAGATTTACTCGCTAACAACGATCAGGGAATTACTAAGCCGAAAGAGCTGACAACTTATTTTGTAGAGCGTATTGCTAAATTGCTTGCTGAAAAAGGGATTGAAACCGCAGGTTGGAGTGATGGCATGTCACATACCCGTGTTGAAAAAATGCCAGCTAAAGTACAAGCTAATATCTGGGATAACCTGTTTTGGGCTGGGCATAAAAATGCTCATAAAATGATTAATCAAAACTGGGAAGCGGTGTTTTCATCGCCTGAGGTGCTTTATTTTGATTTCCCCTATGAAGCCGACCCTAAAGAACATGGTTATTACTGGGCTGGTCGTGAAACCAACACGCGTAAGATATTTGAGCTGATGCCGGGAAATCTACCTGTCCATGCCGAGATTTGGAAAGATCGCATGGGGGTACCCTTTGAAACCGTTGATGATAGCGCATCAGTGATCCAAAAAGGCAAATTGTTAACTGGTATTCAAGGGCAACTGTGGACTGAAACAACCCGAAGTGTGGATATGGCGCAATATAAAATCTATCCACGCTTGTTTGCACTCGCTGAGCGCGCATGGCACAAGCCACGCTGGGAGCCTGCATACCGTCATGAAGGTGGAACCTATAACCAACATACCAATTACTTTAGTGATGAGCAAAAGCAAGCGCGTGACAGGCAATGGCATCAATTTGCCGACACCATTGCAAAAAATGAAATGCCAAAGCTTGATTTGCTTAAAATTCCTTACCGTATTCCAACGGTGGGGGCGAAAGTGATTGACGGTAAACTACATGCAAACATATTATTCCCAGCCCTTGTCATTGAGTATCGAGTGAATGGTGGGCAGTGGGAAGAATATCAACAGCCAGTTGAAGTAAAAGGAACTGTTGAAGTTCGTGCTAGAGCTGCACGTGGAGAGCGTAAAGGCCGCACGATAACGGTGAAATAATTATACCAATTGCACAAATTAACTGATCGTTTTTCATGTGCTAAACGAATAATAGCTACGTTATTTATTTTCTATGCAGAATAACTACATACGTAAATAAATGCCTTGCCTACATGGATGTAGGCACTTAGGTTTAGTCAGGAACTATAAACCTGTGCTCTAATCCGTTTATCAACACTACAAAAAGGTCACTTTATTAATGCAATTGGTATTAGTAAAAACAATGAGCAGCAAGCTTATGTTGATAGCTTGTTTTATTTTAATCAAAATTGAGAAATCGTTTAATTGAATAAATTAAATGACAACGCTGTCATTTTGGGGTAGTGTTATTAACTGTAGCATCAGGATATTGATTAACCCTATCAATTAACAGTAATCGCAACGTCAGCAATAGAGGTGTTTTGTGGCAACAAATACAGTAGAACAACAAACGTTATATATTGGTATCGACGGCGGTGGCAGTAAGTGTAAGGCGATTATTACTGATGCAAGTGACAGTATTCTTGGTAGCGCTATTGCAGGACCAGCAAACCCATTACATGGCTATGAGCAAACAATTAACTCGATAGAAGAGTCGGCTCGAATGGCGCTTGACGATGCTGGGCTTTCCCACGAATTATTACCAACGCTGATCGCTGGTATTGGTCTTGCGGGAGTTAATTTACCAAGTCTGATGGATAAAATGCAGCAATGGCAGCACCCGTTTAAGCAAATGTTTTTAACTACTGATTTAAGCATTGCTTGTTTAGGCGCTCATAATGGTGAAGATGGCGCTATTATGATCACAGGTACTGGTTCTGTGGGCTACAGTTTAGTAAAGCAGAAAGAGTTTTTTATTGGTGGTCATGGTTTCCCTCACGGCGATAAAGGCAGTGGTGCATGGACTGGACTGCAAGTAGTGACCAAGGTGCTTCGTTCACTCGATGGCATGGAAATCGATTCTTTGATGAATAAGGCACTACTGGAAAAGCTTGGCTGCAAAGATGCGCTAGAGGTTGTTGAAGTTATCGCGCACAAGCCTGCTAGTTTCTTCGCTAAATTAGCTTGTGTTGCCTTTGATAATGCAAAGCTTGGTGATGAGTTAGCGCTTGGCATCGTCCAAGATGGTGCCAAGTACATTAGCAACCTGGCAAAACGTTTATGGCGCAATGAGCCAAAGGGCATGTCGCTTATTGGTGGTTTAACCCCTGTTATAACGCCTTATTTAGATGCTGATGTAGCGCAGAGCTTGTCTCCGGCACAATATCCACCAGAGTTTGGTGCGATTATTTATGCTAAGCAGCAGTTAGCCCTTTAGTGATACGAGGTAGCGATGAGTAATTTAGTAATAAGCGCAGACAGAATCTTTGATGGGACAACAATGCACCATCAAGCACAATTAACTGTGGTTAACGGCATGGTTGGCTCCATTGGAAAAATTGATGGCAGTGCAGATGAGCACATTCGCGGCACTATTTGTCCTGGCTTTGTTGATTTACAAGTTAATGGCGGCGGCGGTGCTTTATTAAATACTCACGCGAACGTCGATGGGTTAAAAACAATGTTTGCCGCTCATCGTCAATTTGGTACAACCGCGATGTTACCAACCCTTATTACCGATACCGTTGATGTGATGGAACACGCGGCTGATGCCGTGGCAAGTGCGATGGCGCAAAATGTTGCCGGCATTATTGGGGTGCATTTTGAAGGACCGCACCTTAGTGTGGCTAAAAAAGGCGCGCACAGTGAAGAGTATATTCGCGGATTGAGCGATGCCGAGTGGGCAGTTCTTTCTCGTCGCGATCTTGGCCAAATAGCAGTGACTGTTGCGCCGGAAAATGTATCGACACAAGATATTACTAAAATGCGTGATTTAGGCATTAAGGTATTTTTAGGTCATTCCAATGCTGATTACCAAACCGCACAAGCAGCGATTGATGCAGGTGCTAGCGGGTTTACTCATTTATTCAATGCTATGTCGCCATTTACCTCGCGTGAACCGGGCATGGTAGGTGCCGCATTACTAAATGATAATGCGCTGTGTGGGTTAATCGTGGACGGTCATCATGTTGATTATACCGCTTGTAAGCTGGCGCTAAAAAACAAGCCAGCGGGAAGTCTTGTGCTGGTAACCGATGCGATGTCGGTTGTTGGTACTGACATCGAACGATTTGCATTCTTTGACCGTGAAATTATTCGTACCGGTGACAAGCTCAATTCCACCACTGGCGAGCTAGCAGGCTCAGCGCTTGATATGGCAACCGCAGTGAGAAACACCGTTTCGTACCTAGATATTGACCTTGAAGAAGCATTGCGTATGGCGAGTCTTTATCCAGCAAAATATTTAGGTTTAGATCATCTCATTGGACAGCTTGTTAGTGAATCTAGAGCTGACTTTATTGCACTAGACGAGAATCTCCTTGTGACCCATTCATGGGTTGCAGGACAACAATAATAATATTTGGAGGCTTTATGAATACAGCGACTCAAACGAGTGCTAACCAACAATCGAGCTTTATGCCGATGGTGATCATTGGTGTGCTGTTCTTTATCTTTGGTTTTGTGACCTGGTTAAACGGATCACTGATCCCATTTCTAAAAATAATATGTGAACTTAACGAGTTCCAGGCGCTATTTGTTACCTTTGCATTTTATATTGCCTATACGGTAATGGCGTTTCCAATGTCTTTTATTCTAAATAAGACAGGCTACAAAAATGGCATGGCAATAGGTCTTGGCATTATGGTGGTGGGCTCGTTAGCGTTTATTCCAGCGGCACAAAGTGCTGACTACACATTGTTTCTCCTTGCGCTATTTGTTCTTGGTACTGGATTAACCATTCTACAAACTGCATCTAACCCTTATGTTGTAAAGATTGGTCCAGAGCGTAGCGCAGCAATGCGTATCTCTATTATGGGACTGATTAACAAAGGTGCTGGCGTTATTGTTCCTATGGTGTTCACGGCTCTTATCTTGGCTGATATGGGCAATGTGTCAGAGCAATCAATTGCCGCGCTGTCAGAAGCGCAGCGTGCTGAAACCATTAATGAGCTATCAAACAAGCTAGTAATGCCATATATCTACATGGCAATAGCGCTAACAGCACTGATTGGTTTAGTTAAATTTTCATCATTACCTGAGCTTGATTTAGAAGCTGGTGCTGATGACGTTGAAGGCAAGGGCAGTATCCTAAACTTTCCGCAAGTGGTACTAGGAGCCATTGCTTTATTCGCTTACGTAGGTGTTGAGGTTATTGCTGGCGACACTATTGGTCTGTACGGCTCTGGACTTGGTGTTGAAAACTTTGCCTCATTAACATCATACACCATGGTATTTATGGTGATTGGCTACATCATTGGTGTTACTTGTATTCCTCGTTTTATCACGCAGCAACAAGCATTACTAGGCTCTGCTATCGCAGGAAGCCTTTGTATCGTGGGCATTGTATTTGGTTCTACGGCCGATGACTCAATGGCAGCCGTGTTATGGGGCTGGAGTGGTATCGCAACGATTCCAAACTCAGTGACCTTCGTTGCATTGATGGGACTGGCGCATGCACTGGTTTGGCCATCCATTTGGCCACTAGCACTTGATGGCTTAGGTCGCTTCACTTCGCAAGGCTCAGCATTACTGATTATGGGTATTTCTGGCGGCGCATTATTACCGCTTATCTTTGGTAAAGTTGCTCATTTTGCAGGAGATACTCAAATCGCTTATTTAGTTGGTCTACCGTGTTATCTATTTATTTTATTCTACGCGGTCAAAGGACATAAGATGCGCAAATGGTAAGCACAATTGCTGCCACAATAGGTTCTATCTGCTTTACATAGCAGCTTTGCCCGGATGTCACTCCGGGCTTTTTTTTATTTGTTTACAGACAGATACTCCCGCCCGTAAGCTTGCAACTTGTATATTAAAGTGTCACATTGGTGTAATGATAAGGGATTATAATTATGCTTGATTGTTGGTGTGTGCTACATGAGTACTAAAAACCACTTTGCCCTATGGCAAAGTTTAATCATTATTGCTGGGCTAACATTAACGGGGATGAGCAGCTTGATGTTATATCAAGGTGAAGAGCGCGATGTTAAAAACGCCCTAACCATTGATGTTGATCATCGCTCAGAAGCACTCGCACGGATGCTAATTACTAGTGTCGAACCGCTACATACAATATCAGCGCTCTTTGAAGAGGGTGTAACGCCAAGCTACGCGCAATTTAATAAGCACGCCAACCGAATTTTATCCCATCATAATACCATTCAGGCGATCGAGTGGATCCCAAGGGTTACGCTTGATCAGCGTGCCGACTTTGAAAGTCGCCTGCAAGGGCGTTTTCCTGGCTTTGAATTTAAACAGCGCAACCTCGAAAATAATATGGAACGTGCAACAGAGCGTGCAGAATACTTTCCTGTTTATTATGTTGCGCCTATCACGGGGAATGAGAAGGCGATAGGGTTTGATTTGGCGTCGAATGCTACTCGCCATGCTTCATTAATTGAATCGCGTGATTCAGGAATGGAAGTTGCCAGTGCCAGTATTAATTTGGTGCAAGATACAGAGAACAATAAAGGCTTTTTAGTATTTCTTCCCATTTATAAGTCACACGAGAAAAGCTTAGACACCGGCGTGAGTCAAAAAGACAATTTGTTGGGCTTTGTTCTGGGGGTTTACCGAATTGGTGAACTATTTAACCGCTCGGCATTAACAACGCGTCCGTTGGGATTAGAACTCATCCTATATGACAATCTTGCAGGGGGAGAGACCGACTTATTAATGCATCATCGCTCAAGAACAGGGCAAAGTATCGATCGCTCAATTTCTTATAAAAAAGATCTGCCTCTATTCTATTCTCGCCAGTGGACAGTATTGGCAATGCCTACGCATGAATATGTAGCACGTTATCAAAGCTACATCCCTTATGCCGTTGCCTTTGTTGGTACATTACTAACATTCTTAACCGTCTTTTATTTAAGGGTTGTTAGTCAACAAGCCATTCGAGTGCAAAAGTTGGTTGACGATAAAACCAGGGAATTGAATATTGTTAATCAAAAGCTTAAGCGACTGTCTAAAACTGACAGCTTAACTGAGATTGCAAACAGGCGCAGCCTTGATGAGTTTGTCGAAAAAGAATGGGCAAGAGCGATACGTCACCAATCTCATCTGTCGGTGATCATGATTGATATTGATAACTTTAAACAATACAACGATTTTTATGGACACCAAAAAGGAGATGACTGTTTAAAAGTGGTCGCAACAGCATTGTCTACCGTGGTAGGTCGTCCCGGGGATATGGTTGCGCGATATGGCGGAGAAGAATTTGCAATAATCATTGCCCATAGTGAAGACGTATCTAAAATTGCCAATAAATGTCGAACGACTATCGAGCGATTGAATGTTGCCCATCAAATGTCTTCAGTAGGTGATTTTGTGACGATCAGTGTGGGATATTGTACCGTTTGTCCCGAGCAGGGGCAGGTAGCAAATGACTTATTTAGAGCGGCAGATAAGGCGCTATATTTAGCCAAAAATAATGGCAAAAACAGAGTCGAAAAGTCAGCGCTTGAATGTTCGCAGAAAGCCGCTGTTACCGTAAATGATATCAGCGACTAATCCGTTCTCGATTAATTAGGCTGCTTGCTCCTCTGATACATCATGCCTAATCAGATAATCAAATGCGCCAAGCGCTGAGTTTGCACCGTCGCCCATCGCAATAATGATTTGCTTGTATGGGCTATCGGTGACATCACCTGCCGCAAATACCCCTTGCATCGATGTCTCACCACGTTTGCTGGTGATAATCTCACCGCGCTGTGTTAATTCAACGTCGCCTTTTAAGAACTCACTGTTTGGCATTAACCCGATTTGCACGAATATTCCGGCTAATGGCAGGCTGTGGCTATCTCCACTCACACGATCCGTATATTCTAACCCAGTCACACGCTGACCATCGCCTGTTACTTGTGTCGTTTGTGCTGACTTGATGATGGTGATGTTAGCCATTGAATTGGCTTTGCGAATCAGCACCTCATCGGCTCGTAGAGTGTCTGCAAATTCAAGTACTGTGACATGTTCAACAATACCTGCCAAATCAATTGCTGCTTCAATGCCAGAGTTACCACCACCGACAACAGCAACAGGTTTTCCTTTGAACAGTGGCCCGTCACAGTGTGGACAATAAGCGACGCCTTTACCGCGATATTCGCTTTCACCAGGCACATTCATTTCACGCCATCTGGCCCCAGTCGCTAGTACTACCGACTTGCTTTGCAGCGTTGCACCATTTTCTAATTCAATCTCAATTAATCCATTTTGTTCATTACGTGTGACTTTTTGCGCTTTGTTGTTATTCATAATATCAACATCATAGTCCCGAACATGCTCTTCAAGATTTGCGACAAGCTTTGGCCCCTCGGTTGCTTTAACGGAGATAAAATTTTCAATCGCCATCGTGTCGCTTACCTGGCCACCAAAGCGATCGGCAACTAAACCGGTTTTGATACCTTTACGCGCTGAATATATTGCAGAAGCTGCGCCAGCAGGGCCGCCGCCAACAACCAAGAAATCGAAGACATCCTTATCTTGGATTGCCTGAGCTTGTCGCTCACCGGCTTTGCTATCTACTTTATTCAATATTTCGCTTAACGAGATACGCCCCTGGCTAAAGCTACTACCGTTTAAAAACACGGAAGGAACAGCCATTACATTGCGATCAAATACTTCGGTTTGGAATAATGAACCGTCAATCATCACATGCTTAATTTGTGGATTGATTGCCGCCATCATATTTAACGCCTGCACCACATCCGGACAGTTCTGACAGCTTAATGAAATGTAAGACTCGAAAAGATAATTGCCTTGTAGATTCTTTATTTGTGCAATGACATCTGCTTCTATTTTCATCGGGTGAGAGCCGCTATGAAGTAATGCCATGACTAACGACGTAAATTCATGCCCCATCGGAATACCGGCAAAGCGCATTTCGCTATTCGTTGCACTGCCACGCACGAGCATTGAAGGCACTCGCTCATTAGCATCGTTGCCTTGAGCTAACGAGATCAGCGGTGAAAGCGCGGCAATTTGTTCTGCTAATGTATTTAACTCTTTCGCTTTAGGACTGTCATCAACAAAGGTGACTAGCTCTACAGGTGTTTTTAGATTGGCTAAATACGTTTTTAATTGAGTTTGTAGGTTTGTGTCTAACATGGATAGATACCTTTGGTGATAACAATAGTTGGGAAAGTAGTCCCCCAAGTGGAGGACTAAGGAGAGTGAAGCTTAGATTTTGCCGACTAAGTCTAATGACGGTGCTAGTGTTTCGGCGCCCGGCTGCCATGCCGCTGGACATACTTCGCCGTCGTGTTCTGCTACGTATTGTGCTGCTTTAATTTTACGAAGAAGCTCTGAAGCGCTACGGCCGATGCCTAAATCGTGAACTTCAGCAATTTTGATTTCGCCTTCAGGGTTAATCACGAACGTACCGCGAAGAGCCAGGCCTTCTTCTTCAATCATTACACCGAAGTTACGAGTGATTGCGCCTGTTGGATCGCCAATCATTGGGTAGTTAATTTTGTTAATAGTGTCAGATGTGTCATGCCATGCTTTGTGGGTGAAGTGTGTATCAGTTGATACTGAGTAAACTTCAACGCCCATGCTTTGTAGTTCAGCGTAATGGTCAGCCATATCACCTAATTCAGTTGGACATACAAAGGTAAAATCAGCTGGGTAGAAGAAAACTACTGACCACTTGTTGGCCAAGTCTTGCTCGCTAACTTCAACAAAGTCACCGTTGTGGAAAGCTGTTGCGTTAAATGGAAGTAACTTAGTATTGATTAGTGATTGGTTCATGTGAACTCCTCGTTAGTATTTAAATTCGTTTTCTTTCAGAACCTTTGTCCTGAGAACGAGATAAATAATAACGAGGACTATTAAATAAGTATAATCGATAGTTTTTATTGGATTGATAGGTTTTGCCTATAGCTTGGCTTGGTATCGCTCTGTTGCCTGGCGGATTGTTGCCACAATGGCGCGAACGCATTCCATGCGTGAGTAATTGGGTCTTATCACCAGCGAGATCCCACGTATAGGGGCTGGCTTTGCAAACTCAATATAGTCAATTGCATCACTATTGAACTTATCTTGTGTCGCTAACCCTGGCAATAGGGTAACGCCCATGCCGCTGGCGACCATGTGTCGCAGTGTCTCCAAGCTGGTGGCCTGAAAACTAGTATCTTCTTGGGCTCCTGCTGCAAAGCAATAGCCCATGGCTTGGTCTTTTAAGCAGTGGCCATCCTCCAGGGTCAAAATTTTATGTCCGTGTAAGTCGGTCAAATTGAGTTGCTTGTGTTTGGTTAACGGGTGTTCTTTTGGTGAAGCCAGAATAAGCGGCTCATCGAATAGCTGATAGGACTCAAACTTATCCATTTCTGGGAGATATGGCAGGATTAGAATATCTAGTTTTCCGTTATCGAGTTGTTCTAGCAGTACCTTGGTTTGGTTCTCGTGCAAAAAGAACTTAATGTTTGGCAAGCTCTTACGCAGTGGCGCCATGATATGCGGTAGTAAATAAGGTGCGAGAGTGGGAATCAGCCCGACATGTAAATCGCCAGCCAATGGGTCAAGTAGTGCTTTAGCAGAAGCTTCAAAATCACTGGCTGCCTGTAATACCTTACGTGCATCTTGTACTAATTGCTCGCCAGCTGGGGTAAGCATGACATTGCGACGATGGCGTTCCACCAACTGCAAACCTAATTGCTCTTCGAGTTTCATTAACTGACCGCTTAATGTTGGCTGGCTGACAAAGCAGGCTTGCGCCGCGCGGCCAAAGTGTTTGTGCTCATCGATGGCGTTTAAGTATTGCAGATCACGGATTTTTATCATTGTCACAACCTATTAAAAACTTGATAATTTTAACATATAGCAATGATAGAATGAGAGGGGCGGCTAAGCAAGGGTTAGCCTAAGGCTAACCAAAGGCCAATCGCCATCATTAAGCTACCTGACACACGGTTTACTAGTTTGATATTGCCGCTATTGCCAAGCATGTGTTTAAGTGTTTTGCCGCCGCTGGCATAAAGCATCATGCACAGGAATTCAGTGAGCATGATAATTAAGGTTAATGCGGTGAGTTGAGGCGCTAAAGCTAAATCACTATTTATAAATGGTGGCAATAGAGACATCATAAATGCCCAACCTTTTGGATTGGCTACTGCGGTAATATAACCTTGGCTAAACAGGGCTTTACCAGATACCTCCAAGGGGGCATTGCTGTCATTGCTCAATGACAACTTACCTTTGCTTAGCCACATTTGAACGCCGATATAAAATAGATAAGCGCCACCTAGCCATTTAAAAACAGTAAAAGCGGTTGGGTAATTAAGCATTAAGGCTGCAACGCCAAAAACGGCGGCGATAACCACAGTGGCAACACCAAGAACTTCGCCAAACATCATAAATAGGGTTTTTCGAATGCCGATGGTCATGCCGAGACTCATCGCTAAGGTCATACACATGCCTGGAGTGATTGAGATAAAAAAGCTGGTGGGCAGAAATAGCAAAAGAAGTGAAGTTTCAGACATTAATAACAGCTGCGTAACAAGCAAAAGGGCATCTAGCTTAAGCGATTAATGGGCCAAATCCAAATAAATTGTAACAGTTGCTAACAACCTCAGGCATGGATTTAGGCTAAGCTGGAAGCTGACACGATAGGAGAAATTATGCCATTACCCTTTATCTTAGCTGGTGCGGCGCTTGGCGCGTTGTTTTTACATAATCAAGAGAAGAGCCATTTGAAGCGCCAAGATAGAGAGCGCCATATTAGTAAAAGTGGCGCGATGGGACGCGACCCATCTGAGCTTCACCCTAGCGGTAAGTATACGCAAATGGTGCCGGGCTCAATTGTGGCCTGCGAGGTATATAATGCGTTCATTCATACTGGTATTGTCGTTGACAGCAATACCATTGTGGAACTTCATGGTAATGGCCTTGTTCGTGCAATTTCGCCACAGCGGCTTATTGCCCAGCGCAGTGGGACCCATATTTTTATCGCTTGTGACCAGTCATCCAACCCTATTGTGATTGAGGAAAGTATCGATAAAGCGGCAAGTGATATCTTTAGCTATCACGAGTATGACCTGTTTAACGCCAATTGTTACCGGCATACATGGCGATGGCTGTGTGGAGAAGATAGGGCGATTAAATCATTTGAGGAATTTAACCGGTTGCTTAGTGTATTAGCGAAGCAACCGATTTATTGGGATAGGGTTAGCCTATAACCCCTTGATTGAGTAAATTACTAAATTGTGCCTCGGACATCTTTAGTTCACTCATCAAGATTTGCTGAGTATGTTGGCCGAGCTCGGGCGGCGCACTATGATATTGAATTGGCGTATCAGATAAATTGATCGGACTTGCCACTGTTTTTATCATATTCTCATCCCAATCAGGGACTTCACGAACCATTTTCCGGTGTACTGTCTGCGGGTGCTTAAACACCTGCTCAAGTGTATTGACCGGTCCACATGGCACAGCCACTTGCTCCAGCGCGTCAATCCAGTATGCGGTAGGCTTTAATGATAAAGCATTGGCCACTAAAGGCACTAGATCACTACGATGGGTAACCCGCTGAGCATTGGTTGCAAACAATGGACTTGTCGCTAGTTCCGGCTGGCCTATCACCTGACAAAACTTAGCAAATTGACTGTCATTACCAACGGCTAAGATCATGCTGCCATCATTTGTGGCAAACGTCTGATAGGGCACAATATTAGGGTGACCATTACCTAACCGCGTTGGGTTATTTCCCGTCGCTAGGTAGTTCATACCTTGGTTAGCCAGTGTAGCCATTTGTACATCGAGTAAGGCGATATCAATATGTTGACCTCTCTTAGTCTGATGACGGGCCATTAAGGCGGCCAGTACGGCATTACAGCTATAAAGACCAGTCATGACATCAACTAAGGCGACACCAACCTTCATCGGTTCGCCATCACTCACTCCGGTTAGGCTCATTAAACCACCTTCGCCCTGAATCATCGCATCATAGCCAGCTTTACCGGCACAAGGGCCTGTTTGACCAAATCCTGTGATAGAGCAATAAACAAGGTTGGGGTTGATTTCTCTTAGCGACTGATAATCCAAACCATACTTTGCTAACCCGCCAACTTTATAATTTTCAATGACAACATCAGCCTCTTGCACAAGATCGCGAATGATTTGTTGACCTTGAGCATGCGTAATATCAATGGAAATTGATTGCTTATTGCGATTGGCGCAATGAAAATAGGCAGCTTGCGGTGGCTGGTCATCTGTTGCTTCCTTGATAAAAGGAGGCCCCCAATAACGTGTGTCATCCCCTTTTTTAGGGCGCTCAATTTTTATCACTTGCGCGCCCAGATCTGCCAACATCTGCGAGGCCCAAGGCCCCGCGAGAATGCGGCTCAGGTCAATGACTTTTATGCCATCTAATGCCCCTTTCATTAGCAAAATGCCGCTATACCAGTGATAGCACGGCCAAGAATGAGCGCATGGACATCGTGGGTGCCTTCGTAGGTGTTAACGGCTTCAAGGTTCATCACATGACGAATAACCCCAAACTCGTCACTAATGCCGTTGCCGCCATGCATGTCACGTGCAACGCGAGCAATATCCAATGCCTTGCCGCAGTTGTTGCGCTTAAGCATTGAGATAAGCTCTACAGGACATTGATTGTTATCCATTAGGCGACCCATCTGCAGACAGCCTTGGAATGCTAAGGCGATTTCTGTTTGCATATCAGCAAGTTTCTTTTGGATCAGCTGATTTGCTGCCAGCGGGCGGTTGAACTGCTTGCGATCCAAGGTGTATGTGCGAGCGGCATTAAAGCAAAACTCTGCTGCTCCCATGCTACCCCAAGCTATGCCGTAACGTGCTTTGTTCAAACAGCCAAACGGGCCAGCCAATCCTTTGATTTCAGGGAACATGTTCTCATCAGGTACAAAAACATTATCCATCACAATTTCACCTGTGATTGAAGCACGTAACGAGAATTTACCTTCTATCTTAGGTGCTGATAAGCCTTCCATTCCTTTTTCAAGGACAAAACCACGAATAACGCCTTCAAGCTTGGCCCAAACGACAAATACGTCGGCAATCGGTGAGTTGGTGATCCACATTTTATTGCCACTAAGACGATAGCCACCGTCAACTTTTGTCGCTCGAGTTAGCATTGATGCTGGATCACTACCTGAATCTGGTTCAGTTAAACCAAAACAGCCAACCCATTCACCGCTAGCCAGCTTTGGCAAATACTTCATGCGCTGTGCTTCGCTACCATAGGTATATATAGGGTGCATTACCAAAGATGACTGCACGCTCATGGCACTTCGGTAACCGCTGTCCACACGCTCAACTTCACGCGCAATCAAACCATAGCTAACATAATTTACTTCACTGCCACCATATTGAGCCGGTAATGTTGCGCCTAATAGGCCAAGTTCACCGAGTTCACGCATTATTTCACGATCAAAAACTTCATTTCTGTTGCCTTCAAGTGCGCGTGGTAATAGTTTTTCTTGGCAATATGAATGGGCTGTATCGCGGATCATACGCTCGTCTTCAGTTAATTGACTGTCTAAAAACATAGGATCTTGCCAGTTAAATGGGGTTAGTTTGCTCATGGTGACTCCGAATTAGTGTTAGTTCTTTATATACCAGATACTTTACGTTCTTAATTTGTATAAATATAATATATTGAAGTTATATTTTTAATAAGTAAATTATATGAATCTGCAGCAACTAAGTTACTTTAAACAATTAGCTGAAATGGGGAATTTCACCAAGGCAGCTAAAAAAATAGGTATAGCGCAACCTGCGCTAAGTATCGCGATAAAAAAACTAGAGCGACAGCTGGGATTAAATTTAATTAATCGTAGTGATAAGAATGATTTACTCACAGCGGAAGGAAAAGTGCTATATCAGGCCGCGGGTAGTTTATTAGCGCATGCAAATCAAGTTGAGTTACAGTTACAAGAACTTAAGGATCTCAACCGTGGCGTTGTGCGCTTTGGTGTATCTGCCATGATGGGCTCATATTACTTTACCGATGTGCTACTAGCCTTCAAACAGCAATATCCAAATATTACCGTGCAGCTCTTTGAGCAGGGGACAGCGGCGCTTGAGGTGATGTTATTAAACGGTGAAGTTGACATTGCACTGATCCGCTCAGAACAAGAATCAACTCAACTGCGTTATACAGACTTAATTAAAGAGCCCATGATGGTTGGTTTACCCATCAATCATCCATTGGCCAAATTTGACTCCATGTCCCTAGAAACTTTTTGCCAGCAACCTTTGGTATTATTTCGAGAGGGATACTTTCTACGTGAAGCTGTTAGTCAATACTCAAAAAAGCATAGCGTTGCATTAGATATTAAAATGGAAACAAACCTCATTGAGCTGCAAAAATCGTTGGTCAAAAACAATGTCGGTATCACAAGCTGCTTAAGTGGCATTATGAGTGACTCGAGTGAATTAACCGCGATACCTTTCTCACCACAAATTGTTTTGACGCTAGGCCTTGCTTGGAAAAAAAGTCATTATCTTTCAAATGCCAGCAAAGTATTTATGGAATTTATTAAAAAGAATTACTAAATCGTTCTTTATTGTTACTTTTTGTTAATAGATGGTTGCTTTCTGTTGCTTGTGACGCTGATGGTAAAAGGTGTTCGCCATTTACCACGTAACTTTGAGTGTCATATCAAAAAAACATTGATTGTTAATTAAATGTTGCGCTATAGTTGTTGTTGATTGATCGAACTTAAAAAGAATCAACAACAAATACTATGTAAAAAGGAAATCAGAATGCAAAAGACTTTTAAAGTTACTGCTTTAGCACTTTCAGTTGCTACCGCTCTGACAGCTACATCGGTTTACGCAGCAGAAGAGGAAACGGAATCAGCCGCATCAAAGAAAGCTGAAAAAATTTCAGTTATCGGTACTCGTGCAGCACCTCGTTCAGCAGCAGACTCAGCTGTTCCTGTTGATATTATTGATGGTGCGGAAATTGCGAGCCAGGGTCCATCGGACATGGTCTCATTACTACAAAATGTAGTGCCTTCTTTCAATGTTAATGACCAACCTATCAATGACGCTTCAACCTTAGTACGTCCAGCTAACCTACGTGGTTTGGCATCTGATCACACCTTAATTCTGGTTAATGGTAAGCGTCGCCATCGCAGTGCGGTAATTACCTTTTTAGGTGGTGGCTTATCTGATGGTGCACAAGGCCCAGATTTATCAGTGATCCCTTCTTCTGCAATCAAACAGGTTGATGTTCTACGTGATGGCGCAGCAGCACAGTATGGCTCAGATGCACTAGCAGGTGTAATGAACTTTACCCTGAAAAATGCTAGCGAAGGCGGCATGATGGAAGTAAAATGGGGTGAGTTTTACGAAGGCGACGGTGATGGTGTTCAGCTATCTGGTAACCTAGGCCTACCGCTAACAGCAAACGGTTTTGTTAATACATCTTTTGAATGGAAACAGTCTGATCCAACAAGCCGTAGTGTACAGCGTGATGATGCCGCAGGCCTTATCGCGGAAGGTAACACCGCTGTTGCCGACCCGGCTCAAGTTTGGGGCGCGCCAGAAATTAAGCAAGACTTTAAAGTTTTTGTTAATGCTGGCTTAGATTTAGGCAACGGTGCAGAAGCTTACTTATTTGGTAATATCGCAAAACGTGATGTAGAGGGTGGTTTCTACTTCCGTAATCCACAAAACCGCGGTGGAGTAAACGAAGGAACACCAACTGAAGATGGCGAAGCAACGTTACTTGTCGGTGACTTAACTGGCGATATGAGCGGTAACTGTCCAACTGATATTCTTGTTGGCGATAACGTGTTAGATAATCCACGCTACGTATCAGAAGTACTAAACAATCCTGATTGTTTTGCATTTAATGAAATACTACCTGGTGGCTTCACGCCAAAATTTGGTGGTAAAGTAACTGATAGCTCATTGGTATTTGGTACTAAAGGTGAGTTCGGTGATGAAGTTTTTTATGACGTAAGCTTCTCTCACGGTCGCAATGAAGTTGATTACAAGATCACTAATACCATTAATGCTTCTTTAGGCCCTGAAACTCCAATGGAGTTTAGTCCGGGTAAATACATTCAACAAGAAGATATGATCAACTTGGATTTCTCTAAATCTATTGATATCGATTATGACGAGCCAATGAATTTAGCTGGTGGTTTGGAATACCGTAATGAATCATTTGAAGCAATTGCTGGTGATCAAGAGTCTTGGGAAATTGGTCCGCTAGCATCTCAAGGCTTTGGTATCGGTTCTAACGGCTTCCCTGGTTTGTCAGCGCGAAGTGCTGGTAAAACAAGCCGTCAAAGTGTCGCTGCTTATGTGGATGCCGAAGTTTATTTTACTGATGACTTCATGATGGGCGGTGCGTTACGCTTTGAAGATTTCTCTGATTTTGGTAACACCACTAAAGGTAAAATTTCAGCGCGCTGGGAGTTTATTGAAGACTGGGCACTTCGCGGTGCCGCAAGTACTGGCTTTAAGGCCCCTACCATAGGTCAAACAACAGTACGTAACGTAACAACGGCATTTGGCACCGATGGTGCTCTAATTGACCGCGCAACGTTACCACCAACGCATCCAATCTCAATGCAAAAAGGTGGTACAACGCTGACACCTGAAGAATCAGAAAGCTATAGCTTGGGTCTAGTTGGTTCATTTGATAATGGTCTTTTCATCACCATCGATTACTTCAACATTGAAGTAACTGACCGTATCTCAACTACCTCGGGCATTAAACTCGATGACGCTGATCGTGCGGCATTAATTGCTGCCGGCGTGACCGATGCTTCTAGCTTCACTGAGATTTCATACTTTACCAATGACTTTGATACGACGACTCAAGGCGTAGACGTTGTTGCTAGTTATGATATGGATATGTTCGGTGGCGAAACGAAATTCTCGTTCGCATACAACTGGACACAAACCGTTGTCGACCGTGCATCAGATAACATCTCTGCGGATCGTGTGAAAATGTTGGAAGACAATCTACCAGCATTACGTTACAACCTAACTGCTAACCACACCAACGGTGATTGGAGAGTGCTATCTCGTATTCGTTATGCGGGTGCAATCTTTGAAGATCACTTAGATTCAGGTCTACCGTTTAATGCGGGTTCTGAAGTCGTGTTTGATGCTGAAGTAAGCTATTCAGTTGATGACAATTGGAGATTGACTGCGGGGGCAACGAACTTGTTCGACGAAACCCCTGATGAAATCACGCCATATGACAATGAGGTGGCTGGGTCGCTATACCCAACAACTTCGCCAATTGGTATTAACGGCGGTTACTATTACGTTAAAGCAACTTATAACTTTTAAGTTTAGATAACGCCAAATAAAAAGCCTCGTCAGAGGCTTTTTTCATTTTATAAGCAAAATTAAAATGACCCTGTAATAACTAGTGGTTCTTCGCTGTATTTTAGTTCGATGATTCCATCGACTAGGGTGGCTAACTCTGGTCTGCACATTTCGTTATTTGAGATATCAAGTACAACAATTTGACCTAGCTCGTTGAGTACAAATAGCCCCGGTTCGCAAAAAGGATGATTGGTCTGGTTGAAGTCTTTTGGCAACGAAATATAAAGGTTTAGTTCATGCATTTGAGAGATTGACAAGCCAAAGGCTAGTGGAAATGAAATTTCCAATTGCTTTAGGTGTTTTTGTAATTGCTCACCATCATCGGCTGAAACCGCAGTAACGCTTATTCCATGGCAAATTAACTTGTCTTTGATGCTTTCAACATTGTTCAGGAAAGCGGTACAGCGCGTACTGTGGAAACCTTGGTAAAAGATAACAATCTGCCAAGTTGCCCCTTGATACGTTTCACTAACATCAATTTCAGTCCCTGAAATAGTTGGTAAGACTATTCTGGGAAAGTACTCTCCAGCTCTTAATTTAGGAATTTCCATTGAATACTCAAGCTCATCTCTGGTTGAATGCAGAGTATAGGCTCAAAAAATTATTTTTCTTGAAATTGTTGGATTAATTTCGCCATTCGATAATTAAGCGCTTATTGGCCCTATAACAAGTTGTACAATTTGTTATAGGGCCCGAAGCAATAATTGACTGGTGCTGAAGTGGAGCATCAAGACACTGAAATGCACGTCTGCAACTAATTGACGCGAGAGGCATATTCCTCAAGTTTCTGCTGAGCAAGTTCACCAAATAGTATTTCGCAGGCCTGAAGCAGTCCTTTTGAATGGAGTAGTGTTTGCTTATCAACAACGAGTGCAATTTTAGAGCGACGACGTAAGAAGTCTTCTAGCGTTACAATCATCTCGGTGCGAGCGGCTAATTCGATTTCGCAAACCAAATAGGCGGCATTTTCAATCAACAGTTTACCACTCTCTGGTTGCTGTTTTATGCGTTCTAGCAAACTAAAAGCATTGAGACCATAGCGACGCCAGAATCGCTGGGATAGCGGTTCTGGCGAGGGTTGGTGTAACTCTTTAGGTAATAAATCATCAAGTTTCATCGCCATAGCTTGTGTCATAAAGCGTTGGCGATCGGTCTTGTTGGGTTCGCCATACCAACGCCTATCAACCTGCTGCAATGGTATTCCCATCCGGGCGACTATGCTACAGACCTCATTGCCGACATTGATACAGTCGGTTAGTTTGCCGCCAAAGATACTTAAGTGCTTATCAGCATGATTAAAATCGATGCTGTGTTTACGAGATATCTCAGTCCAGTTACCAATTGCGGTATCGCTAGTACTCGCTAGCGGGCGTACTCCACAGCGCTCACTGATAATGTCACCTTTGGTTAAAGGCTGAGCGAGTGATAGCAGTTGGTTAACATTGTTGAGCACAAAATTTCGGTCTTCGTCGGTTACCTTAGTTTGAGGTGATTTGACCTGTACATCGGTTGTACCGATGCATGTCTTTGGTCCCATTGGCATGATAAAAAATAGTCGTCCGTCACTCGCAAAGAATGCCAATACTTTGTGACTTGGGGTTAATCGGTCAACAATTAAATGAATACCTTTGGAAAACAAATGATGATGTTTGGTTTGCTGACCGATGAGTCTATTGTGAGTATCAACATAGGGGCCACAAGCATTAATCAGAGTTTTTGTCTTTACCTCAAAGGAGTCGCCACTGACTAAGTCCTTTAGCTTTATGTTCCACAGCCCCTGTTTTCTTATCGCTCCTAGTGACTCAACATAATTTGTAGCTACTGCACCACAATGCATTGCGCGACGTATAAAATTAAACACAAATCGCGAGTCATTGTCATGTAGGTAGCAATCTGAATATTCAAATCCGCCTTGTACATTATCAGTATTTATAATTGGCTCGAGCTGCTTGATTTCGTGAGCGCACAGGAAATTTGGGCGGCGGGTAACAAAACGTCCAAACATCCAATAAAGAACGGTGCCCGCGTAAACAACAGGCGCCGGAAACCGAAAACCGTTGGCTATGGTGGTTAGAAAACGAATCTCTTTAACCGTTGATGGGTAGTGTTCCATTAAATGGTTGCGGCTCTGGCAGAGTTCATTGACCAAACCATAATCATGACTCTCAAGGTACTTTATCCCTCCCCACGCCAAATTCGATGATTGTGAGCTTGTCTCGCCAGCAAAGTCACCACGGTCAATGACACCGACTTTGACGCCTTTTGCAGCAAGCGCTGCGGCGGAGACTGCGCCATTGATTCCAGCACCTATAATTAATACATCAAATGAACTCGCTTTAAGTTGATTTATGTTGTCATCACGAAGCGTCAAGTCGAACTCCTTTGGTGTCACTGCCTTGCTAATATCAAGAAACGATTTATCAAAGTTATTTAATTCTGTTTTAAAAATAGCACTGTTGTAGCGATTAAGCAGTTCTTTCTTAATAAAAATTCAATCTTGATGTTTTTACTCAATAAACAATGTGTTAGTTTAGATTGAGACTAAGGATAGTTAATTGAAAATTCAGGGAGCAAGTGAGCATGCAATTTTATAATCAACATGCGGATAAGTTAGCGCAACAGTACCTTTCTACAGATTTCACCCAAGTACACCATGCATGGTTGCATTTACTTGATCCAATACTCAGTAAGCCAAAAGCAACTGTTTTAGATTTGGGCGCCGGAGCTGGTCGCGACAGTCAGTATTTAGCTCAATTAGGTGCTCTGCAAAACATTCAAATAACGGCGGTTGAGCCAGCGATAAAACTTGCTAGCCTAGGTATAAAGTTAACCAAGGAGTTAAATGTCAACTGGATTAATGACTCTTTACCCGCGTTAACAACAGTTGCTGGCAGCGGTGAAACCTATGACCTTATTTTATTAAGCGCTGTATGGATGCATATCCCACCGCAACAAAGAGCCCAGTCCATAGAGTGCGTCGCCAGTCTTTTAAAGCCCGGTGGTAAAATAGTCATTTCATTACGCTATGGCCCCAGCGGTGACGAACGAGTGATGCATAGTGTTTGCGTTAATGAACTGATCGGGCTAGCGCATAATGAAGGACTGACGCCAAGTCTCATAACGAAATTAGATAACGACAAACTCGGCCGCAGCGAGGTGAAGTGGCAAACGGTTGTGCTTAGTGAAATGGTCAGGCTCTAGTGGCTATTGGTTAGTGGAAATAAATCTGACTAGCGTTTTATGAAAGTTAACAGTCGATTATTCGCCGGCATCTGATGGTCATTGGTTAGTACCAGGTTGGCTTGGTTAGCTAGCGTTACAATATCTTCAATATGACGAATACCACTTTGTGGGTCGCGCGCTTTGAGCCATAAATCGAAGTCGCTATTGCTTTGACTGGTGAATTGTCCGTTGTAGTTAAAGGGGCCATAAATACAGAGTTTACCGCCGTGGGTAAGATGTTTATCAACGCCTTCAAAGAACTTTATCACCAGTGGATAGCTGACTATGTGTAAGGTATTGGCAGTAAAGATAGCATCGACATTCTTAATGGCCCACGGTTGGTTTAGATCAAGTGTGATGGGCTTATTGAGGTTGGGCAGGCTTGCTTCTGTTATTCGCAGCTCAATACTTTGGTGGTTAATGGTTAAATCGCTTGTAGACCATGTGAGGTGGGGTAAATGCTGCGCAAAGTGAACGGCGTGCTGTCCTGTTCCTGAGCCAATCTCCAGCACAGATTGCACTCGGCTAAATTCCTGGGAAAGAATGTCTAATATAGGTTGCTTGTTATTTTCGCAAGCTTGAGAGAATGCTTTTTTCATATTGAATCGCTAAGTTACTTGTATAATCGTGTTGCCTTATTTGAAGGGATAGCACGGCTTGGAATAATGAATAAAGTGACTTTAATCGGGGGCACTTTAAGACACTCATAACGATTATAGTTATAACGGAAAAAGACCCAAATAGGGAGTGTTATGATAAAAGTTGTTGCTGATGACTTGTCAATCGCAATCGGTTCGGTGCCTGTTAGCGAGCAATGTACGATAGAATCGTTTTTTCGTTTAAACAATGAAAAAAGCCCAATAGACCTACTATTGGGCTTTGGCTTATCGTTGTAGAAGTGTCCAACTTTTCTACGCAAAGCTCAAACTGGAGAGAATCGTATTTAGGTCAACCAATCGGGAATTCCGTTTTCCCCTTGCCATTTTTCTAACCTTTTCTCTAAGAAATCACCATTAAATTGACTCATCTGTGTTGGCATTTGGTTGTGCCTTGGTAACCAATGCTTTAATTGTTGTTTTATCGTGTTATAGCGCGGGTCATTGGCAACATTTGTATGTTCATTGGGATCAACTTTATGGTCAAACAACTCTTCATTGCCATCGCGGTATTGCGTATAGCGTAGGTTTTCATCACGTACTGAATGGTTTTTATATCCCCATGTTGTTATTGCTGGAAGTTTGCGTTCAAACTGTGGGTTATTTAATAGCGTTGTGAGTGAGTATCCTTCATTGGTCGGCACGCTTGGTAAGCTACATAAATTAGTTAATGTGGGGTAGATGTCGAGCAGACTGACGACTTGATCGCAACGTTGACCTTGTGTTTGTCCCGGTAAGCGTATGGCAAAGGGCACATGAGTCGACTCTTCCCACAGGCTCATTTTTCGCCAATTTCTATGCTCACCAAAGTTTTGCCCATGATCGGACCATAACATCACAATGGTATTATCTTTGTGTGGGCTCGCCTCCAAACCATCGAGTAGCTTACCCACCTGAGCATCGACAAAGGCGATGCAGGCGAGGTTGGCACGTACCAGCTCTTTCCAAAAGGTCGGACTGACGTTTGTTACGGCGTTATGATCGCCACCAGGGATAACCCCAAGCGCCATGGCTTTGCCATAGAGTGGAACATCTTGCATTTCACCATCGACAATCTCAGGCATGATTACGTCATCAAGTGGAAACATTTCAAAGTATTCTTTGGGCGCGGTAAACGGTACGTGTGGTCTGATAAAGCCCGCGGCTAAAAAGAATGGTTGCTGATGTTCTTTCGCTAGCTGCTCTACAGCCCATTGTGCTATTTCTTCATCGGGCATCACGCCATTGTGCGGAATGTCGCTGCGTTCAAGCGCTCCCCAACAGAGTGATTTCCCAGGTGTATCAGGACCATATGTTTGCACTATTTGACCGCCATCTTTGGGGAATGGGTAGTATTTATGATCTTTTGCACCGTATTTACCATATCCGTAACCACGGTCGAGCAAATATTGATTGGTGATCTCGTAATATGGCAGTGTTTCATGCCATTGCAGATCATGACGATAATCGGAAGTGCCAGTATGGAAAACTTTGCCACCCGCTAATGTTTTATAACCGTTGTTTTTAAAATGTTGTGGCAAGGTAGGTGTAGCGCCAAGCACTGCATCAGCTGTTTCTTCAAACTTGGCGTTGGTGTACCAACCCGTAGTCGTGGGCGCAAGCCCCGTCAGCAAAGAATTGCGCGATGCAGCGCATACTGGTGCACTGCAATGAGCACTAGTAAAATTAGTGCCTGAATTCATTAAACGGTCAATGTTTGGTGTTCTCGCTTGTGGGTGCCCCTTTAGGGAGCCTATCCAGTCATTGAGATCGTCAATACATATAAATAGTACGTTGGGGCGGCTATCTTTACCATTGCTCGTTTGATTAGTGCAGCTACTGGCCGCAGCGGTGCTCAACAATGTTGCCGTACTGAACTTTATAAAATGTCTTCTGGATAATTTCACCGGACTATCCTTTTACTGCTTGCAGTGTAATTTGAATTGGTGTCGCACTGATGGAGGTGATCTCTAGCAGTGTTTTATTATCAGCAGCCGACAGCACTTTAAAGCCTGAACCTTGCCCTTGCCACTGGCCCTTGAGAGTTAACTGACTGACTTTAGGTTGTGGCTGCACTTTTCGCCATTGGCGCGAGTAGATGCTAACCTCAGTTTGTTGGCCATTCTCATCAAGCTGGTCTTGCTCTGTGCCTTGATAGAAGTTCAAGTCAGGGTCGGTTACAGCTAAGCGCAAGGTATCTTGGTGTTGTTTGGCCATTAGCATTATCGGTGCACTATTACTTAGTACTAATCCAGATGGAGTGACTGGCTTGGTATGAGCCTCAAAGAGTGAGTAACCGACAATACCGCTACTGGATTCCTGTACTACGTGTGCATTATTGCTACGCTGTAATACTTGGTATGGCGGTGTACTGCTCGTTAGTTGCTGTTGATATTGTGCCGCTTGTTGGTTACTCGCGTTAATTAATATTGAGTATTGGTAAAAACCATCGTTAGGCGCTTTACCGTGATCAATTAACGCGGTAACGAAGTCGCCACTTGTTGGCCTTTTCTGCTCGTTCTCTTGAGATTGCTGAGTTTGACGCAAAATACGCAGCTGCTGATTTGGTGCGACAAAATAGGCATTGTTGCGCAAGTCGCGCAGGTAGGCTATTTCACTAAGTTGTTGAGAACTATTGATGTCTAACCCGCTTAATGCTTGGCCATTGAGCTCATTAACCGTAGCAGCGCTTGGCAATGTTTGCTGGAACAAAGTGGTTTCTGTGGCATGGGCTTTATCATCGCTATTGATCCCGCTGCCTAGCGCGATGACTTGGTTGTTAAAGAAGAAAACCGACTTCCTTGCATTAAGGCTCGCATCATACTTTGCATGACCGTGGAGCTTCATTGCAAACATGCTCGCTTGGTTGCCAAGGTTGTTAGCGCCGCTGAAGGTTTGGTCTGACAGCAGCATTTCTTCCACACCTGAATACTGATCGACTTGACTTATTTGTGCCGCTAATTTGTTTAGCGGTAAATGGGTAGTTGTTGTGCCTGACCAGCGATTCCAATCCCAACCGCTTTCACTAAAGCCAGAGTCGACATGGCTCGAGGGAAGGATTTCAAGGTGGCCGTAGTTGATATAGCGCCCAAAGTGATTGGCATTGCGATAACTTTCATTGCCCACCAGGTAACGGCTGAAACCGCGAGCAGTGGCTAGCCATTCATCTTGACGATGGATAGCCATGCTGGAATAGTTCATTGTCCAGCTGCCATTAGGTGAGGCTTCTGGCGTCACACCTTTTTCAATCAAATGATTAGTTAATGAAGTCGGGTTGTCTTTAGTCAGGCGAAGATATGCCTTAGCCACCGTTTTGTCTCCCATCAAAGTGAGGTACTTGAACGGTGACAACGTTATTTCGGTATACTCTTCCGGGTGACGTCCGGCGAGGCTCATTGGTGTCTTTAAGCCATTTGAGAACACACGTGTCATTAAAGTCGCATGGCGCAGTCGCTGATAAGCTGGTTTATCAAGGGCAAATGGTGTCGCCCCCATGTAATAAACAACAGGTGCTAGGCCACGTAGCCCACCATTACCATAGGCAACGTAATGTTGTGAGTGATGATAGAAAGAGCCATCGGGTTGAATGCCGCCAGCAAGTCCTTTGGTTGCAAGCATTGAATAAGACATCCATTGCGCCATAGTATTTAGGTAGGCAACGGAATTGTTACTGTCTTGTTCGAGTAATGCACTCATTAGCATTGCGGGCAGGAATGTATTCATTACATCGACATTAAAGCCAAAGTTATCTTCATTCTCTCTAAAAATGCGCCCAAAACCAGCCAGCCATCCTGTCGCTTGCGCGGCCGCCTGAAGATCATCTTTTAGCATCTCGCGGCCAAGGAAAATAGCTTCGCTCCATTGGCGCATACTATAACCCTGATGGTGCATAATGCCAGCGGCACTGCCACGGGTGTATCCTTGCTCGAGTACATGGTTTACTAATAAAGAGAATTCTTCGCTAATGCGCTTTTTAAGTTCAGCCTTGTCGGTAAGTCGGTATGCGTGGGCAAGTTTTAACAAATGTTTGCCCATCACTTGAAAACGTACCACGCTTTTCTTAATCCGATTTAGGTTTAGCTGATCAACTTTTGCGCGGTGATAGACCTCAATCTGGCGCCACATTTGCACTGACTTTAATTTTCCATTCTTAAGGCGAGTCAGTTTTTTACTCTTTTTTAGCAGCTTGTTTATCTGCTTTTTGGTCAGTGGCTGCGCACTTTGCAACAGATCGTTATCGACTCGCTGCTTGATTGTGGCAATAGCAGCAAGTTGCTTCTTATCTGCCGTTGCTAATGGCTTAGCATCGAATGCGGTTAACCAAGAGTCATATTGTAACAAGGCTCCCCAATGCGCGTTAGCGCGATGGTTAATGGTCTTGTTAATAAACGGAATTTGATAATCAGGAGTTGGCCAGCGAGGGTCTACCGGTAGGTTTAACGCCAGTTGATCAAAATAAAGTTCGCCATCGCTATTTGGTGCACTAATGGTGAGTTTATTCATGTCGGTGGAAGGCTTGCCTTGCATGTCATCTTCAAATGGTACGACGATGGCGCGCCAGCCACTAAAATTTAGGCCAAACTTAAAACTTGCTTTAGGCGTGTCATCGGTTGAAAAAACGAAAGTGAGCGGTTGCTTGCTTGGCGTTTCGTTATACACCCAACTCATAAAGCTATCACGCGCTTGGCTGGTGGTATTTGCAACGAACGGAGTAAAGCCAATCGGTCTATTGATAATGAGATTTGCCCCGGGCTTATATTGCCATTTGAGCGAAGATTTACCGTCTTTTGCATGTTTTTGGCTGATGCTAACTTGGCTATCGCTTGCCGTTGAAATGTTTTTTACAGAGTTGTTTTTTTCGAATGACATTAGCGACAAGCCCGCTGCCTGCGTAGTTATCGGCATGATTACCGATGAAAATAACAAGCCTAAAGTTGCGAGTTTTTGATTTGGGGTTCGTCGATTAGTCATGTCATTACCTCTGGTTTATTTGTAAGACATCATACAACTAAGCTATGATGTTTTACAACGAAAAATATTCTTAGAGTAATGCAATGAAAAAATTTAGGGCTAAATTGGCGCAAATTCTAATGGGGGGGATGGTCTGTTCATCGGTGTTTGCGGCGGTACCAAATGATCAGCAGTTATTTGATAAGTTAAACGCTCCTGAGCAATGGCATAATGTGATGCACGACTCAGGTACCAAGGATTGGAATGAGCACTGGTTTGTTGATGGTACAAAAAATACGTTGAGTAACTCGGCACGTGGCATGACCTTTACCACTGGGAGTGTTGAAATGGATCCGGCCCATCATGGTGTACTGTGGACCAAGCAAAGTTTCGCCGGGGATATTAAGATTGAATATGACTACACCCGCTTAGATACCGAGCACAAGTGGGTAAATATCTTATATATTCAAGCCACTGGCGTTGGCACTAAGCCCTACCTTGAAGATATTAGCCGTTGGTCAGCACTGCGTGCCATTCCCAAAATGAAAACTTATTTTAACCACATGAACTTATTGCATATCAGCTACGCTGCTTTTGGCGCCAAAGATGTAGGGGTAGATGCCGATTATGTACGCGCTCGGCGTTATCCATTAAGCCCTGGCGGGACATTTTTTAGCGATACCAAAGTGGCAGGGGATTACCACGCAACCGGGCTATTCGTTCCTAATGAAAAATACCATGTGACTGTAATTAAAAAAGGTCATCATTTGTTGATGGAATTTAAAAATGAACAGCGCAGTCGATTATTCAGTTGGGATACTTCGCAATACCCTCTCGTAAGCCACGGTCGGATTGGGTTACGTCAGATGTGGAGAAAATCAGTGATATATAAAGATTTTAAAGTCTCGATACTAGCGCAGCAATAGGACAACGTTATTGTTGAGAAAAGACTTGTCTAGTGAGCGGTCATTAAGTATGCTTGTATGAAGACTGACATCATACCTCTAAAGTTGGAAAGCAGTTTATGATGTCATCAACCAAGAATTAAATAAAGGGTTACTATGAAGTCGATAAAATTAAAGCGTTTAGCAAAAAGCTGCTCGGTCTTAATGTTTACATTAATGGGGGCCACGACAGCATGTGCTGATCAGGCTGTCGTATCAAATCATATTTCAGATAAAATGAATAAATCTGATGTCTATAAAACGATGCAAACGGTATCGGATTGGCAGTGGACCAAGTACAACAAAGAAACCAACTTATTCGACGGCAATGAACATAGTGCCTACATGGGGCCTACCGATGCGGATAGTCACCCACAAGGCTGGGTATATGCAGCATTTCATGTTGGTATGGCGCGTTGGGCTAAATTGGCCGATTCGCAAGGCGATAGTACCGTGATGACCAAGCTTTATGATGTGGCCAAGCGTAATAAGTACCTGTTTGCACCACGCATTTACAATGCTGATGATTACGCCATTGGTCAGTTATATCTTGATCTTTATGCTAAGTATAAAGAACCTGAGATGCTGGCACCGTTAAAAACTATTTTTGAGATTATTCTAAACTCGCCGTCAACTACCGATCTTTACTTTAAAAAAATTAAGGTGGATAAGACAGCACACGATGATTACAGCGAAGTGCCATTTGATGAGTTCGAAGGGCGAAAATTCAGCGTTGTACCTTGTAAAAGCCGCTGGTGCTGGGCTGATGCTTTGTTTATGGGGCCTCCGGTTTGGATTGAGCTAGCTAAGCTTACTGGGGATAAACGATACCTTGATTTTGCAAATAAAGAATTCTGGGAAACGGCTAATTTATTGTGGGACAAAGAAGATCACTTATTCTTCCGCGATACACGCTTCTTTAATAAACGTGAAAAAAATGGGCAGAAAATCATTTGGGCTCGTGGTGTGGGTTGGGTAGTGGCAGGACTTGCCCGTATTCTTGAACATTTACCACAGGATCATGCTGATCGTAGTGGATATGAAGATATCTTTAAAAAGGTCATGGCACGTTTGGCAACAGCGCAGCAACCTGATGGATTTTGGCGTCCGTCTGTTTTAGCGCCTGAGTCACAACCATTTAAGGAAACCAGTGGTACAGCACTTATCGCCTTTGCTTATGCATCGGGCGTTAACCAGGGGGTATTATCGAAAGAGAAATATCTGCCCGTGATTACCGATGCTTGGTCGGCGCTTGTCGGCGCAGTGCAGCCTAATGGCAAGTTAGGTTGGGTTCAGCCAATTGGCGCATCACCTGATACGGTTTCAGAAGATGATACTCAGCTTTACGGCGTGAGCGGCTTCTTAATGACCGGTGTTGAAATACATAAATTGTTGGAAAAATAATCCATTTTTCAAATGAAAAACAAAACTTTTTAAGCCCTTATAGATACTTTTAATCTTTTTTTGAAGGGCTTTTACATCTCTCTAATCTCTAGTTCTCCACCATTTCCGTACTATTCTGGTCACTTGGAATAGTGCGGCTTTTTTAGCTGTGTCTTATTATAAGTTATTGACTTTATAGCTATTAAAGAGTCCATCTGCCATTGTTCGACTTTCAATATCGCTTTACTAAATTAATGTTAATAAAGTTTACATTTCTTTACATAGCTGTTGCTTTACTGTTTGTTGTATGGTTATATGATAACTGATTTCAGCGTAAGATTACTTGCTGGTAAGAATAAAAGGGTTTGGTTGCAAAGAAAGTAGCTCACTTTAGAAGCACAATAAGACAATCAAAAGACTCGCAATACCACGCTTAAACAGTAATCATACAAATGAAGTTGGAACTGTCCAGAACATGTAATACCTATAAAAGCACACAGAAAAAATAAGAGGCGCACAATGTTACATAAGAAATCTATGCTAAGTAAGGTGATAACGGCACAACTTCTAGGCTTGACCGTTGGCGGTCTGGCTCTACCTACAATGGCTGCAGATACTAAGCAACAAGCAAAAGAAAAAGATATTGAAGTGATCACGGTAAAAGCACAACGCCGTGTACAGAATATCCAGGACGTTCCAGTCGCTGTTACAAACATAAGCAGTGCACAACTTGATGAAAATGAAATGGGTGATTACATTGATGTGATCAGCCTGGCACCCGGTATCAATTTAGAGCAAGGTGGCGAGATTCGTTCTTCATCCATCTCAATTCGTGGTATCGGTAGTGCGCAAAACAATACCGGTATTGAGCCAAGTACTTCGATGTTACTTGATGGTGAGGTGTTAGCTCGCTCTGCTGCAATGAACGGCGATATGACCGATATTGAAAACGTTGAAGTACTACGTGGCCCCCAAGGTTCACTGTTTGGTAAGAATACCTCATCTGGTTTAGTTCATTTTATGACTAAACGTCCAGATTTAGAGCGTTTTAGCGGTTATGCGAAACTTTCAACTGATTCTTACAACCTTAAAAAGTTACAAGCGTCTATTACTGGACCTATTAACGATCAGTTTGCATTTCGTTTAAATGCTTACACTAAAGATGTTGATGGCCACTTGGAAAATGCCCATCCTGATTATGAA
Source organism: uncultured Gammaproteobacteria bacterium (assembly GCA_937139475.1). GTDB lineage: Bacteria > Pseudomonadota > Gammaproteobacteria > Enterobacterales > Psychrobiaceae > Psychrobium. Next base: position 12,767 of record CAKZQF010000191.1, on the reverse strand, counting down.
GATATCGGCAAGATTGATTCAAGTGGTGTTAAAGGCCAGCTACTTTATAAGCCAAGCGAAGAATTTGACTTACTAGTTCGTGTTGAATCGTCTAAAAAAGACAGTAATTGTTGTGGTTCGGTGATCTTATCGGTTAACGAAGAAGGCGCCATGAACATGTTTGGTGGCAAAGGTCCTGCACCTATCGTCGGGACTCAGTTAGGCGCTAATAACGTTACTATCATCCATCCAAGTAACCTCGATGCCAATGGTAATTCGTATACTGAGATTGGCCCTAATGCGACAACAACGAGTGCGGATGGCCGTGGTCAATATGGTCGCATTGAAAACAAGGCAGCTAACCTCGAAGCTAACTACCAGTTTGAAAACTCAACACTTACCTATCAGGCCTATACGCGTGAATGGGAAGTGGCGAGTAATATGGATGTTGATGCTTCACCAATCTTGTCGGCTACTTCATACTTTGAAGGAACTAACGCGGCAGATACCACCCAGCATGAGCTTCGTCTAGCATCAAACGGTGGCGAAAATTACGATTTTGTTGCTGGTTTGTTTTACATGGATATGTCATTAGAGCGTGAAGCAGAAGATCGTCGTTGTACTACCTTAAATAAATGGGTTGCTGGTGGCGTTGATGACCCTGCTTACAAGCCAGGCAAATCAACAGTGATCAGTGACGACGGAATTGTGCTTGAGTGTGCGGGACCTCGTGATGAGAACTATGCAAAACTACCTGCTGGTGAGACCGGTCGTTACAACGTGCAAGCTGATTACGCGACAACAGTTGATACCCGCAATATGGCGCTTTATGGTCAGTTTGATTATCACTTTAGTGATGCCACTACGGCCTTTGTAGGTGGTCGTTACCTTTATGAAAAGACAGAGCTGTACTACAAAGGTGGTCGCGGGCATCAAGATCTTGAATTTACTAATAGTGCATCTGACAAAGAACTTATCTATCGCTTTGGCGCACAGCATCGCGTTAATGATGATGTAATGCTTTATGCCTCTTACGGCACGGGTTATAAAGGCGCTGGCTGGTTTAATTCATTAGCGGCAAGTGCTGCTGAACTACAAGACCCAAACAAGAACCCTGTTAAACCTGAAACTTCAAAAGCGTTTGAGCTTGGTGCTCGTACTGATTGGCTTGATGACACGCTACGCATAAACATGACGGCGTTCCACATCAATTATGAAGGTTTCCAGGAACGTGTTTCGCGTAACTTGCCGCAATTTGATGGTGAAGGGCTACCAATCTATGAAACTGACGAAGACGGTAACCCTACCACTAATCAGAAGTACGCCTGGAGTGGTATTTTTGCTAACGCGGGTGATGTAAGAACTCAAGGTTTAGAACTTGAATCAACGTGGAATGCGACGGAAGATTTACGTTTCGACATGACGGCGGCATACATCGATGCAATTTACGAAGACTTTTCTGGTTCATCAATTCGTTGTCCTGCGGAGTTACTGGACACGGCAAGTTGTAGTCAGCGTGACCCTGAAAATATCGATCCGAAAAATCCAAACAAGACATCAATTATCAACCTTGATGGCATGACCTTGCCAAAAGCTCCGAAATGGCAGACTCGTATCAGTGCACGTTACGATCTGGAAGTGATGGACCAAGCGGCATTTGTAACGATGGCTTATCGCTGGAAAGACGAAATGCAGTTCCGTTCGAACATGGACCCTAATACGGTACATCCATCATACGGTATCGCTGATCTGAACTTTGGTATGAAAGGGGAAGTTGGCGACTACGATTACAAGTTTAACTTGTTCGTTAAGAACATGTTCGACAAAACTTACTACACGCGTATCACGCCACGCTCAAATAACTTTGGCGGCGGGTACCGCGGTGTTGTAGCGCGCGATTTCCAACGTTACTTTGGTGCGTCGTTTACCTTAAGTTTTTAATCCATTAGTAGTCTAGATAAAAGCAGCGTGGTGCAAACCACGCTGCTTTTTCTCGTTACGGAGCTAATCATAAAATGAATTTTAAGTCATTAATAAATAAAGTCATTATGACGGCCTTGTGTGGCAGTTTTTTCACGATGGCTTTCGCAATCGAGCAACAACCGCTTAATCAGCCTTTTCATTTCCTGTTACAGCATGGTGAAAACAAGCAAGCCATTAACCAGCTTTTAAATGCGAATAAAATTTACCAAGCGGGGTTCTCTAATAGTGCGTTAGATAGCCAATGGATTGCTGAGGGGCCAGCATTCCTTACTACGCAGGGTGACAGTTTAATTATCGAGTCGAGTTTTGCTCAGCCGCTAATTGAGCGTTATCGTGCTAATCAATTTGAATTTAATCCCAAAGATTTATCGGATTATTATCGGCATTTGGAAGAAATTGGCCAAGACCAATTTGCTGGCGATGTGTTAAAGGGCTTTTACAATAAGAAAGGGCAATTTAAAGGCGGCCACATCACCGTGTGGAATAAAAAAGAATTACCTGAGAGTTACATGGTGGAAATTGACTTAGAGCACCAGTCTCCTATGGGATTGTTCCTATTGTTTTTCTCCGCGACCGGATTAAACCAAGAAAATATTTTTGATAGCACGCTACCGGCCCGCAATGGTGTCTTTACTGATTATACCGCTGGCGCGATTAAGTCTTATCACATTTCAACCTACGCACCTCATCGAGGCACAGCCCGTTTACGCAAAAATTTAAATGGCCCAAAGCAGTTAAAAGAAGCAATGGATTTGGCTTCCTTGGCGCCCGATAAAAAATACAAATATCGATTAATCAAGTGGAAAAATCGCATTTCACTTTATCTTAACGATCAGTTGCAAATGGATTATCTTGATAACGATAAACCAGCACGTCAGCTCGGTGGAGGGCATGTTGGCCTGCGCTTGATGGCTGGAGCCAAGCTTAAAATATCGAACTTTGAGCTTTATCAATTAACCCAAAATCCCTATCTGTTAATCCAGCCCAAACAGCAAACCGTCGTACATAATCGCGCTCAATTAAGCAAAGCAATTGAGCAAGCTGTTGCTGGCTCTAAGATAGTTCTTGAAGATGGTCATTATGCGGATGTACAGATCGAAATATCACAGTCAGGAAGTGCTAGGCAGCCTATTGAAATCGTGGCTAGAAATCCCGGAAAAGTGATATTAAGTGGTAAACCATGGTTAAAGTTGACCGGTTCCTATATCAAACTATCGGGACTTAAATTTGCAAATGGTACCCGTTTTAATAACGATAAATATGTCGGTAAAGGTGGCAACAGTATTAACAAGAAAGCGCCTTATTTAGTCGAGTTTTTAGGGGACCATAATCGTTTAACCAACTGTGAAATTGATAATTTTGATGGCCATCACGGCATGTGGATCAGTGTGGAAGGGGCCTATAACCGTATTGATCATTGCCGGTTTACAAACAAGATGACGCATGGCGGTATTGTTAGTAGTTCTAAGCCGCCAAAATCTGGTGCTTATCATCGCTTTGACCACAACTACTTCTCTCGTCCTGATATTGGTTCAGACAATGCTGAAATTATCCGTTTAGCGACTGGGTGGGCCTATAACGTTGATGCAAAAATGAAGGTTGAGTATAACATTTTCGAGCAAAGCAACGGCGAGGGGGAGGTTATTTCAGATAAATCGAGTAGTAATACAATCCGTTATAACTGGTTTAAAAACAATCAGGGACATTTAAGTCTTCGTCAGGGCAAAGGCACGCACGTCTACGGTAATTGGTTTACCCGTGATAGGAAAAATAACGCCATCGCCTATAAAAAGTCTAAAAAGCGCCCCCGTGGTTTTGGTATTGCGGTACGAGTAACTGATCATGTGATCGAGAATAATCACTTTACCGGCCATGGTCCTGAGTTTATTAGCTTAGTCAACGGGCAGCCTGTGGGCTATAAGAAACCCGGACGCCCAGCTGAGCTGGCCAGGCACCATACAGCAGCCTCAAATGTGCGCATTCGTCACAATACCTTTGATGCCACCAGTACTATTGCCAGCATCGATAGGCGCGGTTTTACCAAGAGTCGCAGTGTATTGGCGCATGATATTTACTTTAGCGACAACTTAATCTTGACCAATGGGCAGTTACGTCTTAGTTCAGACGAAAAGCACCAAGGCATTAGTTGGGTAAATAATGCCTTGGTCAACCTTAGTGGCAACAGTAAATTTCCTAACGCTAATTCAGTGATAGCGCTAACACCTGGCCAATTGGGCCCTGGCAACCTGCCTAAGTATCTATTGCAGCGCTACGGTAGTCACATCTCTAACCAGAACCCAGTTTCGCCAGATATTGTGGGGCCAAGCTGGTTACGTTAATTAGTGGCTTATAAATAAGAAGGCAAAAGGCCATCACGCTGTGATGGCTTGCTTTTGGCTATGTTGGCATTGGGTATCGGTGAAGTGTGAGACACTTCGGTCACTCAATTTTTTGCAATGAAAATTCGAGTTGTTAACTCCCCCTTTGCCGTTTACGGCCTAAATTACGATATCGGTGCTCTTTTGGTTTATGATATCTGATAAATAACGCGCGGAGCCTGCTGCCATAGTCCAGCCTAATGTGCCGTGGCCTGAATTAAGAAAAAGGTTTTCTATTGGTGAGGTGCCAAGCGCTGGCATACCATCGGGAGTCATGGGGCGCAGTCCCGTCCAGTATTCAGCTTGTGACATATCCCCGGCTCCTGCAAATAAATCATTGAGCACAAAATCAACATTGGCGTGGCGTGACTTATGTAGCTGGGTGTTATAGCCATTTAACTCTGCGGTTCCGCCAACACGAATTCGGTTGCTAAATCGTGATACAGCGACTTTATTCGATTCATCCATTACAGTGGAAACTGGCGCTTTTTGCGGATTTAAAATAGGCACCGTTAAGGAATAGCCTTTAACAGGGTAAATTGGAAGCTTAATACCAAGTGGATTTAACAACAGCGGAGAATAGCTCCCTAGTGCCATCACAAAAGCGTCTGCAGTAAACGTCCCTTTGTCTGTGACAACCTCGCTAATACGCTGGTTTGTTGAATTGAGGTGTTGAATGTCGTGTTCAAAAAGAAAATTGACACCTAAGTTTTCACAATGTTGCTTGAGTTGACGGGTAAACTTAAAACAGTCACCCGTCTCGTCATTGGGTAAACGCAAGCCACCGACAAGTTTGTTGGCTACGTCCGCTAGCGCTGGTTCATAATCAATACACTTATCAACACTAAGAGCTTGGTAGGGTACACCACTTTTATGTAATGCTCTGATATCTCCCTGAGCTGCCTTGACTTGTTTTAGGTTTCTAAACACTTGCAAGGTACCTAACGTGCGCTGCTCATAATCAAGCGATAATTCGTCACGTAATTGCGCCAAACAGCTTCGGCTGTATTGTGCCAAACACAGCATTCGCCGTTTATTAAACTGATAGCGTTTATCACTACAGTTTAATAACAGTTTGAGCAACCAGGAGTACATACTTGAGTCTGAAAAAGGATTAATACGCAATGGTGATAAGTCTTGCAATAACCACTTTACTGCCTTTAAGGGCACGCCTGGAGCGGCCCACGGGGTCGAGTAGCCAGGTGAAACTTGTCCGGCATTGGCAAAACTAGTCTCTAATGCAACATCACTTTGGCGGTCAATTACCGTGACCTGATGTCCCGATTTTGCTAAATACCAGGCGCTCGTAACGCCTATAACACCAGCCCCCAAAATAATAATTTTCATCACAAACTCTCACCAATAACGTTAGCAATATTGTTAGCAAGTTTTAGTGACGCCACAACCAATCATTGCTAAAATCAGCGTTAAGTTAAACTTAAAGCAAAGCTAAAGTGATGGGTAAATTATGGGCTTAAATACGCAAATTTTAGGCGCACTTCGCACATTTGACACCGCAGCTCGTTTAGGCAGTTTTACTCGTGCCGCAACAGCGCTTCACATCACGCCAGCAGCCGTTAGTCAGCAAATCCGGCATCTGGAACTTCAATTAGATATCACACTATTTGAACGTCATTCCCGTGGTATTAAATTGACAGAAAAAGGGGCAAGCTTACACTTAGTGGTTAGCCCAAGCTTAGAGAATATTGCTAGCGCTATTTCGACGTTACAAAATGATTCGGTGATTAGTAATGAAGTGCGTGTAAAATCAACGCCGTCATTTGCATTTAAATGGTTAGTTCCGCGACTCTCAGACTTTTATAGGCAGCATCCAGATATACAAATACATATCTTTGCTGATGGTGCGCTGGTGGATAAATCCGGTAGTGATTACGACTTAGCAATTGATTTTGCCCCGACACCTTATCCCAACAGTGAGAGCGATGCGCAACCAACATTATTGATGAGTGAGGCCCTTGTTCCAGTAATGAGTCCTCAGTACGCGACTCAACATAATTGGCAAGATCCTAATGTTTGGAAAAAAGTCAATCTGTTGCACGACACTATGCCGTGGCTAAATTCAGTGCCGGAGTTTGAGTGGCGATATTGGTTTAGCAAGCAACAATTAGATACGTATTATCCGACACAAAATCATTACTTTAATCGTGCAGATCTGGCCATGGAAGCGGCAGTCGCAGGCCAAGGGGTTGCGCTTGCACGCTCAGCACTATTATCAAGCTATTTAGAGACGGGTGCGTTGGTTTGCCCTTTTGAGTCGATACCATCCGACAGCGGCTATTACTTATTCGAGCAGCAAGACTGCGAGCAACCTAATCCATCATTGGCAGTGTTTAAACAATGGCTGATAGCTCAAGTCGCATAGATAAAACACTGATAATCCTTGGTTAACGCCAGCCGAATTTGGTCGATACCAAACTAATAATAAGACGCTTAAAAGGAGTGATTAAGCGCCTTGGCTGCCGTTTAGTGTGATTCAATAATCGCGGTATACGCTTTGTTCATCGCTGCAGTCTTTTGTGGGTACTTGCTGGCGAGATTGTTGCGCTGTCCCGGATCGGTGCTTAAATCATAGAGTTGATAGCAAGAACAGGCGCCGGTTTCTACTTGTTCTTTTTCAAGCGTTTCGGGTCCCCAATAAGCAGGGATAAACATCCAGTCGCCCTGACGATAAGCGGTGCGGCCTTTAATGCCTTCAATCACTAATCCTTTACGTGCTGAACCTGGTTTACCAAGCAATGTGTCAATATGGTTTTGACTATCGCTAGCAGTAATCGACTGATTGGTAAGTGCTGCTAATGAGGCTAACAAATCGTGTTGTGAGAACAGCTTATCAGAAATGCCAGGTTTTATTGTGCCTGGCCAGCTGACTAAAAACGGAATGTGTGAGCCGGCATCAAATAGGCTGTATTTGCCGCCACGGTAGATACCCCACGGTGTATGATTGCCAAGCTTAGTTACGGCTTGATCGTTATAGCCATCATCTAGTACTGGGCCATTATCCGAAGAGAAAATGACTAGGGTATTATCTGTTAGCCCTTGTTGTTCTAGTGTTTTTAAGAATTCGCCGACTGCCCAGTCTGCCTCTAAAATAGCGTCTCCCCGTGGACCTTGACCGGATTTTCCAACGAAGCGTTGATTTGGAATACGCGGCACATGCGGTTGATGCAGGGTATAGAATAGGAAGAAAGGTTTAGCTTTGTTTTTACTGACAAAACGCTGCGCTTCATCGAGAAATAAGTCGGACATCTCCTCGTCAATCCATTGTGCTGATTTACCACCTTTTTGATAGCCAATTCGTGATACCCCGTTGTTAACACTATGGTAGTGGCCATTGCTAAAAGTTTGGGTAGTCATTAACTCTGGGTTATCGAGACCTGTTGGCTCGCCTGCAAAATTCTTCTTATAGCTCACATACAGTGGGTCTTTTGGATCGAGGTTGACGACGTCACCGTTTTTAACATAAACATTAGGCACCCGGTCGTTTGTCGCTGCCATGATGTATGAGTAATCGAAACCCACTTCATTGGGCCCTAAGGTATTTTTCTCATTCCAATCAATCGAACCATTGCCTAGGCCTAAATGCCACTTACCAATTACTGCGGTAGTGTAACCAGCTTTTTTGAGCACTTTGGGCAAGGTTTGTTGCTTTGGGCTAATCAACAGCGGTGCATCTCCCGCTAATATTTCTGCACCTTTTCGCCATGGGTATTGTCCCGTAAGCAAGGAAAAACGGCTTGGTGTACAAGTTGCTGCGGTAGCATAACCATTGGTAAATTTAAGCCCTTGGTTTGCAATGCTGTCAATGCTTGGGGTGTTTAGTTTGCCCATGTTATAAGCACTAACATCACCTATGCCTAAGTCATCGGTATAAATAACCACAATATTTGGCTGTGAGATGCTTGCTTGTGCTACACCTTGCATGAGCAGCGCAGCTAGCACTAATAATTTAATTTTCATGAGGAGTCCTATTTCGCGCTAATGTGTAATGGCTGATTTAGCTTTGCTATTTCGCCGTTTAAGTAATCAGTAAAGGCTGCTTTGGTCGTCATCCCGTCGCTATCTTGGGCCCAACTCCCTAGGAAGTAATAATCTAGCTTGCCGTTCTGTTGTGGTTTCATGGTCACAAGGTGGTTGTGTTTATCTTCACTTAGTTCAATTAAGGCAGATTTTTTGTAGAGAATTGCCATACCGAGTTCATCATGTACATAGCTTTGTTTGCCAAAGGTGGCGATATAGGCCCAATCACCAGACTCATTGCTTGAGCTAATAAATTCCGATGGTTGATGTTTAACGATGCCGGTGACCAAATTGTCACTCACCGGACTAATGGTTAGCGAGCTGTGGGTCATTCGTGAACCGGCATTGATTGTTATATCGTTAGTTAAGTCGAAGTTATTTTGCGCGATGCGCCAGTCATCATGCTTAATTTGAATATGCGACTGAAGGTTGCCATCGGTGACAATGTTAACGCTCATGTCTTTGGCCGTGGCAACGCGTTGTACTTCGCCATCGACACGCATACCGATACCACCGATGCCTAGACTTGGACCAACTTTTAAGATGTCCATGCCCCAATCTGCTTCTTTGTGGTAGCTATAACCAATATGTCCAACTTGTGGTAGCACCATATCCGGCACTTTCTTACCGAAGATGTCATTAACATTTCGATGATCGAAATAGAGGCGGTAAGCTATTTTGTCAGATTCCCAACCTGGGCCTTCGAAGCGAAATTGTAGGTCGCCAGGGGTGTGTCCCTCAGGGATCTTTTGAAATTTAACTGGTTCAAACTTGCCCCCCTCAAACTTGCCATCGCTGCCTCGCTTGCCACCTTGATTGATGGAAATTTCAGCATGGGTGCGCTTAGGGTAACTAAGGGTGTTTGGTGTCGAAGTGATGGTAAAGGTGTCAGTAGCACCTGCCTTTAATTGTGCATTAAAAACTAAGCCATCAAGTGTGCCATTGCCATCACTATCAATCGCTTGACTTGGAATCTCTTGGTTGCCTTTAGTGATAGAGAAGGTCGTTAAATCAAAGCCTTTGGCGTACTGACGTAGTTGCGTTAATGGCAATGTAATGGTTTCTTCAGTGCGCTCATTTTGGCTTTGATTGGTGACAGACAGAGCAATTGGCGTAACGCTTGTTGGTGTGGATAACTCCGCACAGCCAACCATTGCCGCGAGTACTAAAGGAGCCGAGAGTATTGCTTTGTTTGTTGTCATAACCTTTGCCTTTTCTAATCTTTGTTACGCGCAATATAAACGCTGAAGTGGCAAAACCTTATCATCTTGTATGAAGTCATACAACGAATTTATTTGTAATAATGTGAGGTAAGCAGGTTGTATGACAACATACAACCTGATATCTTGTAATGAATTACTCAAAAAGATAAGGCTAACGATCCCCTATGAGCAGCAACTCTTCATCTCAATTATTTTCATTACAAGGCAAAACTGCGTTGGTAACTGGAGCTAGCCGAGGCTTGGGACAGGCCTTAGCCTTAGGTTTAGCGCAAGCTGGCGCCGATGTCATTTGCTCAAGTTCTCGTGTTGGCGGTACCGATAAAACCCGCGCGTTAATTGAAGCCTGTGGCCAACGTGCCTTTGAACTGGCGGTTGATTTATCAGATAGCCAGGCCGTAATCGCAATGGCTAATCAGGCATATGAGTGTACTGGCACGGTCGATATATTGATTAATGCTGGTGGCACTATTGCCAGAACACCGGCGGTGGACTTTCCTTTGAGTGACTGGCAACAAGTGATCAACGTTAACTTAGATGCCACATTCTTATTATGTCAGCAAATTGGTAAAGGCATGCTAGCTCGTGGTAAAGGCAAGATTGTAAATATCGCCTCAATGCTCTCATACACCGGTGGTATTACAGTTCCTGCTTACACTGCAAGCAAGCATGCCGTGGTTGGTGTGACTAAAGCGTTAGCTAATGAATGGGCATGTAAAAATGTGCAAGTTAATGCGATTGCACCGGGTTATTTCAGAACAGATAACACCCAAGCGCTACAAGATGATGCGACACGCAACGCCGAAATAGAAAAACGCATTCCAGCTGGACAATGGGGCGAACCAGAGCAACTTGTTGGTGCTGCTGTGTTTCTTTCAAGTGCGGCAAGTGATTATGTCAATGGCCATGTACTGGCGGTTGATGGTGGCTGGTTAGCACGCTAATCCAATTTTAATACGCCGCGAAGCGGAATTAATAAATAACAATGTGAATAAAATTATGACAATTAACTATGAAACACGTTACGCCGTCGGCCATAACGAAGCTAAAACATTTGATACAAACGCATTAAGAGAATCATTCTTAGTCGAGAATTTATTTGAAGCGGATAAAATTAACTTAACTTATAGTCATTATGATCGCTATATTGTGGGGGGAGCTTCCCCTGTAGATAGCGCTTTAGAGTTAGCAACAATTGATCCTCTTAAAGCACAACATTTCTTGGATCGTCGCGAATTGGGCATTATTAACATTGGGCAAACGGGTGTTGTGATTGTTGATGGTGAAGAGTACGTTCTTGAAAATAAAGAAGCGTTATATGTTGGTGCAAAAACAAAGTCGGTAACCTTTGCAAGTCATGATAGTGCCAAACCCGCTAAGTTTTATCTTAATTCAGCACCAGCACACTGTGCTTATCCAACCAAGAAAGTAAATCGTGATAATGCTAATGTGTTAGAGCTTGGTTCTCTTGAAACATCGAATGAGCGAACAATTTACCAATTGATTATTAACGGTATTGTTGAAACTTGTCAGCTGCAAATGGGGCTGACGATGTTAAAACCTGGTAGTGTATGGAATACTATGCCTGCACATCAGCATGATCGCCGCATGGAAGCATATTTGTATTTTGATATTGCACAAGAGCAAGCGGTAAGTCATTTTATGGGAGAGCCCAAGGAAACACGTCATTTATGGGTTACCAACGAACAAGCCGTCTTGTCACCAGCTTGGTCAATTCATAGCGGTGCAGGTACGTCGAACTATGCCTTTATTTGGGGGATGGCGGGTGAAAACCTGGATTATGATGATATGGATAAGTATGGCCCAACGGAATTAAAATAGTTTTTTTAGCGCAGCGTTTATCGCTGCGTTGTTGTATTAGTAGGAATTAAATAGATGCGCATAATAATAACAATCGTGTCTGTGCTATGTCTGTTAACACTTAGTGGCTGTGGATTAAAACAGCCCAATAAAGTGTTGCGAGTCGGGCATACACTGGATATGGATCACGCGGTACATAAATCGCTAATCCACATGGCTAATCGCTTGAATGAGTATTCAGACGGTCAGCTAACCATGAAAATTTACCCCAATGGGCAGCTGGGCTCTGAACGTGAAATGGTTGAGTTACTGCAAATTGGCAGCCTGGCGATGACCAAAGTCTCTGCGGCTGCACTAGAAAGTTTTGTTCCCGATATGAAAGTATTTAGCATTCCTTATATCTTTCGCAGTCGTGAGCATCGCTGGAAAGTGCTGCAAAGCGATATCGGTGAACAAATATTATCGTCACTTGAAACGGCTCACCTTAAAGGCCTTGGTTACTTTGATGCCGGTAGTCGCAGTTTCTACACCTGCAATGACATGGTGAAATCACCAAAGAATGTTGTTGGTAAAAAAATTAGGGTGATGAACTCACAAACGGCAGTCAAAATGATTGCTGCATTTGGTGGTGCGGCTACCCCTATTTCTTGGGGCGAGCTCTATGCCGCGTTACAACAAGGTGTTGTTGATGGTGCGGAGAACAATCCTCCAAGTTTTTATTCCTCTCGTCATTACGAGATTTGTCCTTACTATTCTCTAAATGAACATACTTCCGTGCCTGATGTTGTCGTGAGCAGTAAACATGTAATGGACTCACTATCGGCGCAACAGCAAAGCTGGTTAAAACAGGCGATGAACGATGCGGTAACCTTGCAAAAGTCATTATGGATGGCCGCAGAGAATGACGCCTTAGCAGCAGTTAAAGCCGCTGGTGTTGAAGTGATTTATCCCGACAAAAAGCCATTTTTCGAGGCGGTAGCGCCATTTCACGCCACGTTTAACAACACATTGGTTGGTGATTATATGAACCGAATTAGCGCGGTTACAGCAGATGGAAAAGCCAATGAATAAGTTAATTTCAAGCTTAGATCAAGTGCTCAAAATGAGCCTAATAGTAATGATGAGCCTGATTATCCTGTCGGTTTTGTGGCAAGTGCTGTCACGCTATTTATTGCAAACACCTAGTTCTGGCTCGGAAGAGTTAGCAAGATTCTTATTGATTTGGATTTCTTTAATCGGCGCAGTGTATAGCTACAGAGTTAAGCTTCACCTAGGGCTTGATGTGCTAGTGAATAAATTGCCACACAATCAACAGGTCGCGACGCAGTTGTTCTGCCATGTGGCAATA
>CAKZQF010000190.1 GCA_937139475.1 uncultured Gammaproteobacteria bacterium | reverse complement strand
CTACTGAACTGCGCGTATCGCGGTGCAAAACTGTAACCGCATAGATCCAGTAAGGCGAAGTTAACATGATTGACACCATGCGTACTGAAAAAAACAGGACATACGGACATGTTAATTTGTAATGATATCAGTTAGATATTGATTTACATTTTGTCTGTATATCAACAAAAAATACGGACAAATATCGATTGTTATGCCCGTATATTGTGGACATTATTTTTGCCTACTTCATTTGAAAGTAGTTTTTCTAAATCAGACAGCCGCTTTACTAGCATTAGCTCTCGGTTTAGTGATTGCTGATATAGACTTTTATAATGATCTTTTTCTGACTTTAGTTTATCTAAGTAACCTTTAGAGTCGTCTTCGGGCTTACTTTGAATACTTGCAGCTAATTCAATTTCTTCGATAAGACTTGCAAATTGAGGTCGTGATTTTTTGATTGAGCTTCGTTTACGGCCAGCTTCCAATGCAACTGTATCTTTAGATATACGAGTTCCTTTGGGTAAAACAACCGGTGTATTGTTTTTTAATCGCTCTAAAGCAGACAAATAGTTATCTACGGCTCCCATTAAATCATCCTCTTTTAACCATTTTATTTTGTTGTAACAACAATGCTTCTAGTTCCATTTTTTCAGTTCTATATTCAATACTATTTTTCTCGAGCGATGCTACAAAGTTACGTTGATAATTTATTACGTTTTGTACTTTTGATGGTTTTAAAACCGCATCAGTACATTTAATACAAGCAGATATATTACCAAGTAACTTTTGATTACAAGGGGAAGTCGTAGTACATGCCCCTAATGCTGTCTCTTTATAAGCCAACTCACCATTTTTGAACTTTTTAACAATATCACCTCGATTCATGAGGATTTTTACTTTTTGCTGTGCATTCTTTGGTTTGTTAAACCGCTCAATATGATTGCCATGACTCCCATGTAAATCCTCTTCAGAAAACAATAATTCTAATACGTATGCAAGCGTATCTACTTCTGGTTTGCTTCTATCGTATTCTTTGTGGAAATGTTCATTGGTATCAAATAGTTCACTGTATTCGTTTCCATGAGCATAATATAAGGACATTTCACGAGTGATATGCTTGAGTTGTCGTTTTAATGTTGATAGTTTTACTAGTCCACTTTGACGACAGTAATAAGCAAGGGTTCGCCTAAATTGGTGCGAAGAAAAAGACCACCTTTCTCCAATTTTAAATTGATCTTCCATTCTCCATGCTCGAGAGCAATCAATTATTTCAAGGAAGTTCAGATCTTCATTGTTAATTTCTATTTCTTTAATATTAATAAAGCGCCACAACGTTGAGCTTGTATGGTTGTGTGGTAAACAAGCTGTTGAACTTCTTTTTGCCCCAACAAAACCTAAATAGCTTGGAGATGGAAATAGAATAAGCTCTTCGGCAGAGAAATCTTGATCGTGGGTTACAAGTTTTGCGATAGATTGTAGTACTTCAACAATAGTTTCACTTTCTTTTGATGTGATCCATGCGGTTGTTTTTCGTTGACCGACAAGCTTACTTGTTTTTCCTAACAGTCGAACTATATTCCCATGTTTTGATTTTTCTATAGATAAGCAATTCAACATTAAGCTCAGTAACTCACTATACCTCATACCTGAATAAGCATGTAGTAAATATCTTCCTGCATCTTGGATTGCTAGGATATAGCCATGAATATTTGTAAGACTCTTAATCCCTAATTTATCAACCTCACTGGTTAAACCATGAAATTCAACAGCTTCTGAGAAGTTGAGCTCAATACCATATTTTTCAATGTTTTTAGGTTTTTGCCTTCGTCCATATATTTTGTTCTCAACACATTTTTCGATGAGTGATATAAGAGGCGCTTGTATTTTTTTAAAGGAAAATATCAATGACCAAAGCTCAGATAAAAAACCGCTAAATATACGTGGAGGTATAACAGGGTGTTGCTTATGTTCTGGAATAGTCTCTCGTAGCGCTCGAATATCAGTGATAACCTTTAAACCCAATGTAGGAATACCTGTTTGCTTTTCACCTAGTTCGAATAAATGTCCCAAAAGAGCAATAAAGTAAGTCAATAAACTACCAGTATTAATCTTAGACTTTATAAATTTAGTAACATTTTGTTTTGATGCTAAAACCTCAGTAACAGTTAAGCTTTCTTCACTTGCGTAATGACATAGTTTCTTAATCACTTTGTGGTAATTATATAAAGTCCCAACGGTGAGAGCTCCCGCTCGTCCCGTTGAAACAAGATATATCATTATGAAAGTTAGCCATTTTGCTTCGTCTACCGTTTGATATGGAAGGTTATTCCAATACAATTTTGTATCTTGTGAGGCCGCTGTTCGGTATGGAGTTAAATCCCAATAAGTAGCGTCACCATAGGTTGATAGCACTACTCCGTCAGTATTTCGTGAGATAACGAAAGTTTGAGAGGGACAAGTTATATTTTTAGAGTTAAGTTGGAAACTGTCAGGTTTAGTTTGGTCAACCGCCGTTTCAAATCTAGATTCGTAAAGTAATTGATAAGACTCATTCATTTAATGAGCTCCAGATTAATGAGTAACTGGTATTTCCTGTCCCAATATGGAGAAAGCATTTCTTGCTCTGACACTTCCGAGCATATTCTATCAACAAGAAGTTTTAATTTTTTATTCTGGGTTCTAAGTGACATTAATATTTCATCTATACGAGTAAGCATTTTACCAAAGTAGTTTTCAAAATGTGTTTCATTGCTTGCCAGTTGACGAGACTCAACAGAGATATAACGGAAGCTAACTAGCTTTCTAATGTCTTCTTCATCTGCAACAATCCTATAGTGGGAACAATTTAAACAACCATGTGGGGTTGAACAGTCAGGTAAAACATTACTTATAGAATCAATGACCTTTGGAACTTGGAATTGTTGGCACTGACCTATAGGAACTGAGGTATACTGCGATTTTTTAGCGTTAGAAGTATTAAATTGAATGGTGGAAAGGCTATCGTAAAATTTTGACATTTCGTTTGCGCTTTCAATTTCAGACCCTGTTGTGTAATGTTTTAGCACTGTACGCTCGCTATTTTGTAACATCATTGCCGTGGTTTTAGGATCTGTATTGGTGATTAACCAATCGGCTTTGTGAGCTCTCCATTCTCGTGCGGTTATCGTTGGTATGTTGATGCCAATATTATTCCTTAATTTTTGATTGAAATTGGTAGTAAAACCCTTTGATAATGGCTTGTGATTGATAATTGAAGCATCAAAACCAAAAAATAATTGGGTACTATCTTCTACAAGTAAATATTTTCGAAGTTTTAAATACTTTTTAAAGAGTGGTAAAAATGAACTGGTGACGATGAAGTGCTGTGATTTGTTTCCAGCCCTGAGTTTGATTGCGCGATAACCTTGATGTTCTTTGCCAACTTTATAATCGTTAGACCAATTAAGTGTTATCATTTGTGCTAAATTCATTGCGGTATTCGATATGAATAACATGGTAAAAGCGTCACTTGCAAGTGAAGCTAGGCGTCTACGATAATAGTTATTATTGTCCGAATTTGCCTCAACTAGCGCTTTTTGAGATGCCTTCATAATGTACCTAGAGGCATCTCTTTTTTGTTTTTTATCTCCATTGTAATATTTCTCCATATTTTCTACTTTGGATAAACAACCGTTTTCATAATCCCACGACCAAAAACCTCTAGTCCATTCATTACGTACTTTTAATTTTGCTGTAGTGGCCATTGGACGAGTTGTTGGAAATACCCACAGAGTTTCTTCAGGCAAAGTTAATTGAAACGGGTACTTTTCAAAGCTAAGAACAAAGTCAGTTATTTGATTAAATAGGCTTAAATATAGTTCAATAGACTGATGGACCTTTGAATGACCAGGAACTGGAGTTGCTACTGTTGCGGCTCCACTCTTTCTGATAAGACGAAGCCCCGCACTAATGACTCCTTCATCGTCATCAAAAATGAATTTTAATATTTCAATGATATGATTTTGATAACGAGCTGCGGTATTTATGTTGAGTTGACTACTTCGTGTTAAATGAAAAAGAGTAAGGATATATTCAGCCAAGCTTTTCCTTGCTGTCATGATTGTGTTCAATACATCTTCTTGCTGGTTAGAATCACACCAAACTAAAAATTGATTAAAGCTACTAGTATATCGATGAAGGGTTTTTGGCGTTATGCCTGTGCTATATCGACTATGCAAATATTCCACAAAGGCTTTTATAGCGTTAATACGACTCTTTTTGAATGAACTAGCATCAACTAAGCTTGTAGCATAGTCTGCATGATTTGAATTGGCATGTTTTGATTTTCTCCTGGTAAAACACCAGGAGCCAACATCTAAATTTTTGACTTGCCAAGGCACTTTTATTTGTAACTGTGAATAATCAACTGGATAAATATTGTCATCAAAATTAAGGGGGATATTTTCAAGTTCATATACAATGGTTTTTCGTTCTGTCCATCGAGTATTAATTTCCTTCATAATCATCACTCACTTGCATAAGGTGTTTTTCAAACTCAGATTGAACAGTAAGTGCAATTGAAAAGTCCTTTCGATAGGTCAGATACCGCTCAGTTGTAGTAATACTTGAATGACCTAGTCTTTTTTGAACGATCATTAGGGCTGACCACAAAGCATCCCCACTCAGTAACTCTCTTCCCATAGTTGAATTATGATTTGTAGATTTAATTTTATCTTCGAGCAAGTTCATACCAAAAGTGGCTCTGAGATCATGAAATCTAATGCTAAATATGTGGCCTTTGCTAGTGAGCTCAGGTATAAGTTGCTGTCGTATAAATGCGTTAACAGATATTCCTCGAGGAGGATGACGATAAAGGGTTAAGAATGGATCTGAATTTGCCATATAATAAGGTCGTCCGCCTTTAGTTAAAAATGCATATTGATAATTCTCAGATTCATAAACTAGCCTAGATAATTGATTCCTTGTTTTGGCACGCTTTGAGCCAAGATATAACTGAATACGCCTATATAGCCACGCTGGTATATGCAGAACGATATTTTTTCCGTACTTCGTATCAATTAAGGTACCGTTTCCAGTATTTATTTTTACGACTTTTAAGGTATCAGGAATTTCAGCCTCAAAATGGCAATGTCTTAATGTGAAAACTGTTTGAAGCCTGGCACCGGTTGTTAAGGCAAACATAAATGATAAAGTCATTTCTGAATTGCCAATGTTTCTTAATGCCTCAACTAATTGGTATTGCTCAGTTGTAGCAAGTGGTCTTAGTTTTCCACCGTCTTGTATGTACTCTTCATAATCAGAGTTATTGTTCGTTTGCTTAAAAGATAAATCCGTGGATATTTGTTTTTTACTGAGTGAAAAGCCTTTATGATCTTTAAAGTTAATAAAAACTTCTTTCTCTCTCCACAATGGATAATCAAATGTTACTCCTGCACAGGTTTTTAGCCATCGGTAGAATGTTTGTACTGTACCCATTCTGCGTTTAGCTGTACTCGATTTTATTTCACCATTTCTTATTAACTCATGAAGGTAGGCACAGAATCGATAGGTTGGTCTTGCCATTATTCGTTTAGGGACGGATAAATAGTCAACTTCTTCAGTATCTAACCATCTTTTAAACATAACTAAATCAACAGATTTAGATTCTAATGTTTTTGGAGAAACACGTTTAACCGATTTTAAACTATCCAGCAAAAATAAATTGGCCTGCTCCCAAAGGCTTCCGTCTGAATTAAGTATCATCGGAAAATGATTGTAATGATCTAAATGAAAGTCATCATTTTGCTGAATTTGATACTTATATTTTTCTTTAGTTTTAGGGCAGGTATTAGAAATTAAGTCACCATCGACAACGAAACTAGTAGGTTCAAATAATTTTAAGTGAGTTATAACTTCAAACTTAGCTTTAGACATTTGGTTATCTATTTTAAATATGAATAATGATTTATATAAATCTAAAGTAACTCAAAAAGAATGTTTTTACAGGAAAAAATGTCCGTATTTAAATATATTTACATATGTAGAATATTGCAGTTATATATACAGTACATGCGTATCGGTCGATAAGGTATTAGGCTGTATATCTGAAGAGTTGTTATAGAGTAAGTCAAAAGCAAAGTGACCTTCATATTCGTTAGCGCCAATGACTTGCGTACTCACCGGAACATGACGTGGTCAACCAAAATTGACCAACCCAGTTAAGCTACTTTTTTCAATTTCTTCATGTCCGCCTCATATTGATTTGAAATTTCCATACTTTATCTAATTCATGTTTTTCTAAATTAGCTAAAATGCAACTCAGAAATGTCCAGAAGTGAGTTGTGTGGTGTCGAGTGGAGATTGTACGATTAAGCCCCTAAGTAATTAGTCCGTCAGTCTCCCTCGGTAATCAAATTAGTACATCTTAGCGATCAAATTGGTAAAAAATTAGACATGTAGATGAATGCCCACCTTAAAAAATAGACAGCGGGTTGGGCTGGGTGATTTTTCTGGTGTTAGACGCCAGCAACCCATGCGGCAGAATGGTTGCTCACTTACTCGTCTATTTTTAGCGGGAATTCTTAGCCAACTGTATGAACTGTATGCGGATTTGAGCAGTCGAGTGATGCGCACTTTGGAGGAGATGGCACCACGAGTAGAGGTTTACTCCATTGACGAAGCGTTTTTAGATTTAACCGGTATTGAGTCTGTCCTATCCCTTGTCGAGTTCGGACAACAAGTGCGAGAGCGCATAGGCCACTGGATTGGGATCACCGTCTGTGTAGGCATTGCACCGACTAAAACACTCGCCAAGCTGGCTAACCATGCCGCCAAGAAATACCCCGCCACTCAGGGGGTTGTAGATCTAACCAATCCAGATCGGCAACGTCGATTGCTCGCATTAGTCCCGGTTGATGATGTTTGGGGCGTTGGTAGACGGCTTTCTAAGCGTTTAAATGCCTTGGGTATCAGCACAGCCTTAGACCTCGCCAATGCCTCACCTAGAGCCATCAGAGACCAGTTCTCGGTGGTTTTAGAGAGAACCGTCAGAGAGCTCAATGGTGAGTCGTGCATTGAACTTGAAGAGATCCCACCAACTAAGAAACAAATTGTCTGTAGCCGTTCATTTGGCGTAAAAGTAACGCACTTTGAATTGTTACGTGAGGCCGTATGTGAATACGCAACCCGCGCCACTGAGAAGCTACGCAAAGAACAGCAGCAAGCCAAAGTGATGACCGTGTTCATACGTACCAGCCCCTTTAAGGACAACGAGCCGCAATACAGCAACTCTGCATCGGGTGAGTTGCTGATCCCCAGTTGCGATACTAGGGATTTTATCGAGCTGGCCAGTCATTTACTCAAGCGGATATGGAAGGATGGTTTTCGTTATGCCAAAGCGGGCGTCATGCTGTCTGACTTTTACGATCCTGGCATGTTTCAGCCAGGACTATTCGATGACGTATCGATCCGCTCTAATAGCCAACAGTTAATGTCTGTATTGGACACCATTAACCAAAGTGGTGCCGGAAAGGTTTTCTTTGCTGGACAAGGTACGAAGAAAGATTGGTCGATGAAGCGAGAGCATTTATCTCCCGCTTATACAACACGCTGGGACCAGTTGCCGCGAGTGAAGTAGCGCCGAGAATTCAGTAGGCATTCACTCTGCGACGCAGCATGTTGAGCTTATCAACCTGGCGTCGAATATCACTGAAAAATTCCTCTTTCTCCATGGCCAGCGCTAACTCCCATTCTTTGGCCAAACCTTGGCAGTCCAAAAATGAGTATCTCAGCTTCGTCTTTGAGATACGCAGTCCTTTACTAAAGACTACGCGCTTGCCTCGTTGACCGTGAAAGCTGTTGATGTACCACTCAATGCCAAAGCCATACTTAAAGTCTCTGATACGGACACCAAGCAGCCCCCAATCTTTAAATGGCTCATTTTCACGAACCTTGTAATGGGTAACCCAAAAGTCATCAACTTCAGCTCGTGCCAGCGCTTTTAGCCTGTCCGTTTCTTGCTGAAGTAAATCTGATATCTCTGCTTTCCATTGTTCATTGACGATTTCTACCAAACCAATTTCCCCATCCAATTAACCCCAAAAGCCAAAACCACTATCCGTTTGGCTTTTGGATCGAAACGCCAAACGTAAAACTGCCGTAACAATCGCTGTTTGGCGTCTCGATATAAATCAACTCGCGCAATCCCATACCTGACAAGGGATGCAGCCCGATTTCACTTAAAAACGCCTGAAAAGACGTATCGTCATGAAGATACAAACCGTTTGGCGAGTTCAGGCCAGAAGGCAAACGACGTTTGGCGTCTCGATTTTTTTGGCTTAGTCATCCGCCGCCAAACAGAGCCTATTCTCATACTTTTGCGAAAATGCAATAGGCAGATAGATGAAAGGATTTGTCACCTTTCTGCCCACCGCCAGTGCACCGAATCCTGATAATGACATTTGAGTGAACCGCCAGAGCACTTGGAAATGCCCAAGCGTGACCTGAGCGGTTAGTTGAAAACCGTTAGAGCACTTTGAGTGCACAGGAGATAAGTATGTTTGTACTAGGCGTAGATATCGGTTACTCGAACCTGAAGCTGGCAATTGGCCAATCAGGCAGTGAACCGAAAACTATTATTCTGCCTGCGGGGGCCGGTCCTGCGGATCGTATGCCGGAGCGTATCGGTGGAGGCGATGATGAAACTTGTTTGTATGTGTCTGTCGAGAATGAGCGTTGGGCCGCTGGTGTGCCTGCTGGACGCCTTCAAGGTTGGGAACGGGAGCTTCACCCAGAATATCCCACCACAAAAACCTATAAGGCGCTTTTTCATGCCGCCTTGTTAATGGCTGAAACAGAATCCATCGATTTGGTTGTCACTGGATTACCGGTTTCCCAGTTTCATGAACCACAACGTAAGTCAGACCTTGTGAAGCGTTTAAAAGGTATTCATCAAGTAACGCCTAAGCGCAGCATCACCGTTCATGACGTCAAAGTGCTGCCGCAGCCTGCCGGTGCCTATATGGATCTGGTTCAAACAGGTGGAGATTTGGGCTTGATTGAAGAAGGTCGCGTCGTCGTCATAGATCCAGGCTTTTTTTCTGTTGACTGGGTTGCCCTTGAGGCCGGAGAAATTCGCTACAGCTCATCAGGAACCAGTCTTCAGGCAATGTC
>CAKZQF010000189.1 GCA_937139475.1 uncultured Gammaproteobacteria bacterium | reverse complement strand
GAGCTCACAGACCAAGACTTTGAAGAGATTAACACTTCGATTACCAACATGATTCTTAAAGGTTGTGGATTGGCTTAATATTGTAAATGCACTAACAAAAATTATATTGCTGATTAAATCATAGCGGATAACCAAGCTGGCTTGCTTTCAAAGAAGCCTGTTATCAGCTTTTCGAATTGTAAGCCGCCAGTCCATTCAAGTTGACTTAGATCACTAAAGTTCTCGATTGACCGTCAAAATTAAACTTATCGCCTGTCTTTATTTTAGTAAATTTGATTCACTGGTACGCAACAGTGGTAATTGCGACCTTGAGTTGTTTTTTCGCATTATCTAATATTGGATAAATTCTAATGCCTTTGGTAAGTTGATGCTATATTATTAATAATATAATTTTGCAGCGCTACAGCTTTACAATAATGGCTAGTCAGGCCAAGCAACTTCGATAAACTGTAACCTTGAAGTACATGATAATAATTTATATTTTACCAATTTTAACGATAGCGTCAGGGACAAGTAATATATACATGGAAGAATCATTTTATGGCTGAAACTGGAACCGTAGGCCAAAGCATTAGTGACCAATCTAAGCCAATAATAGAAGCTGATGTCGCTTCATACAATACGCAACTCATACTTGAAGAGATTGAGCAATGGCTAAACTGGCAGTGCTGTATGTTGTCTGGAGTGGAATCGAGCGCTGTTTTGCTTAATTTGGGTGATAAGCAAGATTTATTTGTCCCTTGGCCTTCTAGTGATATTGGTACACTGCAGCTCAAAGCGACCGCTAGAAAGGCCATCGAACGTGACAGTTTAGTCGCACAAAAGGCTAGAGCTGAACAGGATCCTACTTCTCAAGTACTTGAATATTTAGCCTTACCAGTAACAATAAAAGAACAATTCCAAGGCGCGGCGGTTATTGCGTTAAAGCTGCGCACCGATGAGCAACTACTTGCCGTTCGACAACTATTTCAGTGGGGGATTGCTTGGTTAAAAGTCGGGTTACAACGATCTTTGGACGAAGGGCCTCAGCGAAATGCAAGCGCATTATTAGCCGTAGATAAACTCTTGCAACCGATACCGCTAGCTGTATCTGGATATCATCTATGTCAGCACTTAGCACAACAATTTGATTGTGAACAAGTGATATTAGGGCTTTGTCAAGGACTGCGAGTTAAAGTCAGTAGTTTATCAGACCAATTACAATTTGATCCTAAAGCTGATTCGATTCTTCAAATTGAATTAGCAATGGAGGAGTGTGTAGATCAACTTCAATTAATTAGTTGTTCTACTCAGAGCCGCAATAAAGCAGGTGAGTATTTAACTCACGCGCATAGCTCACTTTTAAAACTAGCCAGTGGAAGCTCAATCTGCTCAATCCCCCTAACACAAGGGGAGAAAGTTATTGGCTGCGTGACGTTAGTATCCAACAAAGCTGAGGGCCTTACGGCAAATGAGCAACAGATGCTTAATGATATTTCTCGTTATACAGGCCCTGCATTAGCGTTAAAGATAACCACTGAACATTCAACCATTCAACGCAGTACTAACGCGTTAAAGCAAGGTTCTAGAAAGTTGTTTGGGGGCGGCCACCTTAAATTAAAGGCTATCGCGCTTGCTATTTTAATCACCACCTCACTGTTAACACTAGTACCTGGGGATTACACCGTAACCGCACGCTCTCAAATTGAGGGGGCCGTTCAACAACTCATTAGTGCACCTTTCACTGGGTATATCGAGACCGTTAAGGTTCGGCCTGGCGATTATGTAGAAAAAGACCAAGTACTTGCCTCATTGGAAAATCATGATTTGATGTTAGAAAAAGAGCAGTGGAGTAGTAACCGTAATCAGCTGAGTAAAGAGTATTATCAAGCGTTAGCAACTGGTGTTAGATCAGATGTTGGCATCATGAAAGAGCGATTGTCACAGGCACAGGCTAAGCTAGATCTTATTAACGCCAAGCTTTTTCGGGCGCAAATTAAAGCACCGTTTGCTGGTATTGTTATCAACGGTGATTTAAGCCAATCACTTGGGTTACCGGTAGAACAAGGGAAGAAGCTGTTTGAGCTTTCACCGCTCGACGAATTTCGGATAATCATACAAGTCGACGAGTTAGATATAGAGAAAATACAGCCTGGCCAAATTGCTACATTGCGTTTAACCGGATTTCCAGATAAAGAAATAGCAGCGCGCATAACCCGTATTGTACCAATCGCCTCAGAACGTCCTGAGGGGGCTTTTTTTAGGGTAGAGGCATCCGTCGACCATACGAATATCACAGTGCAACCCGGCATGAAAGGGATCGCTAGAATTAAAGTAAGTAAAGAGCCGCTATATAAGGTGTGGGGGCAAACTCTATTTGATCGGATACAGCTCTGGCTTTGGTCGGTTGGTTTATGATGACTGAGGAAAAGGCTCTGTGGCAGTATGTGTCGGTTTTAAAACCCAAGCTGCGTTCAAATGTACATGTAATCAAACAGGATTATCGGCAAGAGCGTTGGTATTTATTACATGACACCTCTAACGGGCGGTTTATCCGCATAAACCGTGCTGCTTATCAAGTGGTGGGGCGTTTGGACGGTGATTCCACAATGGCCGATATTCTCGCACTGATCAATGAGAACCTTGCAAGTGGTGAGGAAGAAGTTAATCCAAATCACGTCTTAGCAGTTATTTCGCAATTGCATGAAGCAGAATTTTTAAAAGGTGCTATTCCATTATCGGCTCAAGAAGTGCTAAATCGCTATCATCGCAATACAAGATTTAGACGTCTTAAAATGTTAGCAAACCCACTTGCTGTAAAAGTGCCGTTGCTAGACCCTGACAGTTTGTTAAACAAGTTATTGCCGCTTGCTAGACTGTGCTTCTCTCGTTTGGGTTTGATGTTTTGGTTACTTGCATTCGCTGTTGCAACGACCATCGCTGGCGCTAATTCTTCACAGTTATTCGCTGACATTGCTAATATTTCGTTAGGGAATTATGCGCTTTTCTCACTTTGCGTATTGTACCCGAGTATAAAAATACTACATGAATTAGGTCACGGCCTAGTAATCAAAACCTTAGGGGGAGAAGTTCACGAAGCGGGAATAAACTTTCTTTTGTTTTTTCCTGTTCCTTATGTCGACGGCTCTGCCTCGTGCGCATTTAGAGATAAATATAAACGGGCGCTAGTAGGCGCGGCAGGCATTTTGGTTGAGCTATTTATTGCTTTTTGTGCCTTGATTGTTTGGTCATTGGTCGAGCCAGGTTTAATACAAGACATGGCATTGTATTGTTTTGTAATCGCCAGTGTATCGACGGTGTTGTTTAATGCCAACCCACTACTACGCTTTGACGGTTACTATGTCCTTGAAGATATAATTGAAATCCCCAACCTATCGACAAGAGCTCGTAAGTATTATCTTTACTTAACTCAATATTATATTTTGGGTCTTAAAGAGGCTAAGTCACCCGTCACCGCCATAGGCGAGCGACGCTGGTTTGCTAGCTATGGCTTAATCGCGCCAATTTATCGACTGCTGATATTATTCACAATAGCTTCGTATTTGATTTCACAATTTTTTATCGTTGGCGTTATTTTAGCGACTTGGGCGATGCTCAAGCAGGTTTTTATACCGCTATATCAAGGGATTTGTTTTTTGTTGCTCAATGAACAAGTGGCTGAGAAAAGGCTTAGAGCTGGCTTAATGCTTAGTTTATGTCTATTGCTTATCGCTGGTATGTTGGCGGTGCCAGTCTCATTGACAACGCAAGCGCAAGGTATCGTATGGCTGGGAGATGATAGTCGTATCGTTGCTCAGGCATCTGGATTTATTTCGCCAAATGCTACAACACAAGACAGAGAAATAGTAAAAGGCGAGGTTATCGCCATATTAAGCAACGAAGAGCTGCAGACTGAGCACAGGATCCTGCAATCGAAACTAAGGGAGTTGCAAACTAAAAAAGTAGCAACCCTAGAAAAAAGTCGTGTAGAGAGTCGCATGATTTCAGATGCTATTAAGTCGGCAAAAGCTCAGCTAGCGCTTAAAGACAGTCGTGTTAATCAACTGACTATTCGTGCCAAAACCGATGGTTTTCTTGTTGTTAGTGACGAGAAATTACGTGGGGACAGTTATGTTAAACAAGGAGACTTGCTGGCTTATATCGTCAGAAACAAGCCATCGGTCATTCGAGCCGTTATTTCGCAGGAAAAAATTGGCTTACTTGAAAGTGGGGCGATAAGCGCTCAAGTTATGTTTTCTCACCAACCGGGGCATGTCTTTAATGCCGAAATTATCAGACAAGTTCCCGCGGCGAGTAGGACGTTGCCTAGCGCAAGTTTAGGCATGAGTGGCGGTGGTGAAATTAAACAAGATAGCAACGACAGAAGCGGTTTAACTGCCGCAGAAGATTTTTTTATTGTTGACTTGGTATTGCCTGAGCAGTTGGATACTGAACTTGTCATGAGCCGTGCTCATGTACGACTGCAGCATGGTGAAGAATCAATTGGCCTGCAGTTGTTCAGGAATTTACAACAATTGTTATTGCATCATATAGTTAGCTAGCGCGAAATGGATGCAGGCACTACTAGACCAAGAGAAATTGATATTAGGAAATGGAATTATTTATGGGTAAGACAAGCAGATTATTTTGTTTTTTTTGTTGTTCAGTGATCGGTTGTAATCAAGCTTGGGCTAACGACAGTCAAAAACTATGGAATGAGAAGTTAGACTGCATCATATCACCTAGTGTTGTAACTGACTTGGGCAGCAGCCTTCCTGGGGTGTTACGCAGCATAAAAGTCGATCGTAGTGACGTTGTCAAAGTAGGCGATGTGATTGCGGTATTAGATTCAGATGTAGAAAGGGTCGCCTTGCAATTAGCTAAAGTGCGGGCGACGTTAAATAGTGAGATTAGACTACAAGAAACTAATGCTGAATATGGTGATCGTCGTACGGAGCGATATAAAACACTTTTTGATCGGCATGCATTAGCTGAGTGGGATCTAGACCAGAGTAAAACAGAAACTAAGTTAGCAGAGATTCGCTTGGTGCAAGCACTGGATGCCAAGCGTTTAGCGCAGTTAGAGCGAGACAAAGCGCAACAGATACTTGACCGAAGAACGGTGCGAAGTCCAATATCAGGTGTTGTCGTAGAGCGTTTTAAGGATGTGGGGGAGTATGTTGATGAGCAATCTATCGCTAGAATCGCCCAACTTTCCCCATTACATGTCGATGTTATTGTGCCTGTCGCTCGATTAAAAGATCTTAAGCCTGGCATGCTGGCTAATGTTTGGTCTGAACAACTTGAAGGTCGTTGGGTTGCAACAGTCGACCGAATTGACCGCGTAGCAGATCCTGCCAGTGGGACTATTGGCGTAAGGCTGCTGTTAGATAATGCAGATTATGCTATTCCCGCAGGTATTCGCTGTAAAATGGAGTTTAATCAACAAGTCGTTCCTGACGTGGCGCTTAACGCTCCCCTTAAAGAGAAACCGATACAAAATCCGCCTAAGCAATGTAATGTGATCGGGCCTTTTAAGGAGCTAGGCGTAGCTAAGCAAGAGGCTAACGACATAGCATCACCTCAGATACAAGTTAGCCTAGAGACAAGAGAGCAGGACTCCTACAGAGTGCTTTCAAATCATTTGTCTACGAGGAAGGATGCTAATGCTTATATCGAGCAATTAAAAGAATCCAATATCACTGATTACTTCTTACTTAATGGTAATGATGGCGGTTTTGTTGTTTCACTTGGGCAGTTTAGCAAACGAGAATCTGCCCAGCGTTATAAAGAAAAGCTAAATGATATGGGGCTATCAACATCGGCAATACCATCCCAACAGCAGATCTCAAATTACTGGCTATTACTCAAAGGACAGGAGAGTGATCTCGAGGCTGCAATTGATAGGTTAACTGTCAGCGGAAAAAACAAGCTCCAGTCTGAAGATTGTTAGAGCGTAAACATATAGCTTTGGATAGGGATCGATTGGAGCCTATAGATGATAAAAAACGCCAAGAAAAAGCCATTTATTTCTGGAACTTTTGTTGAGTCGCTAGAGCCTCGTATTTTGTTATCAGCTGACATTCCCGGTTTTGATGTGTTAACTGCTGAACCTGATCTAGAGCGTGCTCCAAGTAATAGTGAATTATTGCGTAGCATTGAAAGTCAGTCTTCTGGTATCGAGATAATCCAAGATGACATAGACTTAAATGAACAAGCGACAATTTTTTCTGGTAGTCAACTGATTATTGTTGATAGTGCTGTTAATGGCTATCAACAGCTGATTTCAGACATCCAATCTCAAATATCAGGCTCAGGTAGTGTCGAAATAGTAATACTTGATGCGCAGCAAGATGGCATCGAGCAAATCAACGACCTATTATTCCAACGTACTGAGCTTAGTACTGTACACCTCCTATCCCATGGTAGTGACGCAACAATGCACTTGGGCGCCACCACACTAACAAATGATAACTTGGCCAATCGTGCTGCTGAAATTGAGCAATGGGCAAATGCATTTTCTGACACTGGTGATTTATTAATTTATGGCTGTGATATTGCCAGTAGTAACGATGGAGAGTTGTTTTTAAACCAGTTAGCTCACCTAACGCAAACTGATGTTGCTGCTTCTGATGATTTAACGGGTAGTACTTTGTTGGGCGGTAATTGGCAACTTGAATATCAGAAGGGAGCAATTGAACCAAACAGCTTAATACTGAGCCAGATGCAAGGGGAGTTTGCTGATGTATTGGCAAATGTAGCACCAACGGCGGCTGATGATAGCTACACTCTGCCTGAAGATGGCTCGTTAGTGGTCGATTTGTTACCAAGCTTTGATGGCGGAAATTTAGCAAATAGTGGTAGTACTGGTACTCAAAGTCGTGATTCCCAGCTTGTTGATATCGATGGTGATGGTGATTTAGATATCTTAAGCTCGACACAGGCTGCTAATGAGGTCTCTTGGCTAGAAAATACAGATGGGCTTGGTACATTTGGGGGCGAACAAGTTATTACAAGTGCCGCATGGGGGGTACGAGCAGTAGCCGCTGTTGATCTTGATGGTGATGGTGATCTTGACGTGCTGGTGGGCTCAGCTCATGATGACACCATTTCTTGGTTTCAAAATGATGGGGCGGGAAACTTTGGCGCAGAGCAGTTTATCGCCACTGATGTGATGTACGTGTCAGATGTTACCGCTGCAGATGTTGATGGCGATGGTCACTTAGATGTGGTGGTGGCAGACTATCAAGGGGATAGTCTCATCTGGTACAAGAACACTAATGGACTGGGTAACTTTGGTGCTGCACAGGTAATTGATAATACCATTAATGGTGCAAGCTCAATCCAGCTTGTAGATATTGATGGTGACAGTGATTTAGATATTGTCTCTGCATCCTATGCCGATGCGACAATTGCTTGGTATGAAAACACCAATGGTCTTGGTGCATTTGGCCCAAAACAGGCGTTGGCGACTGATGCCTTTGGTGCCAATACTGTGGTGGTGGCTGATATTGATGGCGATGGCGATCTCGATGTTGTCGCAAACTATGCCAATAGAGATTCAGTTGTTTGGTTTAGTAATAACGGCGTGGGGAGCTTTTCTGCGGCTCAGGTTATTAGTTCTGCAATCGATGGTGCTTATGGCATTGCTGTGGATGATCTTGATGGAGATGGTGATCAAGATGTCGTTGTAACAGGTGAACGCGCAAATACAGTATCTTGGTTTGAAAATACCGATGGAATTGGTGGCTTTGGTAGTGAGATTGTTCTGTCAAACACTATTGCAAGAGCAATGTATTTAGATATTGGCGATATAGATGGCGATGGTCATCTCGATGTTTTAGCTGAGTCTTATGATAATGGTGATATTACTTGGTTTAAAGCCAGTCAAGACTACCTAACTTCTAATGACATTGATCCTGACGGTGATTCATTAAGTACCATTTTAGTGACTGATGTTTCTAATGGTGTGTTAGTTCTCAATAATGATGGTTCGTTTACTTATACTCCTGATGATAATTTTAATGGTGTTGATTCCTTTTCTTATAAGATAAACGATGGAACGGTAGATTCTAATACGGCTACCGTCACATTAAATGTCACCGCCGTTAACGATGAGCCGCAAGGTTTAGATAAGACAATTTCGGCTATAGAAGACACTGACTACGTGTTTAATATTAGTGATTTTGGATTTAGTGATACGGCAGATAGCCCGGCCAATAACTTTACTCATGTGATTATTACAACAGCTTCAACCGGTGGCACACTGTATATTGATAATGATGGAAATGGACTAATTGATGGAGGTGAAGCTGTTGCTGATTTAGACGCCATTGCCACTGCTGATATTATCGCTGGGAAACTTAAATTTAAACCGACCGCTGATGCTAATGGAGCAGGTAGTGACAGCTTTACCTTTCAAGTAAAAGATGATGGCGGCACAGCGAACGGTGGAGTAGATACTGATACCACACCAAACACAATAACTATCGATATTAGTGCGGTAAATGACGCGCCAACCGGCAGTGTCAGCATTGATAACACCTCACCTGCACAAGGGGATTTACTCACCGCCAGCAACACCTTAGCTGATGTTGATGGTATGGGCGCAATCACCTACACGTGGAAAGCCGATGGCAGCTCTGTTGGCACCGGGACAACGCATTTGTTGACCCAAGCAGAAGTGGGTAAAACCATTACAGTTGAAGCGAGCTACACCGATGGCGAGAGTACGCTAGAGCTAGTGGCCTCTAGTGCGACCGCGAGTGTGAGCAACGTCAATGACGCACCTACGGGTAGCGTTAGCATTGATAACATCTCGCCAGCGCAAGGGGATTTACTCACCGCAAGCAATACATTAGCCGATGCCGATGGGCTAGGCACCATTACTTATACCTGGAAGGCGGACGGTAGCACCGTCGGCACCGGAGCAACCTATTTGCTCACTCAAACCGAGGTGGGTAAAACTATCACCGTAGAAGCCAGTTACAGTGATGGCGGCGGCCACGCGGAAATGGTGGCATCGAGCACGACGGCGGCGGTAGCTAATGTCAATGATGCACCAACGGGTAGTGTCAGTATTGATAACACCACGCCAGCGCAAGGGGATTTACTCACCGCAAGCAATACCTTAGCCGATGCCGATGGCCTTGGCGCGATCACCTACATCTGGAAAGCTGATGGCAGCACCATTGGTACGGGCAGCACCTACACCTTAACTCAAAGTGAAGTGGGTAAAACTATCACGGTAGAGGCCCGTTATACTGACGGTTACGGTCAGGCAGAAGTGGTGGCATCGAGCACGGCGGCGGTAGCTAATGTCAATGATGCACCAACGGGTAGTGTCAGCATTGATAATACCTCACCCGCACAAGGGGATTTACTCACCGCAAGCAATACCTTAGCGGACGTGGATGGCCTTGGCGCGATCACCTATACCTGGAAGGCGGACGGTAGCACCGTCGGCACCGGAGCAACCTATTTGCTCACCCAAGCCGAGGTGGGCAAAACCATCACCGTGGAAGCCCGTTACAGTGATGGTGGTGGCGCTACAGAGACTGTCGCCTCAAGTGCCATCGCCAGCGTGACGAACATCAATGATGCGCCATCGGGTAGCGTCAGCATTGATAACACCTCGCCTGCGCAAGGGGATTTACTCACCGCGAGTAATACCTTAGCGGATGCCGATGGCCTTGGCGTGATCACCTATACCTGGAAAGCCGATGGCAGCACCATTGGTACGGGCAGCACCTACACATTAACTCAAAGTGAAGTGGGTAAAACCATCACGGTAGAGGCGGCTTACACAGATGCCTTAGGCCAAAATGAGCTGGTCGCCTCAAGCGCTACGAATACTGTAAGTAATGTCGATGATGCTGCAGTGATCACTGGTGACAACCGTTTTACCGGCAATGAGGGCGATAGCGTCGTGGGCATTCTTAACGCGACTGACGTCGAAGGACTGACCGATAGCACCTATTTTTCGGTAAAAACACCGGCGACTCATGGCACGGCCTTTATTGACCCCATCACGGGCGCATGGAACTTTAGCCCGACTGATAGTAACTGGTATGGCAGCGATAGTTTCGTCATTACCGTCACTGATGATTTAGGCGGCACCACTGATCAGGTGATCAATATCACTTTAGCCAATGTCGACGATGCTGCAGTGATCACTGGTGACAACCGTTTTACGGGCAATGAGGGCGATAGCGTCGTGGGCATTCTTAACGCCACTGACGTCGAAGGGCTGACCGATAGCACCTATTTTTCGGTAAAAACACAGGCGACTCATGGCACGGCCTTTATTGACCCTATCACGGGCGAATGGAGCTTTAGCCCGACTGATGGTAACTGGTATGGCAGCGATAGTTTCGTCATTACCGTCACTGATGATTTAGGTGGCATTACCGAACAAGTAATTAATATCACCTTAGCCAATGTCGATGATCTCGCCATTATTACAGGTGACTTACGTATTGAGCGTACACCAGCACAAAATATTGTTGGCAATATAAATGCTACTGACGTAGACGGTTTAACTGACGGTACCTATTTCTCGGTAGTGTCTCAAGGAGCCGGTGGTAGTGCAATGATAGACGCTGAGACTGGACAATGGAGTTACACCCCTAACGAGCCGAACTGGAGTGGTAATGACCAGTTTGAAATTATGGTAACTGATGATTTGGGCGGGACTACCAAAGAATTAATCAGTGTGAATATTATCAAGCCAAATAGTAGCCCAAGTTTTATAAGTAATCCGATAACAGAGGGAACAATTGACTCACCATATCAATATAATATCAACGTAACTGATAGTGATGGAGACAAACTTACTTTTAGTGCCTCTGGCTTACCCTCTTGGTTGATGTTGGTTGAAAGTGGTAATGGAACCGCTAGGTTAATCGGTGTTCCCGATAGCAGCGCATTAGGTTCACACAGCATTATAATAACAGTTAGCGATGGCCTTGTAGCGATTAGTCAAACTTTCACTATCTCAGTCGCTGAAAACCCGATGGCAGAGCCGCTCCCACCAACGGAAGAGCCCGGTAATCCAATGCAGCCAGATCCTCCAGCAGAGGAAGATATTTCACTAATTGAAGGTGTAAATATCGAGAATGAAGAAGACAAGCATACTGTCGTTGATGAGTTTGAATGGTTAAAAGAAGGCGAGAATACATTCCCTGACGAAGTACTGCTAACTGTGTTAAATAACGAAGTTCCGATTCATGCTATTGATAATATGGAAAGCAAAAATGATTCCTTAGGGAAGCAACGTATTATTCAGGACTTATTGATTAATACCAAAAGTATGGAACAAATTGCTTTAAATACTGATGCCTTAGAAAGGAAGTCCAGCTTTGATAGAGAGATGGAACAAGCGTTAGAAGAATTAGATATTGCAACAGAGACGCATCTTAGAAAGCAAAAAGTTACTCAGGATACATTAATCGGTATGTCGGTCGCGTTTACTGGGGGAGCTTTTGGTATGTTAATGCGTGGAGGTTCTACACTAATTAGCTTGTTACTTAATCTACCTATGTGGCGCCGATTTGATCCCTTGCCAATCCTTGCTGAGCATAATTTAAAACAACAGCAAAAAGAGAAAGAAGAAAATGGAGAACATGATGGTAAGGACAGAACAATCGATGATCTATTTAAATGATCTTGTTATGACATTAGCGTAAATAATATAGAGTAAACCCAATGAATTCGATATCACCTATTGTCCGTTTAACCCTTGGCTTACTGTTGTTGACAATAAGCATGCTACTGGTGAGTGATCTTATTGGACTCGTCCCAGATAAACAGAAGACGCTCTTTCAAGCACGAAAAGCGATTGCTGAGACACTTGCGATGCAAATATCGGCTGATATATCTGACGATCAATATAGAGAAGCTGAACATAGTGCACGTTTAATGCAACAACGAAACGACGACCTATTGTCAGTTGGTTTACGTGATGCTTCACAGCAAATTATATTTTCCGTAGGGGACCATGAATCAGGATGGCAGCTACCTGCGCAAGGGCGCTCAACATACAGTCACTTTGTTCTGCCATTACAAAGCGCAGGCGCAAGTTGGGGAAGTTTAGAAATAAGATTTAAAGAAGAAAACAGTTTGTTGGGAGCCGTTTTGCATGGCCAGTCCATACTGGGAGTCGTGTTATTTATCTCGATATTTGGATCCTTGGTGTATTGGCTATTCTTGAAGCGTGCGCTACGTGAATTAGACCCTGCATCGGTAGTCCCTGAAAGGGTAAAAAATGCATTGGATTCATTGTCTGACGGGTTAGTAATCTTGGATCGCGCAGGTCATATTCTATTTGCTAATAGTACATTTTCTAATAAAACGGGTTTAAGTGATCGTGTGCTCCTGGGGCTACCTTTATCTTCGCTTGACTGGAAAGCTCCAGCTGAAATGGATGATAAGAGTTTTGTATTCCCATGGAATGTACTGCTAAAAGAAGAGGTTAATACGGGGGTTACGTCTTTTTTCTTGGTTTCGAAAAGTGGTAAAAAACTAAGTGTGTCGGTTAACGTAACGAGAATAGACGACCCAAATGGTAACCTTCAGGGGGCAATTGTAACGCTGGCTGACCTCACAAGTCTTGAAAAATCACATCGAGACTTAACCCGAGTATTACACAAACTGGAACTAAGCCAGCATGAAATTGCGAAGCAAAATAAAGAGTTACAAAAGCTAGCATCATATGATCCGCTAACAGGTATATTAAACCGCCGCGCTTTATTTGAAGGTTTTAATGAATTAATTGAAGACGCTCAAGAAAGTGACAATTGTATTAGCTGCTTGATGGTGGATATCGATCATTTTAAATTAATTAACGATGGTTATGGTCACTCGACCGGAGATATCGCTATTAAATTAATGGCAGAAACATTAACTGATATGGTGCGCCCCGAGGATATTGTTGGCCGATACGGTGGTGAAGAGTTTGTTATTGTTTTAAAAAATATGCCTAAAGAGGAGGCCTTAGAATTGGCCCAGCGGATTCGCCTTAAGGTAGAAGGAATCCGCATTCCTGTTGGCATAGAGACACTGTCCTTTACCTCTAGCTTCGGTGTCGCAACTTATCATTCAGGTTATGTAACTGCAGATGATATGGTAGATAAAGCTGATAAAGCACTGTATGTGGCTAAAGAAACTGGCCGCAACAAGGTTGTTCACTTTCAAGACCGAAATAATCAGCAACAAACTTCCAACGGGCCATCGGAAAAGTTAAATAATAACGCGGCACAAGAGTTGAACGAGGAATCGATAGATTCGCCAAGCCAAGAAGAAGTATTGTTAGCGCGTATTGAGCTGCTCGAAACTCAAGTAAAGGAACAGAAAGCACTAAAACCGAGCGCTTCGAGTGAGAACAACATAGGACGTGTGTTGCTGATTGAGAGAATCCAAAAAAATATAAACCGCCTCGAACAGAATAACGGGCAAGCGGCTTTGCTTATTGTTGGCTCCAATACTATTGCGCAAGTTCGCGGCGCGCTAGGCCATAGTGCTGCTGAGAAACTAGCAAAACTCGTACTTGAGCGGCTACGATTATCAATAATGCCTTTGGGTATTAATGATCAACGTGAACAAAATGACAGTTCTTTCTCTAAACTTGGCACAGAGGAATTCGCTCTCTTATTAAAGGATGTTACGGGGGAAGAAGATGCCATCAATATTGTACAGGAAATAACCTTAGCGTTTAAAGAACCCCTGATTGTTGAAGGTAATGAAGTTCTTGTTGTCCCTAGCATCGGTGTTAGTTACTATCCGCACGATACGCAAGAACCTGAAATGTTGCTGACTAATGCAAGCGCAGCGTTGCTTGAAGCCAGTACCATCGGCTATGCAAACTGCGTCTTTTTTAGTGCTCAAGCCCATCGCAACACACACGATCAATTGAGACTAAGCGCACAGCTACAAAAAGCGATTAAGCACGATGGTTTATTCTTGGAGTACTTACCCAAGATTGACATTAATAGTGGTCAAGTCACTGGGTTTGAAGCCCTTCTTCGTTGGTATCATCCTGAGTCAGGCATGGTAGAGCCAACGCTGTTTATTGCGTTGGCAGAGCGAACAGGCATGCTCAGTGAAATAGGACGCTGGGTAACAAAAACTGCTGCTAATCAATTACGACAATGGCAACTGGTTAATGGCTTTGAGCGCTTAACTATGACGGTTAATTTTTCAATGGCTCAATTTAAAGATGCAAGGTTAGCAGACGATATTCTTAGCCTTGTCAATGAAGCTGGCGTTGCCTCTAGTGATTTTATTATCGATGTTAATCAAGCTTACTTAATGGAAAACGATATCGATGTTAAAGATTCTTTAAGCGTACTCTACGATGCCGGGTTGGGTATCGCTTTGGATGATTTTGGTACCGGAAGCGCATCACTCTCCGCGCTTCGGGATTCAGCCTATGGTTGGATAAAAATAGACCGTTGTTTAATCAAAGGCTTTGAGAGTAATCCTCAAGACACAGAGATTGTTACTTCCATGATTGCAATGGCGCACAGTTTAGGACTAAAAGTAGTTGCAGAGGGCGTCGAAGAGCTGAAACAGCTGATTGCACTGAAAAAAATAAATTGTGATGAAGTCCAAGGGCAATTTTTTAGTAAACCGCTACTTAAAGATCAGGTGACAAGATATTTGCAAGAGCACGATAATATCAAGAACATACTAAAATCAGATACTGATTCATCTATTTCTATGGAGTGTGATGGTCTCAAAGGTATTTTAAACAGTGTTGATAGCTCTGGTTACGATAAGGTAACTTAACTGAAGGTTTATTTAATCTATTGATAGATGATAAATTTATGCTTCAAACAGAATAAATAAGCTATGATTAGCGACTTGTTATTATTAAATGGATTTAACCATGAAAAAAATTGTACTGCCTTTGATTGCTGTTGCTGCTGTAGCGGGTATAGCTCCTAAATTTGTTGCCACGCAAATAAACACCTCATTGAATGGTTTTGTTGCTCATATCAATAATATGCCAGGCTATAAGGCAAGCCTGAGTAACCTTGAGACGACGTGGTTTACGACCACCGCTGATATTAAAGTGAGTTTAGAGCTGCCAAATTACGGCCAGCCAATGGATGAGCAAACCAAGCAAGAACTTGAAGCATTTAGCGTTAATATAGATTTTGACGCAACTCATGGCCCTGTATTATTTGGCCAGCATAGCGGACTTGGCTGGAGCGGTTGGACTGCCACTGTTAATGGGGATAAATTGCGTGAGCATGCGCAGTGGCA
>CAKZQF010000188.1 GCA_937139475.1 uncultured Gammaproteobacteria bacterium | reverse complement strand
CTATTCGCTAAAGAACTTCGACTCGTAAACAATTAACTCTTGTTCCGTTTCACTATCAATAATTTTAAGTTCAATTGGCAGTACCGAACGTTTCAAGTCGTAAGGGTCTGCTGTGACCGTTACAATTACCGATGCCAACTCTCCTGATTGCACGAGTACAGCTTCATTTAAACTATTATCCGCATTTTTTATACCATCTATTTGGACTTGGTAAGACTTTGCTTGTGGCGATTTGTTTAATAGTTTTAGTTGGTAACTATTTTCAATAAAGTCATTGTTGTTAATACGATACAATACATTTCGATCACGCAAGACAGTCAATTCTACTGGTACCCTGGCATTCCAATAGATAGCCATTGAGGCAACGATAATGACGCTGATAATGCCATAACCAATAATCTTAGGCCGCAATAACTTAGTAAGGCCACCAGCTAACCGTGCTTCGCTGGTAAAGCTAATCAAGCCTTGTGGGTAGTTAAATTTTGACATAGTTTGATCACAGGCATCTGCGCATGCACCACAATTTATGCATTCATATTGCAAGCCATGGCGAATATCGATTCCTGTAGGGCATACTTCCAC
Source organism: uncultured Gammaproteobacteria bacterium (assembly GCA_937139475.1). Taxonomy (GTDB): domain Bacteria; phylum Pseudomonadota; class Gammaproteobacteria; order Enterobacterales; family Psychrobiaceae; genus Psychrobium. Next base: position 14,662 of record CAKZQF010000188.1, on the reverse strand, counting down.
ACATAAATTACAATCAACACAATCACCCAATCCTAGAGTTTTAGGGTTATCTTTGCGCTTGCGTGGACCACGTGATTCACCACGTTCACTATCATAGGCGACCATCAGTGTATCGTGGTCAAACATAGCCGATTGAAAGCGTGCATAAGGGCACATATGCAAACACATTTTTTCTCTCAACCAACCTGCATTGCCATAAGTACAAACTGCAAAGAAAAGCACCCAAAACGTAATCAAGCCACTCCAGCTCAAGAAGACTAAATCAACATATAGCTGTGAAGGAGGAATAAAGTAACTGATAAAGGTAGTGCCCGTTAAGAAAGAAACGAGCCCCCAACTAAGGTGCTTGAATGTTTTCTTAGTTGCTTTATTTACAGACCAAGGCTGTTTATCTAACTTGATACGTTGGTTTCTTGTACCTTCAATTTTCTCCTCAAGCCATATAAAAATAAACAACCAATGGGTTTGCGGACAGAGAAAACCACACCAGACACGACCGAGCCAAGTGGTGAGAAAGAATAATCCAAAAGCAGCCACCATAATAAATCCAGCGACAATAGGAAAATCTTGAGGAAATAATGTTGTACCAAAGAAATGCATTTGCTGACTAGCGACATCAAGCAAAATACTTTGCTTGCCATCAATACTAACCCAAGGCAGTATCACAAATAACGACATCAAGAAAAAGGCAATATTGCGCCTGATTATTTGGTACTTACCTTGCTGTTCGCGCACATAAATGGCAGAGGATTGATTAGTGTTTGGACCTATAATGAGATCTTTGGGGTCAATATATACAGACATTCTTTTTACTTAGCGTGATGATAGACATCACACTAATAGCAAAGAGCATTCCAACATGTATCAAATTGATTTTTAAGAAGTTAACAACTTAATCCTCGAGGTAAATGCACGATATATCGCGGATGCGCGGTATATCGTCACCTAATAACATCACACAATAGTGAGACTTGGCTTTTCAACAGCAAAGCCAGCGGCATGAAAATGACCGCCACCGCCATACTGTTGGGCAACTTTAGCAACATCAATACCGTCTTTAGCAGAACGAAGTGAATAAATTCGCTTATCAGAGCGGTCAAAATAAAGCGCTGCAAAAGGATGCCCTTGTGCCAGAATCTCACCCATCTCACTAATTAAATGCGTACTATTTACACAAGGAACTGTATAGCCACCAATTTCAGCCATTGGCACATTGTCACCTTTGGGGGTTCTGGCAAGCTGCTGGTTTTGATAGTCAACTATCGCATTCCCCTTGATAATTAACTCTTTAACAAGCTCATCTTGTAAATAAGGCAGCCATAATTCAAATGTTTTATCTAAGGTCAACAAAGCCGCTGAAACCGCCTTACTATCATCGAGTTGCCAATGCCACAAATCTCTATCTTGAATATAATCGAGCAATAGTGGCACCGGTCTGTTTGGAAACAATGTCTGCCAAGTTAAAACAGCCCCAGAAAAAGCCATATCAAATACGCAGTAATCTAGACCGGCAAGATCTTCCATCGCACTTTTATGATGATCGATAACTAATAGCGACTCAGCCTGCTCTTTTAATGCTAACAACTGCTCTCGCTTATAAGAAAAATCAACAATGAAAACCTTCTTGCCACTCACGTCGGGAGCGTCGTCACCATATTGTGCAGCAACAAAGTCACAGGACTCTCCCTGTTCATCGCAATGCACTTTAACTGCCAATGCCGCACCAAAGCCATCGGCACAATTTTTATGATAAATACATAAATAACTCATTATTCTAATATCTCCTGCACTCTACCCACTTGACCATCTTCTAATCTCACTTTTATTCCGTGCGGGTGGAATGAGGACTTTGTCAGTAACTTTTGCACCACACCTTGGGTTAACTTACCACTGCGCTGATCTTGTTTTAAAACGATATTAACCGACATACCAAGTGTAATATCGGCTCTATTTGTACCACTCATATTGTTACCTTGCCGTGTTAATTAACGGACGTTTAATACCAAGTTTCTTCATCCGCGAACGTAATGTGCTCTCTGGTAGCATCAATACACTTGCAGCTCCTGTTGCACCACCTACGCGCCAGCTGCACTGGTCGAGAACTGCCATAATGTGTACTCGCTCAGCATTTTCCATCGAGCCAAGCTTAATACTCTTACGGACAGGACGTAATGACCGATGATTAACATTAAGTATGTCACTTTTTGATAATATAGCTTCATGCTCAAGAACATTTTGCAGCTCGCGCACATTGCCTGGCCAATCATATGCTTTAAAAGCCTTTAAGCTTTTATTACTAATTGCCTTAATTTGTTTATTTAGCTTCGCATTGAGCTTGGTGATAATGGTTTGACATAAAGGCTCAATGTCTTCAACGCGCTCTCTTAGTGGTAAGATAGCGATAGGGAAAACATTAAGTCGGTAATACAGATCCATTCTAAATGTGCCCTCTTCAACCATTTTACTTAAATCACGATTGGTTGCAGCGATAATACGAATATCTACTTCAATGGTCTTGTTTCCACCAACACGCTCAAACTCTTGCTCTTGTAGCACACGCAGCAATTTACTTTGCGCGCTCAAAGACAATTCGCCAATCTCATCGAGAAAAATTGTGCCTTTATCAGCAATTTCAAAACGCCCTTTACGCTTATCAATAGCGCCAGTAAACGCCCCTTTTTCATGACCGAAAAGTTCAGACTCGAGTAAATTGTCGGTAAAAGCAGCGCAGTTCACCTTAACTAACGCACTATCACATCGTGGACTAAGCCGATGAACATTGCGCGCCACCAGCTCCTTGCCAGTCCCATTTTCACCTAAAATTAATACTGTACTATCCGTTTTGGCGACCACCTCTACCTGCTGTAGCAATTGTTGAAAGGACATGCTTTTTCCAACTAATCCCTCGCCTGACCATTGTTGTTGTAATTCGCTGATCAGGTAGGTATTTTCACGTTGCAGTTCATTAGTTAAATTTTGCACCTCAGCTAGCGCTTTACGCAGTGCTAAATCCGCTGCATGTTGCTCACTCACATCACGAAATACCGCGACTGTGCCAATGATTTGGCCATCCTTATAAACCGCCGTTGTGGTATATTCAACGGGAAAGCTAGAACCATCTTTACGCCAAAAAACCTCCCCCGCAACTTTACGACTCACGCCATCTTTAAGCGTGCCATAGATATTACATTCCGATGCAGGGTAATGTGAGCCATCAGCATGGCTATGGTGATGGTATTCATGAATGTTTTTTCCTAACAATTCATTACTATCCCACCCTGTCATAGCAGAGGCAGCAGGATTAATAAAAACGGCATTTCCTTGCAGGTCAAAGCCATAAATTCCTTCGCCTACAGCATTGAGTAACAGATCGGAATCAGCCAAGTATTGTTTAATATTATTAGACATAATTACACCCACGATATATCGAGGAAATCATTATGAAAGATAAGTGCTAAGATAGCAATTAGCTCGTGACTCAATTGATACCAATCCAATAAGGTAGTTTCCCACTCAGCAGCAACAAACTTAGTCGAATTGGTATAAACTAACAGAAACTTCTTTTTAGGTGGAATCGCAATGAGCTTTAAGCAATTAGATCTATCTCCTTCATTGCTAGCAGCGTTGCCTGATAGTATTAAACTCCCGACTAAAATTCAGCAGCTTGCTATTCCAATAGCGCTACAAAATCACGATTTACTCGCTTTAGCACAAACTGGTAGCGGGAAAACACTAGCTTTTGGTTTGCCACTCCTGCACACAATAAACCCTCTTCTTGCTCACATACAGGCGCTAGTTATCGTTCCAACCAGAGAACTAGCCACTCAGGTAACTACCGCATTGCAGGCAATCAGCAATCCACTGAATATCAAATTAGTCACCCTTTGTGGTGGCACTAGCCAGACACAGCAACTAGTTCGTATTGATAACGGAGCTCAATTGATCGTTGCCACGCCTGGGCGTTTATTGGATTTATTGCAGCAAAAACGACTCACGCTTGACCAAACAAAGCAATTGGTACTTGATGAGGCAGACCGATTACTCGAAATGGGCTTCTGGCCTGAGCTTCAAAAGATAATAGAATTTATTCCAGTAACCCACCAAACGTTACTCTACTCGGCAACACTTCCGGCCGCTTTGGAATATAAGGCAGCACAAATATTACAGCAACCACGCAGAGTGGAAGCCCACAGCATAAATAGTGTGGTAGAGAGCATTGAAGAGCGATTATATTTAGTGAATAAGGGGAATAAAGCGAAAGTGTTGCTGTGGCTTATAGAACAAAACCAATGGCCACAAGTATTAGTCTTTATTAGTGCCCGCGATAGCGCCGACTCATTCGCCAAAAAACTGCGCAAAGCCGGGTTAAATGCTAGCGCCTTACACGGTGAAAAAGACCAGCTAGAACGTCAGCAAACCCTCAAGGATTTTCACCATGGTAAATTGCAAGTCATCGTTGCTACTGATGTGTTGGCGCGTGGCATCCATATTGACGCGTTACCAGCAGTAATCAATCTAGATCTGCCAGCTAATGCGCCGGTTTATGTCCACCGTGTTGGGCGCACGGCACGAGAAGGACAAACAGGAGTGGCCATCTCTTTGGTTAGTCACGGTGAAATAGATGCATTAAATGCGATTAGAAAGCTAACAGCAAGAGAATTACCTCTGGCAGAGATAGCGGAATTTCCAGTAACAGATAAGCCAGCGAGCGGACAAAGCAAACGTCCACCAAGAGACAAGCAGGCCAATCGCCGTACGGCCAAAAGGCGCAATGAAAAGCGCTTTAAACCGAGAAGCTGATTACCAATGTAGCTGTGTGAGGGAGGGGGGTGAAACCCTCAAATGACTAGCTCAGAAGATTTCACCCTTTGTGGTGCGTTCAGGCGACAATTCCCAAGCACACCGCTTTCCCTTAGGTGGAGACGAATCCAAAGGGAAAGAATAAATGGAGCTTAGATAACTCGCGAAAACTGTTGCTGACGTGCTTTATCACGTAGGTAAACATCAAAACACATACAAATATTACGGATCAGCAGCTCACCTTTCGGGGTAACTTTTAGTGATCGGTCATTATATTCAACCAGGTCATCGTTGATGAATGTTTGTAACAGCTGTAAATCTTCGGCAAAGTACTCTTCAAATTTAAGATCCCATTGTTCTTCAATCATCGAGAAATCGAGTTCAAAGTGACAGATAATTTGTTTGATCACTTTACGGCGAATAAAGTCATCTTCATTTAAGCCAACACCTTTCCATAGCGCACTGTTATGATCTTCAATGTCGCCATAATACTTCTTAATGTCTTTTTGGTTTTGTGCATAACAGTTACCAATTTGGCTGATCGCTGATACACCTAAGCCTAGTAAATCACATTCTTCTTGCGTGGTATAACCTTGGAAGTTTCTGTGTAATTTACCGTTATTTTGTAAGATAGATAACTCATCATCTGGCTTAGCAAAGTGGTCCATACCAATGTACTGATAACCAGCATCAACTAACTGATTGATGGTGTTTTCCAGTATTTGCAGTTTCTCACGTGGTGCTGGCATGTCTTCGTCTTTTAGCTTGCGCTGCGCCGCAAAAACGTTAGGTAAATGCGCGTAATTAAACACAGACAGGCGATCCGGAGATAACTCAATAACCCGCTCAATCGTGTGGGCAAAGGTTTCTGTCGTCTGATGTGGCAAACCATAAATTAAATCAATGCTGGTGGACTCAAAGCCTAATTCACGAGCACGCTCTATCATTGCAAAAATAAATTCTTCAGATTGCTCACGGTTAACGGCTACTTGAACTTCTTTATTAAAATCTTGTACACCGAGACTAATACGGTTAAAGCCAACTTCACGCAAATGATCTAATGTATCAAGTTCAATTTCTCGCGGATCGATTTCGATTGAGAACTCACCTTCCTCAGCAAAGTTAAACTCACTGCGAAGTAATGCAACCAGCTTTGCTATTTGTTCTTTGGTTAAGAACGTAGGCGTACCACCGCCCCAGTGCATTTGGGTTACGGTTTGGTGCTTAAATAAGCCAGAACGCTGTTTTATCTCTTTCGCTAAATATTCTAAATACTGATCTGCTTTATGCGAGTGACGAGTAATAATTTTGTTACAGCCGCAGTAATAACAAAGCATATGACAAAATGGAATGTGGATGTACAACGATAACCTATCATTGTCGCTCCCTTGCACCGCAGTAACTAAATCAGTTTCAGAGAAACTTTCATCAAACTCTAATGCGGTAGGGTATGAGGTATATCGAGGACCACTGTAATTGTATTTTTCAATTAAGGCTTGGTCCCATTGTATTTTCTTTTGCACGTCTCGCACTCCAATAGCGCTTTTCAATTAGAGTGCCATTATCGTCCATTGCAAATTAGAAAACTTTGATCGATCGCAATATTGCAGTAAAAGTTGATCCAGAACACTATTCATAGCACTATTTATAAGGTAGATATTAAATCAAAAGGGTCGATAATCCATGGGCTTAGCCAGAGCGAAAACCAAGGAAGACAAAATTCACAAACATCAGGCTATTATGGATAGCGCTGAGTCATTATTCCGGCAAAACAAAACCTTACCAACGGTGGCTATTATCGCCAAAGAAAGTGGCCAAGCAAAAGGTACTGTCTATTTATATTTCTCTTCAAAAGAAGCAATCTACCTATCGCTGCTAATACACCATTATGATGTGTGGTTTAAACAAATTAATGAAACCGTTACACAACATCAAAGCCTAGGGCTAATGCTCAATGCTTTTTTAAAGTACCCACTGAGCGAAACGGTATTTTTAAACTTGGCTAACCTATCTAGCCCAATACTCGAGCCCAATGTTGATGACGAATTACGCACCCATTATTACGAGAGTTTTAATCGTCAATCACAACAGTTGGCTCAACTAATATCACAACAATTTCCTAGCCTTAACTTACAACAAAGTCTAAGCTTGGTTAGCGACAGTCACGCCCTTATTCTGGGTTTGTGGCAACAGCGCAAGCGTCAACCTAAATTGCATTTTGAAACAAGTGCAAAAGCCGCCTTAGCCAGATTATGGAAAGGCTATTTTTCCAAACAATAATAAAAAGAATGATAATGAAAAAACCTATCGGATCGATTTGTACGTTGCTGCTTCTTAGTGGCTGTCAGTTAACCACATCAGAAGTGCAAGAACACGAGTATGACGCGGCAGCAACAGTAGCCACCGTAGATAAAGCAACAGTGAAACAATCTAATCCCCCAGTTGCGCCTAAAGCATCAAGCTTGGCCCAAATAGTTGATAGCAGCTGGCGCTTTCGCCAAGGGTTAGATAAAAATAACAACAAGCTTCGCCCTCATCAGTTAAAGGACTTATCCCCTCAGTCACTTGCTAAAGATAACGAACAAATCGAGTTATTCATTAGCCAGCTTGATCAGATTAGCGAAGCCACATTAAGCCAAGAAGATCGCATCAATAAACTTATTTTACGTGGGCAACTACAAGAGTTAGTCGACCAATACCGTTTTAATCAGCACTTTATACCGCTGACCTCAGAGTATGGGTTTCATGTTGGTTTAGCCAATATTAGACACCAGTACGCTTTTACCACGGTTGACGACTATAAAAATTACTTAAACCAATTGACGCAAATCCCCCGTTACTTTGAACAGCAACTTTATTGGATGCGCCAGGGCTTGGCTTCAGGTAATACACAACCACAAGAGGTGCTACAAGGCTTTGAACAGTCAATTGCCAGTTTTATCCCCCAAGATGCACAATTAAGTAGCTTTTATCTGCCATTTAAATCAATAAGTATTGATATTAGTGCCAAGCAACGGCTAGAACTTGAAAACCAGGCACTAAACATTATCGAGAATAAAGTCATCACCAGCTACGCTAAGTTTTTTGACTTTATGACGAAAGAATATATTCCTAACGCACGTAAAACCGTGGGAGCAGCAGCATTACCCAATGGCCGCGAGTTTTATGATAATCGAGTAAAGTATTACACCACCCTTGATATGGACGCAGAGCAAGTACATCAACTTGGTCTTAGTGAGGTAGCAAGAATTCGTAGCGAAATGGAAGACATCATAAAATCCCTAAAGTTTAATGGTAGCTTTAGTGACTTTTTAAACTTTTTACGAACCGATCCGCAGTTTTATGCAAAAACCCCGCAACAATTATTGGAAAAAGCAGCATGGTTATCTAAGAAAGCCGATGCTATTTTGCCAAAACTGTTTCGTGAGTTACCAACCATGCCTTATGGCGTCGAAGCCGTCCCGGCAGCTATTGCCCCTAAATACACCACTGGGAGATACAAAGGCTCAAACAGTAGCGATGAGCCTGGCTATTACTGGGTAAACACTTACGCCTTAGACAAGCGCCCGTTATATGTTTTACCTGCACTAACATTACACGAAGCGGTGCCGGGTCATCATTTACAGATTTCACTTAATAAAGAGCTGACTCACCTGCCTGAGTTTCGTCGCAAGTCCTATATATCGGCCTTTGGCGAAGGTTGGGGCCTCTATTCAGAATGGCTCGGTGTTGAGGCAAACTATTACGCCAATGGGTATGAACAGTTTGGTCGTTTAACCTATGAAATGTGGCGCGCTTGTCGTCTGGTGGTTGATACCGGAGTGCACGCCAAAGGCTGGACTCGTCAACAAGTACTCGACTACATGAGTGAGAATACAGCACTATCCCTACACAATATTAAAACAGAAACAGACCGTTATATCTCATGGCCAGGGCAAGCACTAAGCTACAAAATAGGTGAGTTAACAATAAAACGACTACGCAACAAAGCTCAGTTAGCACTTGGCGACAAGTTTGATGTTAAGGAGTTTCATCATCAGGTACTGTCGCAGGGCTCTATTCCACTGAAGATATTAGAACAGCAAATCGAGCGTTACATCCAACAAACTATGGAAAAATAAATGCGATGTAAGTGATCCACTTGATGCAAATCAACAACAGTGGATCACAAATGCGGCAAGATACACTCATCAAGATAAACAAGAGTGAAAGCCAAATGAGCAATAACACAGCAACACATAAACAAGAATTAAACCTCATTCCAATGATGGCTGTTATTACCCCAGTAGTAACCTTACTTGTATTATCTATCCCCAGTTTACTTAGCTAGAAACTTAGCCATTTCCGCCACTGTTACTCCTATTGCAGTGGCTTTTTTATATCCAAAATCTGACAGCATTGTCAATTCAATCTAGAATACGCTAGACTCAAGTTTCCTATACCAGTTTGATATATTGTGAGAGCAATAATTTAATACAAATGGTATAAGTTCATCAGCCTCAAATTACGCATAGGAATTAGTTCGTGCTTACCATCGTCTTTTTTGCTCAAACCAGAGAAATCATCAATCAAGGTTCATTATCCTTGGAGTTCACCCCAGCGTTTAAAGATTTAGAAACTCTGCGCCAACATTTAGCAAGCAAAGGGGATAAATGGGATTTGGCGCTACAAAAAGATAAACTACTCGTTGCCGTTAATCAGCAAATGAGTGATTGGAATACCGAAGTTAAAGACGGTGATGAAGTTGCCTTTTTTCCTCCGGTAACTGGTGGTTAAAATGATAAAAGTACAAACAGATGATTTTGATATCGCGACTTTGTATCAACAGTTGACCAACAATGAACTCAACCCTCACGGTTATGGCGCCATTGTAACTTTCGTTGGTAAGGTTCGGGATTTTAATCAGCAACAACAAGTTGCTGCGATGGCTTTAGAGCATTATCCCGGAATGACCGAGAAGTCGCTTGAAGAAATCATTGTGCAAGCTAAAGCCCGCTGGCCAATTGGCGAACCTATTATTATTCATCGTGTTGGTGAGTTATTGCCTGGCGACCAAATTGTTTATATTGGTGTCGCTAGCGCGCATCGAAAAGCGGCTTTTGAAGCCTGTGAATTTTTAATTGATTACCTGAAAATCAAGGCTCCATTTTGGAAGAAGGAACAAACAGACTCAGGCTACCAATGGGTGGATGCGCGCGAAACAGACCAAAGCGCCGCGAACAAGTGGGCTAAGCAGTAAATGATAAGGTTGATAGTTCTTATCTCTCTTGCCACGCTATTAACGAGTAATGTACTGGCAGCACATTTGAAAGTTGCTGTTGCCAGTAACTTCAAATCTACCGCGCAAAAGCTAGCAGATGATTTTGAAAAAAACACCTCGCATAAAATAACCTTAGTTGGCGCCTCAACAGGAGGCCTCTATAGCTTGATTTATCATGGTGCCCCCTATGATATCTTCCTTAGTGCCGATAGCGAGCGCCCAAAAAAGTTGGTTGAAGCAAACTTAGCTTATGCCGACTCACTATTCACTTACGCTGTCGGGCAGCTGGCATTCTGGATGCCAACGCAACAAAATTTATCAGCAGATAACATTAACTCTCACATCAAACAGCAAACAGGTAAGTTAGCAATCGCAAACCCTAGACTAGCTCCCTACGGACTGTCAGCGTATCATTACATAGAGAAAAATCGGCTCATTGATATAGTAAAGAGCAAGCTGATTAAAGGCAATAATGTTACCCAGGTGCTTCAATTTATCGAGTCAGGTAATGCTCAATCTGGATTTGTTTCTTACAGCGAACTATTACATGCTAGCGTTGAGGAAGGTTATGTTCTGTTAGACCCTGCGTCTTACCCCTCAATAGAACAGCAAGGCGTCATCCTACGCCGCACCAAACACTATCAAGCGGCACAGGAATTTCTTGAATTCATGAAAAATAACGGATGTGAAATTATCCTTATGTCAGGCTACGCACTAGCGGAGAGCAATTAGTGTCCAATGATTTAATTGCGTTATTTCTAACGTTAAAATTAGCATTGCTTACCACGATAATATTATTGGTTATTAGTCCTTTGATAGCTTGGTGGTTAGCTAAAAGCACCAGCAAATTGCGTCCTTTTTTTGAAGCATTGGTGGCGCTTCCTCTAGTACTACCGCCGACTGTTTTAGGTTTTTATTTACTATTGGCTTTTTCACCCAACTACTTACCTGGACAGTGGTGGCAATCCTTAACAGGCACTACACTGGCTTTTAGCTTTGGTGGTTTATTAATTGGCTCTATCATTTATTCTTTGCCTTTTGTTGTACAACCGCTACAGGCAGGTTTTGTTACTTTAGGAAATAAAGAATTGGAGGCCGCTGATACCTTGGGGCTTAGTCGCTGGAGCAAAATTCGCCATATCATTATACCAATGACCAAGCGCAGCTTTATGCTAGCTGCGGTCATGGGATTTGCCCATACCTTAGGTGAATTTGGCGTGGTATTGATGATCGGGGGTAATATTCCTGGTGAAACCCAAGTATTGGCCATCTCATTATTTGAACATGTAGAAGCGCTTGAATATCAACAGGCACATCAAATAGCTGCTGGGCTGTTAATTAGCTCGCTGGTGATGCTTTTTGTTATTTATAGTGTTTTACAAAGACAGGATAAGCATTAATGTCGTTGTCTATTGATATATCTTACCAACAGTCTGCTCATAAAATATCGATAGCAACTGAATTACCAAACCAAGGAATTAGCGGAATATTTGGTCCATCAGGTGTAGGTAAAACCACCCTGCTGCGTTTTATTGCAGGATTAGACAATCCAATGACAGGAAAAATTAGCTTTAACAATCAAACTTGGTTTAAGCCAGCAGCCAGCGTTAGTCCTCAGCAACGCAAAGTAGGTTTTGTATTCCAAGATAGCCGACTATTTCCACACCTCGATGTAAGAAGCAATTTAACGCTAGCGCAATCACAAACTAAAGCGCCTCAGTTAGACCAAGCTGCCTTATGTGAGGCCTTTGGTATTATTAGCTTGCTAGATAAGCGGGCGAATAAGCTTTCAGCAGGACAACAACAACGCGTAGCTATCGTGCGTAGTTTGTTGGCTCAGCCTAGTTTATTACTTTTAGATGAACCATTAGCAGCGCTCGATAGACACAGCAAACAAACAATAATCCAACAGCTCAAAGAACATAGCGCTAAACATCAACTACCAATGATTTACGTTAGCCATAGTGCCAATGAAATAGAACAGTTGTGTGACAATCTGCTGATGCTTCACCATGATGGCCGCATTGAATTTGGCGAGTCTAAGCAACTACTGCAACATTACCTTCAGCAACAAGCCAGTGTCGTTGCATGCGACGATAAATTACAGCAAATTACGCTGACTTTAACGGCCGAACAGTATCAGCATTATCGACAGCGCCCCCATCTTTTTATTAGCGATGATAAAAAGGAGTAGACCTCCTGCTTGCCTCTGGTTAATATTTCAACAAACCTCACACTCTAATAACTAGCAACTGGTGCTTGTCACTAGGCTTGGTTATACTTGCGCGTCATAGCAAATGAAGATGATATTATGGCCTACACACCAGTAAAAATTAATGCAAAGCCCATTAACCAATACCCGATATATTGGGCTGAAAGTTTTGGTACAGCACCTTTTCTGCCAACGACTCGTAAAGAAATGGACGCTTTAGGCTGGGATAGTTGTGACATTATTATTGTCTCTGGCGATGCCTATGTTGATCATCCAAGCTTCGGTATGGCGGTTATTGGCCGTGTACTAGAAGCTCAGGGGTACCGAGTAGGTATCATTGCCCAACCGGAATGGGAAAACAAAGATGCCTTTATGGCGCTAGGTAAACCGAATCTATTTTTCGGTATTACCGCCGGTAACATGGACTCGATGATTAACCGCTATACTGCCGATCGCAAATTACGCCATGATGATGCTTACACCCCCAATAATGAAGGCGGTAAGCGACCTGACCGTGCAGTATTAGTCTACTCACAGCGTTGTCGTGAGGCATACAAGGACACCCCTATTATTCTAGGTGGTATTGAAGCGAGTCTGCGTCGCCTTGCTCATTATGACTATTGGTCAGATAAAATCAGGCGCTCTGTATTGTTTGATGCCAAGGCTGATATCTTATTATTTGGTAATGCAGAACGAGCACTCGTTGAGTTCGCATATCGTGTAGCAAATCAAGAACCCATTGAAGAAATTACAGATATCGCCGGTACTGCGGTGATTAGAAAAGAGATCCCCGAAGGCTATAAAGAAATAGACTCTTCGCGTATCGAAAAGCCTAATCGAGCCATGGTGCCTAAGATGGTAAACCCCTATGAAACAGATACCAGCTGTAAAGATGATGCACAAGCTGCCAAAGAAAAAGCAGCAGTAGCGCAGCCGGTCACGGTTAGGCCCTCAAGACATGATAGTAAAACGACTGTCGTTCGTTTGCCATCTTATGAAAAACTAAAAAATGATAGAGTGCTATATGCTCATGCTGCGCGAGTAATGCATCTTGAAACCAACCCATATTCTGCGCGTGCTTTGGTACAACGACACGGTGACCGTGAATTGTGGGTTAACTCACCGCCAATTCCATTAACCACAGAAGAAATGGATTTTGTATTCGGACTTTATTATGCTCGAGTCCCTCACCCAAGTTACGGAAAAGCAAAAATACCGGCTTATGACATGATCAAAACATCAGTCAATATTATGCGTGGTTGCTTTGGCGGGTGCTCATTCTGTTCTATCACAGAACATGAAGGAAGAGTGATTCAAAGTCGTTCTAAGGAGTCAATTCTACAAGAATTGGGTGATATTAGAGATAAAGTTCCAGGCTTTACAGGCACCATTTCTGATTTAGGAGGCCCAACTGCCAACATGTATCGTCTAGGCTGTTCAGATCCTAAAGCAGAGATCAATTGTCGCCATCCATCTTGTGTCTTCCCAAAGATCTGTAACAAATTAGATACCGATCATAAGCACACAGTAGATTTGTACAAAGAAGCGCGTAAAGTGAAAGGAATTAATAAAATCCTTATCGCTTCTGGTGTTCGCTACGATTTAGCTATTCAGTCACCTGAATACGTAAAGGAATTAGTGACTCATCATGTTGGCGGTTATCTAAAAATAGCGCCAGAGCACACTGAAAAAGGCACATTGGACTTAATGATGAAGCCCGGTATGGGCTCGTATGATAAATTCAAAGAAATGTTCTATGAATTTAGCGAACAAGCTGGCAAAAAACAGTACATGATCCCCTACTTCATTTCAGCTCATCCAGGCAGTACTGATGAAGATATGATTAACTTAGCGCTGTGGCTAAAGAGCAATGAGTTTGAGTGCGATCAGGTACAAAATTTCTACCCATCACCTATGTGTAACGCAACGGCAATGTATCACTCAGAAACTAATCCGTTAAAACGTGTTAAGTACAAGAAGAAAGGTGAAGAATTATTTGTTGCCAAAGGCGAGCGTCAGCGTCGGTTACATAAAGCTATTTTACGCTACCATGATCCAGCAAACTGGCCACTAATTCGCCAAGCATTAACACGCATGGGGATGAAATATCTTATCGGTACTAAGAACCATTGTTTGGTACCAAGCGAGTTTGAAGAAGAGCGTGTAGCAGCAACTAAACGCAGTCGCGATTCAAGCCGTCATGGTAATAAACGCTTTGCCACTAAGAACCCAAAACAACCAGATATTCGCAAAGACAAGCCCGTGTTTGGCAAAGGTAAACCTGTAGCAAAAGATGGGGTGAAAAAGCCCCCTACAAGCAAGCCTAAGCCAGCAAGAGCCAAAACTAAGGCCAAGGCTACAGCTAAACCTAAACGCCGCCCAAATAGCTC
>CAKZQF010000187.1 GCA_937139475.1 uncultured Gammaproteobacteria bacterium | reverse complement strand
ACGCAACAGTAATAACAAGAATTTAACAAGCATCATGAGAGATAAGCAGCACTGCTTAGCCATTCGCAGCGAATAGGATAATTAAATAAGCGGGTTGGCGAACGGTAATATGACGGCCTAAAGTTCGACTAAAGAATAAAGAAATAAGTGGTTTTAGATAACACACTTTGGGCAATTTATGAGTGAATTGGTATTGCTAAGTACGCGCAAAAGCCAAGGTAATACGTTGCCTATATTGCTGGTTCTCTCGTAAAACACAAGATGGGAAATGCCCAATGTTTATCGCGTTGGTAAAGTTTTGCGCTTCTAAACAAAGCCCCTGATAAGGAAGAAATGGCTTAGATAGGTAAGCCCCGGTATATAGTTGGATTGCTTTTTGATCGGTAAAAAGAGTCATCTTGAGTTTATTTTTAAGCGAAGTTAGTACTGCGTTTGGCTGTGTCATATCATTATTATTTAAAACAAAACAATGATCGAAACCTAAGCGACTGGTAATCGCACTATCCTCACTCACTTTTTCACGCCGACCTACTGGCGCCTGATGGTTAAAATCAAAATCAGTATCAGCGACTGATAGTATTTTTCCTGTTGGCACATTCGCATCATCGAGCTCAAGGTAATTATTTGCATTAATTTGCAGTTTTAGCGCCCTAGCGTCAGGCTCACCTAAATTAAAATAAGTGTGGTTAGTCAAGTTAACTGGCGTTGCGGCATTAGTATTAGCAAAAAACTCAATACGTAGTTGATTATCTTCTGTTAATCGGTAATTAACACTAACCTTAACGTCGCCAGGAAAGCCCTGGTCGCCGTCTGCAGAACAAAGCGTCAACCGCACATTCTGTTGTGTTAGGCTGGCTTCTTCAACTTGCCAAGTGCGGTGAGAAAAATTATTCACTCCGCCATGGAGGCAATTATCATTGTCATTTTTTACTAATTGGTAGGCCCGACCATCAAGACTAAATTGGGCATTGGAAATGCGGTTGCAAACACGACCACAAGTTGCCCCTAAATAAAAAGAATCATCTGCGTATTGACTATCATCCTGATAACCGAGCGTCATTTCCATCGGCTTACCCGCTACAGGAAATCGAATAGAAGCAACACGAGCCCCAAGGGATAGGATATCGACTGCCATCCCCCGTTTGTTAGTCAAAGTAATGCGCTTCATCCTAGGCTCTAAATGCTCCCTGACTGGCATGACACAAATAGATACTTGGTTTTAAACCATACTCAAGAGGATACTGCCGAATGACTGTAGTGGTGAGCTGCTCGATCATCGAGGTCGGTACAATTGCAACAACACAACCACCAAAGCCTCCACCGGTCATGCGTACACCACCGCTAAGGCCAATTTCATTATCAATAATCTGCACCAAGCCATCAAGCTCTTTGGTAGTCACCTCAAAATCATCACGCAGCGACTGGTGGGATGCCTTCATCAAGCGGCTAAGTGTTGCAATATCGCTACTTTTCAATGCACTTAGCGCCGCTTTAACCCGTATATTCTCACTAATAACATGGCGCGCACGCTTAAAGAGTGCATCGTCAATATCAGCTTGCGCTCCTTGCAACTGCGCTAGCGTAACATCACGAAGTGCAGGAACACCGAAATACTTAGCGACCTGCTCACACTGCTGGCGGCGCAGGTTATATTCGCTATCTACCAGTCCACGTTTTACGTTCGAGTTAACGATAAATAATGACAGCCCTTGTGGGATCGGCGCATCTTCAAAGGATAAATCCTTACAATCGAGCATCATGGCATGTTGGTCTTTGCCCATCGCAGAAATAAGCTGGTCCATAATCCCACAATTACAACCGACAAATTCATTTTCAGCCTGCTGCCCTAGTTGAGCGGCAACGATGCCGGATAACTCTAACTGATATAACGTGGCAAATGTTTTTAGTATAGCGACTTCAAAACTTGCAGAAGAACTAAGTCCTGCACCTTGCGGCACATTACCTGTCACGGCAATATCAGCGCCACCAATTTGGGCACCATGCTCCATTAGTACCTTAAGTGTGCCACGCACATAATTGCTCCACATCAGATGTGGCTCAAATTCGATCTCACTTAGCTTAAATTGGTCAACTTGCTGCTCACAATCATGTGCATAAACACGAATAATATCGTCATCACGCTTAGCTGCTGCGATGGTAGTACCATAGTTAATCGCCGCAGGTAACACAAAACCATCGTTGTAATCGGTATGATCACCAATAATATTGACCCGCCCTGGCGCATGGCAGACGACCGCATTTTGGTAATTAAACTGCTTTAAAAATAGTTGCTCGATTTTCGCCTGGCCGGTCATTAGCATTGCTCCTTATAGTGATGCGCTGGCAAATCACGCAATCGCTTGGCGGCTTGCTCTGCGGTTAAATCACGCTGAGCTTCAGCCATCATTTCATAACCCACCATAAATTTTCTTACGCTGGCGCTACGCAGCAAGGGTGGCAAGAACGTGGCGTGTAAAGTCCATTCAGGATGCTCTTCATTATCATATGGCGCGCCATGCCAGCCCATAGAATATGGGAACGAGGTATTAAATAAATTATCGTACTTAATCGTTATCTGCTTGATGATTTTGGCTAATGAGAGCTTTTGCGATTGACTCAAATCAGTCATACGTTGCACAGCAAAACGCGGCAGTAATATCGTTTCAAAAGGCCAGGCAGCCCAATAAGGCACAACAACAAGCCAGTCATCGTTAACGACAACAACACGCTCCTGCTTAATCATCTCCTTGGCAGCATAATCTTGCAGCAAATTAACGCCATGCGCTTTAAGATAATTCTCCTGTGCTGCGCTCTTTTTGCTCACCAGTGTTGGTAGTTGCTGTTGTGCCCATATTTGACCGTGGGGGTGAGGATTTGAACAGCCCATTGTTGCGCCTTTATTCTCAAATACTTGCACCCAATTATATTGCTTACCTAATACGTCACATTGCTCTTGCCATGTGTCAACCACCTGACAAATGTCTTCGACACCAAGCTCCGGCAACGTTTTGCTATGATCGGGGGAAAAACAAATAACCCGGCTCTCACCTTGCTCAGTGGCCATCTTAAATAGCGGGTCATCACTACTCACCTTAGGCGTATCTTGTTTTAAGGCAGCAAAGTCATTAGCAAATACAAAAGTGTGTTGATAGTTGTCATTAACCTCGCCATTAATACGCGTGTTTCCAGCACACAAGAAACAACTTTCATCATAGCTTGGCTTTGACTCATCATCGACACTTTCCACCTGCCCTTGCCACGGCCGTTTGGCTCGATGTGGAGAAACTAGCACCCATTCATCAAGCAACGGATTGTAACGACGATGTGGATGTTCGGTAGGATCAAATTGACAGCTCATAGCAATAACCATTAACAAAAATGAATAAGACAACGAAAATGTAAACGTTTTCCCTCGTGAGTGCAAACATTATTTTTCCCAATCCCAATCCTTGCGAAAACCACTGCTGATAGGGTATATTGAGCTTTCATTCTCAACAACTTATGATTTCATGTCCACAATTAAAGACGTCGCTCGTATTGCAGAGGTTTCATTAGCAACCGTTTCGCGTGTTGTTAACAACGGTCCAAAAGTAGGACAAAAAACCAGAGAAAAAGTACTCAAGGTGATGGCTGATATCGGCTATACCCCCAATGCAAATGCACGTGCTTTAGTGACCAAAAAGAACATGACCATTGGGGTGGTTCTCCCTGATCTTACCGAGCCTTTTTTTGCATCACTAGCCCATGGCGTTGAACAAATTGCCCGTGACAAGAAAATGCAACTGCTACTAAGTACCAGCTTGGTTGATGCACAATCAGAACGCCAAGCCATCAACTTACTGCGCGAACGACGCTGTGACGTGATGGTTGTCCAAAGCAAAAAGCTCACCGATGAGGAATTGATACAGCTAGCTGCGCAAATTTCCGGGCTAGTCATTATAAATCGCTATATTGAGCCACTCGCTAACCGCTGTATTTGGCTGGATAATTTGCAAGGTGGTAGGCTAGCAGCTCAACACCTGTTGAGCCTAAACCATCAACATATTGCCTGCATATCAAGTCGTGTCGACATTGATGACCCGCAACAACGACTTAGTGGATTTACACAGGAGTTAGCGACAAAAGGCTGCACAATCAACCCAGAACTAATAGTTTCAACCGCTCCAACATTGCAAGGAGGCGAATTGGCTGCGCAACAACTGTTGGCGAAAAGAATCCCCTTTAGTGCGGTATTCGTTTACAACGACGCGATGGCTATTGGTGCAATATCCACCCTTGAAGATAATGGCTATCGGGTGCCGCAAGATATTTCGGTCATTGGTTTTGATGACGTGTTACTTGCTAGGTATGCCAGGCCAAAACTCACGACCCTAAATTACCCTATCGAGAAAATGGCCAAACGCGCCGCATTGCTTGCACTAACACTGGCAGAAGATGCCTGTGCTAGCACCAACGATTTAAAGTATATTCCAACACTCGTTGCGCGAGAGTCAACGCAATCACTTAATAAAATTAGGAAATAGTGCTAATTGCCGCTAATTGTTCTGAAAACAAGTCAGTAACAAAAATAAGCACCGGAATAATATAAAAGTAGCTACGCATTAATGCCCTAATCGTAGTGTTTGCATTGAGTAACTCCATAAAATTGTCGATGACCAATCGGCCCTTATAGGCAATAGAGATGCAGATAACTGCCGTGATTAGTATGTGAGGGTCAGCTGTTTCTGCAGCCAATGCATTAAGCAGCGTCACTACCATCAAGATAAGCCATGTAATGTCTAATTTGCTTAGTGAAAAAGTTTTCATTGGTCTACTCCTACCGTAAAACATAAAGCATTGGAAAAATAATAATCCAAGCTAAGTCAATCATGTGCCAATAGCATGCAATCGCCGTTAGTGGTGCGTGGTTTTCAACGTTATACACGCCAGCATTAACTCGCCAAATCGCCCATAAGATACTCCCGCTGGCCCAGCCTACATGTAGCAAATGGTTAAATGTCATGTAGTAATAAACCGTATAAAAATAGTCGGTATCGCTATGAATACCATGCGTGGAATTCCATTGATACTCCACGCCCTTAATCACTAAATACAGCGCGCCAGCAACTAGTGTTCCCCATAGCCAGCGCACGCATTCTTTAGGACGGTTACAACGAATCGCTGTCATCGCCTTGGCGACAAAATAGCTGCTACTGATTAGGACCACGGTATTTAGTGTCCCTGCGAGGGTGTTTAAATGAATTGGCCCTTGGTCAAACTGCTGTGGGTAATGTGCTTTAGCAAAGAAATAAATCACAAAAAACATCGCAAATTCTGTTAATTCGGCGAAGATACCCACCCAAACAGCACTATTTCCCGGAATTTTACGTACAGACTCAGGCTCGACAGCGACTGAACCAGCACCATTTAAATAAAATGGCATTTGAACTGCATTTGACATATTTCTCCTCAATAACAAACAATGACAAATCAACTACCCCACAATGCATAAGCCACGCCACAAGCCCACTTAAAAAACAAGACAAATAACCACTAATTATCAACAACTTATAAACACAAGAAATATCAACGCTAAAAAGGCGCGACATATCGAGTCGAAGTTTCGCGCCCGCGTTTAAAAGGCACTAACGAATAATTTAATAATTTTTATTTGGACGTCTATACGTCTATTGACATTAACAGCATCAGCCTCCACAATAGCGCTCAATTGATTTACGACCACAAATCTAACGGGTTGTTGGCCTAAGTTAATGCTAATTAATAATGCACGGTGCCTGACAATAAGTCGGGATAATCGGGAAGCTGGTGAGAATAATTGTTTAAATCCAGCGCTGCCCCCGCAACGGTAATATGTATCCTTGTTTCCATTTAGAGCAAGACCATACATTAAGCCCGGAGACCGGCCATGCATTTCACTCATTATTATTTGTACGGCGGGTACAAAGGGGACATCATGTTAAATAAATCTACACTGGGCCTAGCGGTCACTGCGGCATTGGCTGCGCTTTCTACACCTTCAGTTCAAGCAACACAACCAACAGAAACTATCGTTATTACAGCAAGCAAAATCGCTCAGCCAATCAGTGACGTATTGGCATCGGTAGAGATAATCGATCGTCAGGCAATAGAAAGTTCAGTTGCTAGAGACCTGCCAACATTGCTGCAAGGTATTGGTGGTGTCGATGTGGTTCGCAAAGGCGGACTTGGTCAAAATAGTAGTATCTTCATCCGTGGTGCGGCATCAAGCCATTCACTAGTACTTGTTGACGGTGTACGTGTTGGCAGTGGCTCAACAGGTTATAAATCACTTTCAACTGTACCGCTTAATGCGATTGAACGTATAGAGGTGATCAAGGGGTCACGCGCCGCTTGGTATGG
This sequence comes from uncultured Gammaproteobacteria bacterium, assembly GCA_937139475.1. Classification (GTDB taxonomy): domain Bacteria; phylum Pseudomonadota; class Gammaproteobacteria; order Enterobacterales; family Psychrobiaceae; genus Psychrobium. The sequence goes on along the minus strand of CAKZQF010000187.1, from coordinate 30,666 downwards.
CTCCGATGCACTTGCTGGCGTCATCAATATAATCACGCGTAAGAGTTCACAATCAGCAGTGACTGTTACTGCGGGTTCGAATAACTACCGCAATGCACAGGCTACAATCACCAGTGAAACCGATGCATTATCACTGTCATTTAATGCAGGATACGAAAAAACCGACGGGTTTGATGTTTCTACGGATTTGAGCCTGGATCGTGATGGCTATGAAAATAAGAATGCTGGGCTCAATGCAGAGTTTCGCCAAGAGGCACTGGGTACAATCAAAGCAGTCGCTCAGTTTAGCCAAGGCTATGTTCAGTACGATAGTAGCGGTGATGATCTGCAAGAGTTTGATAAATATCAGCTATCATTAGCGTGGGATAAAAATGCCGGTAATATTAGTCATCAGGCACAGCTCAACGTTAGCCAAGATCAAGAGCTAAACACCAAAGAGCAACCACAATCTTGGGATAAACCAAGTAACTACCAAACTGACCGTCAGCAAATTAGCTATCAAGCCACTTATCAACACAGTCAAGCGTTAACGATTGCTGCAGGACTAGATTATCACCATGAAGATTTAAGCAAGTCTGTCAACGCATGGGCTGGTGCTGACCAACCTGCTTCAGGGTTTACCGATGAGACTCGCCATAACCTAGGTGCCTATGCTGGTGCGTATTACAACACTGATGAATTTATTGTTAATGCCGCAGTACGTCGTGATGACAATAGCGATTTTGATGTAAATAATACTTACAACATTTCACTTGGCCTACCATTGACTGAAGACGCCGTATTACGGTTCACGCAAGGCTCTGGCTTTAAGGCGCCGTCATTTAATAATGCCAGTTCAATTTGGATCACCACGCCTGATTTAAACCTACTTCCTGAAGAGTCATTAAATCGTGAACTTGGCTTAGCTTGGTACCTGACTCACGCATCGTTGGATATCGCACTATTTCGCAATGACATAGACAACCTTATTCAATGGACAGCAAACGGTCCTGAAAATGTAGCTCAGGCTCAATTTGAAGGGTTAGAACTTAGCGCGTCATTTGATTTATTCACCCTTGATCACCAGCTTAATTTTACCTACTTGAAAGCAACGGACGGCGTTACTGATACACAATTAATATTGCGTCCAAAACGTTCAATCAATTGGGATATTAGTAAACAATTTGAGCATACAAATATTGGCTTAGGTTTTTCTTATCGTAGCGATCGTAGTAGTTATTACCACACGCCGCTAACTAGCTATACTCTAGTTAATCTATCTTTAAATCATGAGATTAACGATAACCTAAAGGTCAATGCTCGGGTAGACAACCTCACTGACAAACAGTATTTCAGTGGCGTAGCTGCAACGGACTGGTTAACCGGTGATATCACTTCACATTATATTGGCGCAGAACGTCAGTTTTATGTTGGATTGGATTATCGTTTTTAGAACAACGGGAATTCTCATATCGTTTATATGGGATGCTTTAAAGGAGTGGTCCAACTCATCGCGCGGTAGCTCCCGTAGCTTATCGCCTTAAATTAAAAATTGTCAGATAGAAAAATTACGGATGATTTTTCAGTATTTGCCGCAGGGATGCGGATTAAATACGCTATCTATTTAGCCAATTCATAATTTAAGCGCAGCGATAAATTTACGGGTCGCCTTTCTTTTGGTTACTTTTCTTTGGCGAAGCAAAGAAAAGTAACTGATGTGTATGCAATTGATATTGATTAAAGCGGCAATGATAATAAGCACATCAATAGATTAGCTGAACTATTAATTTCCAATGAAGTAATCAATACTGAAAATATTTTGTCTCTTATACCAATTGCATTAATAAAGTGGCCTATTTTGTAGTGTTGATAAACGGATTAGAGCACAGGTTTATAGTTCCTGACTAAACCTAAGTGCCTACATCCATGTAGGCAAGGCATTTATTTACGTATGCAGTTATTCTACATAGAAAATAAATAACGTAGCTATCATCCGTTTAGCACATGAAAAATGATCAGTTAATTTGTGCAATTGGTATTATCAATCTTGCTCAAACAAGTCAGTACTAAAGTAACGCTCGGCATTATCAGCAAGAATAGTCACTATATTCTTTCCAGCAAACTCTTCACGCTGCCCTACGATCATTGATGCCTTTAAAGCAGCACCAGACGAAATACCAACAGGCAAACTCTCAAGGCAAGCGATATCGCGGGCAAAACTTACCGCATCCTCATCACTTACTGTTAATACTTCATCAATGAGGTCACGACGTAAAATATCAGGTACATGACCAGAACTAAGCCCCTGAATTTTATGAACGCCACTGCGACCTTCAGATAGAACCGGACAGGAAGCTGGCTCTACAGCAACAACTTTCAAATTGGGATTTCGCTCTTTTAATGTTTTTGCGATACCTGAAATGGTACCGCCAGTGCCAATCCCCGCGACCAGTACGTCTATTTTTCCTTGCGTATCGGTCCAAATCTCTTCTGCCGTGCTTTTTGCATGCATTGCACTATTGTCTTGATTGCCAAACTGATCGAGCATAATTGCATTATCACGCTCTTCTATCATTCTTTTCGCGGTATCAATCGCACCTTTAGTGCCTTGCTCGCGCGGGGTAAGTACTAAGTTTGCACCATAATGCTTAATCAGCTTACGGCGTTCTATCGACATATGCTCAGGGATCACAATCGTCAGTGGAATTTTCTTCATCGCACAAATCCACGCACAAGCAACGCCATTATTACCAGAGGTTGCTTCGATAATCTCAGTGTTTGCACCGATGCGGCCATCTTCAATCATCGCTTCAATCATTGCTAATGCAGGACGGTCCTTAATTGAGCCAGCGGGATTAAAGAACTCAATTTTAGCCAGAATGTTAGCAGAAACATCGAGAGCCTTGGCAAAACGACTTAATCGAACCAGTGGCGTATTGCCAATAGTCTGCGTGATATCATCATAAATAAATCCGCGACCTTGAACGATTTCATTACATTGTACTCTAGCCAAATTATCCATACGATTTTCTACCTTACTAGCTAACTGATTATGGTAAATATTATTTCACAATGATGGCGAATTAATTTTGCGCTTTCACTTGAAAAACAAATCTAAAGGGAACAATATTCCCTTATATTGACTTTCAATGAAATAAAATACCCGGAGATAGCTATGGATGCATTTGATAAAAAGATTCTGCGCATATTACAGCAAGATAGTACCTTATCAGTCAGCCACATCGCAGAACAGGTCGGTTTATCGACTTCCCCTTGCTGGCGTCGAATTCAGGCGATGGAAAAGTCCGGCATAATTAAAGGACGCGTAGCGCTAGCCGATCCAGATAAACTTAATGTTGGCCTTACCGTTTTTGTCATGGTTAAAACCAATCAGCACAACCCGAAGTGGCTCGCGAAGTTTGCTGACATTGCCATGGATTTTGAAGAGATAGTTGAATTTTACCGCATGAGTGGCGAAGTGGATTATCTACTAAAAGTCGTGGTTCCTGATATGAAAGCCTTCGATACATTTTACAAAAAGTTAATCACTGAAGCAGACTTTTCCGATATCAGTTCAAGCTTTTCGATGGAGGAAATTAAATACACCACGGCATTGCCTGTCGATTATATCTAGGCTCTCCAACTACCAAGGTGGCAATACAAATAATAACGTGAATACAAGTACCTAGCTGTAAATAAGATGAAGTAACTAGAGCACCGGAGAATTAAATAGAAAATAATCAGAAAATTACTTTCCCACCTAACATTTAGGTCTATACTTTAAAATAAACTAATTATTTAATACCATCTTTGGGGCTGTTAAATGTATAGAACACGGAGTGTTGCGGTCCAGGCGACCTTGGTTTTAGTTATTATTGGGCTCGTGCTAATCATTGCACTTAAACTGTGGCAAGGATATCAGGCCAAACTTTCGTTTAGAACAGACAACCCCTCAGGCAACAACCTGGCCGCCCGCTATTTAGTACTAGGCAGTTGGCCAGCATCAAACAGTAATAACTTGGCCGTTGATCAGTTCAATCAATTTGTGATTGATCCTGAACTTAGGCAAGGTATGCCATCTGATAGCTCCCTAACTCCTCCTGACAATAAAGATAATAAGTTAGGGGAATAAAATGAAACTTGAATCGACCAACAATCCAGATCTATTCTCTTTCAAGCACATTTTTTGGCGTACCATGGCGCTGTTATTTTTATTTATCATTTTATTTATCAACTATCGTCAAAGCTTATTAGATAACACCTCACTTGCCATGATGAAAACTCACCTAAAAGGTGAACATGCGACTAATTTTTATTTAATTAAAGATATTCTATTCTTTTGTGGCGTCTTTCTTACTATTCACGTCTTATGGGCGCTAACGATAACCATTTCGTGCCTTGGTGTATTTAACTACATCAAAGAAGATAATATAAAAACACAAACTTGGTTACTTATTTTTTTAACCCATATGCTCCTAATTCTAGGCGCGAACGGCTATTTTGTACCAATTTCTTTATTAGGTTTTTTTCGCGGCAGCATGCTATCTGAGCCCGCTATGTTAATAATCCTGTCGGGCATCCTGTCAGCTCTTTTTATTTTAGGACTTTATGTAAAGCTTGGCTCGGTAACCACCGCTTTAGCTTGTACAGCAGCCACCGCGTTAATCACCGGAAGTAGCTATATCACGCCAGTCAAAACACAGGAAAAACAGGCACAACCCAATATTATAATCATTGGCATTGACGGTCTCAGACCAGATCATCTTGCCTATCGCGGTGCCACGCACAATCAAACCCCTCACCTAGATAAACTACTATCTCAGTCGGTTATTTATGACCAAACATACACCCCAATGGCACGCACATACATTGCCTGGCTAAGCCTGCTAAAAGGGCAATACCCAATGACCCATGGCGGGCGGTTTAACCTAGCACCGCCAGAGCTAATTGATCGCAATATTCCACTTGTTGAGAATCTAAAAAGCCGAGGCTACCAGACAACCTACGCTATGGATGAGCGCAGATTTAATCAGATAGACGAAGCCTATGGGTTTGATAACGCCATCGGCCCTAAAATCGGTGCAGCCGATGCGGTTGTCTCGAGTATCGCTGACTTTCCTATAATTAATCTAATAGTAAAGACCCGGGTTGCAAAATACTTGTTCCCTTACCTCTACCTTAATCGGGCTAACGGGAAAACCTATGATCCATTAATGTTTAATGATGAAGTTATTTCAGCACTATCAACAGATAAACCTAACTTTCTCGCCGTGCATTTTTGTATGCTGCACTGGCCATGGACCACAAAGGACTTTATTCCTACTCCCATAGAGTCATGGCAAGGAAATTATAATCACTTTATGTATCAGGCGATGTTCAAGAAGTTGGACGATCAAATTGGAGACTTACTCAACCGATTAAAAGCTCATGGGGAACTAAGTAATGCAATAGTCTACATAATCTCCGATCACGGCGAGGGCTTTATGCTAGATCGCGACATGCTAGAATCATTATCTACTGAGAAAGCCTCAAGCATCAGCATCAATGCATGGGGACATGGCACAAATATAATAAACCAAAGCCAAGCCAATGTGTTGATGGCTTACAGTCGCTTTAGCGATGCAAAGGTTGTTTCAGCGCCGGCTAAGATGAACGGTATCTTCTCACTTGTGGACATAGCACCGACATTATTCCAGCAGTTAGACTTCACTCACCGCCCCCAATCACCTCAGTTCGATGGCATCGTTTTACCAACGCAGCATCAACACATTGACGATAACAGAATGACATTTGTCGAATCTGCAAAGCCAATAAGATCGATTAATCAAAGTTTTATCGATAAAAATCAAGTAATGTCTGAAACTGCGGCAACTTATGAGATCAGAGATGATGGCAGACTAGTCATTAAGCCAGATAAGTATAGAGAGGCCATCGCCAAGAAACAGCGCTCAGTTTACTTTAAATCTTGGCAGTTAGTTATGCTGCCCGAGCAAGAAGAGCTTGTGTTAATTAATACCCAAAAGAAGCAGTGGTCATTTTTAAATCCATCACTAGAACAAGCACCATGGCAAGCGATGCTAAGCAAGCTTTGCTCGCATTATCAAGGTGATAGAGGGTTTGATCTAGCAAATAATTGCCAACTGGTAGCGCAAGATAATTAGTAAATGCTGCAACTCCAAATGTAGATAAGAACACAATAATCAATTGATTAACTAACGGATATTGCTATGGATAGATTCATTAGGTTAACAGTATTAGGTAGTTTTATAGGAATATTCATTACTGGTTGTAGCACCACAACCTCACACTCTGCTGGGCAGACTCAATCTGTTAACAGCTCACCATCAATGATAGGGCAGCAGAACAATGCTGCGAAGAAATCATTAATCGCAGTGACTTTGCAGCAATGGCGTCGAGATTTAGGCTTGGCGAATACATCAAGCAATGCGATAGACAATAAAACCAAGGCCCAGCTAATTAAAGAAACCAACGAATTCATTATTATTCAGGCTAAAAAGGCCAATCGTTCACCAACATTATTAACGGCGGATATCAGTTTAACCCAGTTATCACATTATGTTGATAACCTCTTTCCGCGATTTAATCAGGTAACAAAACTGCGCTCAATGATGCAATACTATCGAACACTGGTAAATTACGCCTGGCCCCCATTGGCTGAAGGGAGCTACTCGCTAGGGCAAAGAAACAAAGCAATCGAAGACCTGCGGACTCGATTAACCATATTGGGAGATTTAGCACCATCTTCAAGTTCAAAATATCGTCAAGGTATCTTTGATCCCAAGTTGATTGAAGGAGTTAAATTATTTCAGCAACGTCATGGCATTGATAACACCGGTGAACTAAACAAAATAACCATTGCACAGCTAAACAAAACTCCCTTGATGCGCCTGGCGTTAATGCAGAAAAATTTGTGGCGCTGGTTGCAACTACCTAAGCAGTTACCATCTGATTACTTATGGGTGAACCTGCCAGAGTATTCGCTGAAACTGTATGAACAACAGCAACTAATGATCAACATGCCGGTCATCGTAGGGAAACCGAAATCCAAAACGCCAGTGATGACGACCAAGTTAACTCACCTGACCATTAACCCAACCTGGACTCCACCGTTTTCGATTATTAGAGATGAATTACTCCCTTTACACCATAAACACCCCAGCTATCTTAAATATCAGGCGTTCAAATTACACAAGGGTTCAGCTGAATCAATACCCATCCCTAATACCACCAGCTCACAGCTCAAAAGTCTGTTAAAAGATTATCGTTTGGTGCAAGCTCCAGGTCCAAAAAATGCATTAGGTAAATTCAAATTTACCATTCCAAATCAGCAGGCTATTTACCTTCATGACACGCCCGCCAAACACTTATTTGCTAAAAAACAACGGGCACTTAGTCATGGCTGTATCAGATTAAAGGACGCAGCCAACCTAAGTCGTTATATTTTGGCAAAAGACAAGCCCCAAAATAGTGAACGATTTGATGTTACCAAGCGCCCTCGAGTCACCCGAACCCATCGCTTGACCAAGCCGTTGGCGGTTTTTATTACCTACCATACCAGTTGGGTAGACGCCCAAGGAACGCTTCAATTTAGACCAGACATTTACCAACTAGATGCAGGAGTATAACTATGCCCGATCTAAGTAAGCAACATGCTGAAGTTTATACACGACTCAAGTATGAGCAAAACGCCAGAATGAGATTAAAGCTTTTGGCCGTAACTCATTTCATTGAAGGAAAATCGCGTTACCAGATAGCAAGTTTCCTCAAAGTTAGCCGTACTAGCGTTAATCGGTGGATTAGTGCCTACCTAACTCAGGGCATTAATGGACTAAAAGAAAAAAAACACCCAGGAAGGCCCCCCGCCTTAGACGATTCACAACAGGCCCAATTAAAACTCTTTTTAGATAAGTCTTTAAAGAATGATAGTCACCAATTACATGGTAAAGATATTCAGTTATTTATCTTTAATAAATTTGGGGTAATGTACGAAAAAACAGCTATTTATAGACTGTTAAATCGACTTGGTTACTCATTAAAGACACACCTCCTTCGCATGCTCTAGCACGGCTCACTAGCCACAAAGCAATCATCTGTTCTAACGTCATCTTGTATTTCCCCGTGTGGCCAATCCATTGCGGGGAAACAGATCACTAAATTAACATCGGCAGCTAGAAATATTCACCCTGTCGATAAAGATAATTTATTAAGCCTGCTATTGTTATAAACTATCGCATTCATCAACTGCACTTGCCTAAATTTAGACTATTTTGGTTAATGCTTAGCCTTAATACAGCTGTTTTATCATGACTAAAAATTAAGAGCCAATCCAAAAGTTCACGATAACAACTAGTAACGCACTTATTATTGTCCTGCCAAGCTGTTTTACACAATAAATGGTGATTAATTATGTGATCCAATTAAGCCTTAATTACTAGTTAATAGTCTGCCCACTAATCTATGTTCTGCCTATTTGTTTTAACAAGGGGTCACGAAAATGCTTCTGTTATACTAATTAAAACTACTCATTTCTGGATACCCAAATAAGCAAAAATGATTGCTTTTCGCTTCAATTTTACTATTTTTCAGTATTTAAGCGTCATTTTACGCTAATATCCCCACCATAAAGCAACGATCAAGCATCTCTACTTTTAAGATATTTTGCTCATATTCCGAGCAGCCTTTAACTCAATAAAATCAGCCGATTTCCCCTCTTTAGGCGCTCAATTAGATCACTAAATTAATCACTCAAATACCAATAACCCAAACTGCTATATTTAATTTGCACTTTGATTTGGTAACAAACGACATAAACTCAGACACAATAAAATCATTGCCAATGAGCTTATTCTCTTACCTGATTAAATAGCTAAACAACTAAACATTATGGAGATTTATTATGGAACTCAAAAAATTGGTTAATGATTTTATTGAAGATGAAAGTGGCTTAACAGCAGTTGAGTATGCTATCGCTGGCGGATTAGTTGTTGGTGGCATGATCGCCGCTTTTAATACACTAGGAGACAATGCAACCACTAAAATAGAATGCTTAGGCGCAGCTGTAAACGGCGCAAGCACCAATTGCGGCGCTTAGCCAATCTAGCCATTGTAATACTGAGTGCCCACGGTCAATAGTGGGCTTCACTTCTTAAAGACGCGTAACAGGGACGATTATGAGTGATATTCTATTACCTTTACAAATATTGCTAGCCTGCGTTTTTTTTATCGCCGCAATAATCAATGACCTACTACACGAAAAGATTCCCAATAAACTTTGCTTAATGGCGATTATTATTGGCCTGACTTTAAACACCTATTACGGTCATGTGCATGGATTCTTAAATTCATTTTATGGGCTATCACTTGCCTTTACGATTTTAATCCCAGCCTTTGTTTTTCGAGTGCTTGGGGCTGGCGATATTAAGCTAATGATGGGTATCGGTGCATTGATCGGCCCAATGCTATTGTTCTGGAGCTTACTCTACGGTATTGCTGCCGGTACGGTAACAAGTCTTTTACTCATAATCTGGAGAACCGGCCTAACAGGCATCAAAAAAACGTGCAAACGTTATTGGGATTGTATTTACCTTCGACATTATTTTAAGCCTGAAAGTGATGAGGCGGCGGGGCAAAGAATCCCGTATGCCCCTGCTCTTGGGCTAGGTTGGGTTATCGCCTGTGTTATCAACCTAGATATTACTCACATATACGCCCAATGGGCTCAATATTTAGGGAGCTAAAAATGTTAAATTCATCAACCGAACAAGCCTTGTCAAATCAGCCCGTCGATGAGGTAGTGTGCCCTTTCTCAGCGGCAGCGCCGCGAGCAACAAATATTGAACAGACAGGCTTATCAGAATCATTATTGCTAGAACTACTGGCCAAGCATTTATTATCCAATGGTGTGTTAACAAGAGAGCAACTGGTCAAGCTTCTTGGTGTTTCTGGCGGTGTAATCCAGCATTTACTCGATGCAGCCAAATCTCTTGCCTGGGTAGAAAACAGACAATCAACTGGCGATGAGCAAATGAGATTTGCACTAAACCAGGCCGGTGAAGCATTTGCAAGACAGGCGCTAGCTCGCAGCGGCTATGTCGGCTTGGCACCAGTACCATTAGAACAGTATTCCCCCATTTGCCATAATCAATCAAGCCTTAGCAATACCGTGACTTACGCCACGTTAACCGAGGCATATCGCGATATAAACTTACCCAGCAACATCATTTTCCAAATAGGACCAGCACTTAACTCTAATCGTCCAATTCTTATTTACGGCGCTGCGGGGACAGGAAAAAGCTACGTTTGTCGCCATCTTAATAGCCTCTTTGGTGACACGATTCTCATTCCCTACGCCATTGCAATTAAAAATGAAATCATTCAACTGTTTGATGCCGAGCTGCATGAAAAGGTTGATGAGTCGGAATCAAGTAACCAGCTCCAACTGACCAAAGGACATGATCCCCGTTGGCTAAAATGCCGTCGGCCGTTAAGGATCACTGGCGGCGAATTAACCGCTGATATGTTAGAAGTTAAATATGATCCACAAAGCAAAACTTATACAGCGCCGTTACAGCTCAAAGCAAACAATGGAATCTTGCTCATTGACGATTTGGGTCGACAAAAAATTAGCCCAAAACAACTATTCAATCGTTGGATCATCCCGATGGAAGAGCGACGGGACTTTTTGGCGTTACCCAGCGGTGAGCACTTTGAGATCCCCTTTGCATTGATCTTAATTTTTTCAACCAACCTTAAGCCACAAGAGTTAGTTGATGAAGCATTTTTACGTCGCCTAGGTTACAAGATTGAGTTTGAGCCGATGACTGAGCCGTTATATCGCAGCATATGGTTTGAAGTCTGTAGCGACCTAAAACTGCAATGCAGTAACCAAGTTTATCAACACTTAATCGAACATTATCATCAGCGGGAAGAACGCCCATTGCTGCCATGCTACCCAAGAGATTTACTTGGAATTATCTCAGATAAAATCAAGTTTATGACTTTAGATCCCTTCGTCACTGAAGAGATGATACAGGCAGCGTGGTCAGCATACTTTGTAAAATAATCAACGGTATGAGATAGCGCACCGTACGAGATAAAGATTACCCATAGGAGCATATCATGAACAGTAAAACGACACTTTTTGTCTTGTTGTCCCTCATATTTGGAGTGGGTGCTGTTTACCTTGCTCAAAATTGGTTGGCCCAAAATAATACGGCACCGGTGACGACAAAATCCAATATGGTTGTGACGATGGCTACCAATGTAACCTTAGGGACCATCATCGAACGAAAGCACTTGGCCCTGCGTAATGTGCCACAGGAGCTAATTCCCCAAGGTAGTATCACCAAGTTAAAAGAGGCTGAAGGTTTAATCGCTAAACAGCGACTTTACCAAGGCGAGATATTACGCACTGAACGTACGGTCAAAAAAGGCGAAGGGAGTACCTTGGCTAGCCTTATCTCACCACATATGCGCGCCATTACAATTCGCGTTAATGATGTCGTAGGGGTTGCAGGTTTCTTATTACCAGGCAATCGAGTAGACGTGCTTAATTTATATAAGAAGTCAAAAAAATATAGGACCGATGTGGTATTGGCCAATATTAAAATATTAGCCATCGACCAACGTGCCTCTAACGATGAAAATAAGCCAACACTAGTGCGTGCAGTCACCTTAGAGGTCAACCTGGATCAGGCAGAGACCTTAATGCAGGCAAAAGGCAGAGGATCATTGCAATTAGCTTTACGTAACCCCAATGATCAGGCGCCAGTAGCGTTAGATGAAGTTAATCCGCCGGTTAAAAAGCCTGCCCCTAAACCAGTGGTTATTGCCGCCGCACCGAAAAAACAGGTGGTGCATTATGCCAGAGCACAAAAGTCAAAAGTTTATCTGATCAAAGGAATTAAAGAACAAGAAGTAAAAGTAACCCAATAGCACGATTACACCAAATAAGATTTTCAAGGAGATCATTATGTTACACTCTATTTCTTGGAGTAGCAGACTTGGATGTTTTTTTATTGCCCTGTGTCTTACTCTCAGTGTCACCAGCTTTAATGCGTTCTCAGGTGGGCCAACTGGGATAAATAAAGACATCAAGCTAATTCCAATTTTCAAATCGCGCAATTTAAAGCTTGGTAAGGCTCTGCACCGAGTCTCAGTCGGTAATCCAAGCATTGCCGATATTAAATTGTTACCGAACAATGAACTTTACATTTTAGGTAAATCGCTTGGCAGCACCAATATTATGGCATGGGACAAGGATGACCGTTTAGTCGATGTGATTGATATAGAAATCACACATGATCTAAATGGCCTAAAGGCACGCCTACATCAATTTTTGCCACAACAAAAATTAGCCGTTCAAACATCTCAGGGGCAATTGTTGATTAGTGGGCAAACATCCAACCTCAATAAGCTCAGCACCGCATTAGACTTGGCTAAGGGATATGCCGATGCCGCAACAGTTGGTAAACGTAAAAGCTCTGTACTCAATATGATGACGGTTGGCGGTGCGCATCAGGTAACACTGGAAGTTGTTGTCGCCGAGATTCAGCGTGATGTCGCCAAGCAATTTGAAGTCGACTTTTTTATCTACGACCAAGGTTCACATTTGTCTGGTGGTATCGCGGGTGGCGGTGGCAATTTTGGCACATCACCAGGTGGCGTATTCTCCGATGTCTTTCTAAATAACCGTGGCCTGTTGGCACAATACGTTAACAACGATCTGCTAATGAACTTTGCCATCGATATCGCCAAGCAAAACGGATTAGCCAAAGTGCTTGCAGAACCAACTTTAACCGCACTTAGCGGCCAACAAGCCGAATTCTTATCGGGGGGCGAATTCCCCATCCCAGTGCCGCAAAATAATGGCGCTACCACCATCAGGTTTAGAGATTTTGGGGTCGGCATTAAGTTTGTACCAACTGTATTAGACTCGGGTCAAATCAACTTAAATCTTAACGTTATGGTGAGCGAGTTAAGCAACTCAAACTCACTTACCTTAGGTACAAATCAAACCTCAACGTCACTCGTTGTGCCATCTATTGTCAAGCGAACAACCTCTACAACAGTTGAGCTCGGTGATGGCCAAACCATAGCGATTAGCGGATTGATTAGCGATAACTTACGCGAAAATGTCGATAAAATTCCTGGGCTTGGCGACATACCAGTGCTTGGACAACTGTTTACCAGCCAAAGCTTTCGCAGTGGTCAAACTGAACTCGTTATTCTTGTGACGCCTAAATTAGTTCGCCCGTTTAACCGCCAGGATATTACCTTACCAACCGATGGTTTTGTAACGCCATCTGATGTTGAGTTTTACCTACTCGGTGAAATGACTAAAAAAAGAACATCCGCTCAGGTTAACCCAAATGAGCAAGCGACAACCTCAGCTGCCGCACCAGTAACAGCTGATGGCGGAACAACCCAAAAATATGGTCATTCACTCTAGCTAACGGAGATTACGACATGTTGCTATTTAATAAGAAAAGAGCATTAAGTCAAAGTGGCTTAACGCTAGCAATAGCCATAACAATGGCCGGCTGCGCCAATCTACATAATTTTGAGATGGGCCAAACCCATCAACAAGTGAAAGATATGCAGACTTTAGATCCAGAGGCGGCGCAGCGTAATGAAGGCATCGTGCTATCCCTTGATGGAAAGTACGCTCACCGGACGATGAAGGCCTACCAGAAGAGTAATAGTGAACCTAAAACAGCACGCAAGAAGTATTCGTCTCAAAAAAGTAGCACAAACAATTAACTTAACGGTTGTCATTTTGACAAAGCGAGGTGGTCATGAGCCTATCAACACTTAAGCACACAGATCGTAAATATTCGACTGTTGGTAAACAAACCGGCGCAATCTTAATTCTGTTTACCATCGGCTTATTTGCTCTGATCGCTGTCTCTGCTTTAGCTATAGATAGCAGCCATTTGCTACTCAATAAAAGTCGCCTGCAGAACACAGTCGATGCCTCGGCTTTAAGCGCGGCAAAAGTGTTACAAGATGGCGGTTCGTTATTAGACGCGCGAACAGCGGCAGTAGCTATCATTAACCAGAATCTCGCCTTTAATCAAAATTTCGAGTTGCGCAACGGTATAACAACCGCATCTCCAGATTATAACGCCACCCAAGTGACGGAGAATATCATCGTTGAATTTTCCAGCGGTCCCGACCCTTTCATAGCCACCTTGGATGAGAGTAATGAGTTTGTCAGGGTACGCATTGAAAATGTTGACTTGGATAATTTTCTCGCCGGCATTGTTGGCTTTGACAAAAATGTTCGCTCTTCAGCTGTTGCTGGGCGAAGCACTCATATTCCTTGCAACCGCAAACTTGTGCCAATGATGGTCTGTGCGGTTGAAGTCCCCGATCCTGACAATCCTGGGGAGATGATTTGGGGCGCGCCGCCAGCATTAGAGCTTTATGTAATGAAAATAAGCTCACAACAAAATGACACCCTCGGGCCTGGAAATTTTCAATTGCTTGACTTAGGCGTGAGCCCGAGTGATACCACCTTGAAAGAGGCAATGGCTGGAGGCTATAACGGTGATGTTTGTGTAGAAGAAGGAGACTTTGTTGAGACGAAAACGGGTAATAATGTCGGTCCGGTTGCTGCTGGCCTTAATATGCGCTTGGGCATCGATACCCCAGGACAAGGTAATCTCGACGAAACGCTTTATCCGCCAGATATTAATACCTGTGAGGGAGAGCGAATAACGCTTCAAGACGATGACTCAATTGCCCCAGCGGATGCAAGTGAGGCATATCGATTCACTGAATATGCCAATATGGACGAAGGAGCAATCCATAACTGCGATATCGGCGGCATCGATCATACTGCATTAGTCGGCGGCGGACGACGTGAACTGGAAGTAGTTATTGGCGTATGTGATGGCTCAACCAATGGTCACAATACACTTGAAGTCGTTGATACCGGCTGTTTCTTTTTAACCCAGGAAGTCTCACACCAAGGCAACCTTGCTTATGTTATCGGCGAATTTGCAGCAACCTGCTCAGGCTCTGGCAATGCATCGCTTGACCCTTTGTGGGAGAGTGATAGTGCAACCATCGTGCTGTACCGGGACCCTGATAGTCCAGATTCTTAAGGAGAAAGAAATGACCTTACATCGCCAAAAAGGAATTGCCGCACTTGAGTTTACATTGATTCTTCCTGTTATGTTGCTGCTGATATATGCCACCGGTGAGTTTGGTCGGCTACTGTATCAATACAATGTGCTAACCCAGCTTACCCGTGATGCAGCACGCTACGTCACCCAGCCCACTTCAGACACAAGTGGCGTAGTAAACCTTACTGACGCATTAATAAGTAGAACGCGCAATGTCCTTGTTTATGGCAAAGAAACGGTAGGAACAACCCCTTTACTGAACGGTTTATCCAGTAGCGATATCACAATAAGTGAAGTCAGCACTGGTGTTATCGCCATTAGTGTTAATTACAACTGGACCCCCATTTTAGGCGATAGGATGCCGACTTTTGGGCTTGGTGAGGACATCGACCTAAGCTTTAACTTACGTACAGAGTATGCAATGAGGGCCTTATTATGAGATATCAAAAAGGCGTATATGTTGTTGAATTTGCGATTATTGGTGCAACATTTCTAATGCTACTTATCGCGATAGTCGAAGTGGGACGCTTATACTTCACCTATAACGTGCTTAATGAGGTGGCGCGGCGCGCAGCCAGGCTAGCAGTGGTATGTCAAATTGATGATTCAGATGTATCAAATATGGCGCGTTTTAATGGAATCAATATGGTACCTAACTTAACTAGTACCAATATTACTATTAACTATCAGCAATTTAATGGTGCAGCAGCCACAGGTCTAGACATTGACATGGTCACTGCACAAATAACCAATTATCAGCACCAATTTTTAGTTCCTGGATTATATATGACACTCGACTTTTCCACGTTCTCTACCAGCATGCCACGTGAAAGCCTAGGGATTTACCCAGAAGATGAAGATAATCCAACCCCCAATGCGGGTTTTACCGACTGTGTCTAATAAGCCATTGCAGGAATAATAGGGAGATACAATGAATAAGTCGCTAGAATTAGTCGCTTCACAAGAAAGCAAGGAAAAGGTACTTATCATGCCAAACGATATGCCTATGCCCTATCCAATGCATGCATTGGTTATTAACTATCAGCCTGAGGAGCAACCCAAGCTTGAGCGCTGCCTTTCTTCGGCTCGAAATCTAATTTGGAGCAGCGCAAATAACCTAACCATGCAAGAGCCAGATAATAAGCATGAACAAAATGTCATGCTATTGGTACTACCTAATGACGAAGCACAAGCATCCACCATATTAAAGACAGCAGCAAGTTATAACATTGATATTATTCTGTTGAGTCATGAAACGCCCCAGTCGGTGTTAAGATTAGCCTTTCAACATGGTGTTAGTGATATTATTCGCTTGGGTGCACCGGGCAGTGAATTACTAGAAGCGGTAATAAATATTGCCAAAAAACTAGAGCGCAATGCCGAGTTAGCACCTGTATTGGCCATTGTTAATGGCAAGGGGGGATCTGGGGCGAGCTTTATAGCAACCAGTTTGGCCGAAATAGCAACGATTGAGGAAAACAACGAAACGGCACTGATCGACTCAGATTTACATTACGGCACGTTAGCGCACATGCTTGGGGTAAAGCCTAGCTATTTCATTACGGATGCCCTGGATTCCCTCGATCAGCTCGATAGCATAGCACTGAAAAGCGCGATGGTAAGCAAAGACAAAATTCACCTGTTGGCCTCCCGCCCTTTTTCACGGCTGACCAACGATAAAGCGATTTCACCAGAAAAGTTTAAACAGTTAGCCTGGAAATGTCGAAAGCAATACAGTCAAGTGATCATCGACCTGTCCCGGGGGCTCGAGCCATGGAATATTTCGATTCTTGAAGGTGCTGATATTTTGTTGGTTGTTCAACAAAACGTCATGAGTATTACTGAAACAAATGCATTAATAGAGCAACTTACGGTCGTTATGGGGCTTAGTCGAAAACGGATTCATTTGCTAATCAACCGATACCAAAAATCAGGCATTGATATTACCTTAAATGACATCAAGCAAAGCACTGGCATTGACTCTGTCTGGACAGTTACCAATGATTTTAAAAACGCCAGTCAGTGTACAGACCTAAGCATCAGCATTGTAGAGGTTGCTAAACATCGCCCCATTTTTAAAGATCTTAAAGCAGTCACCAGCCACTTTTTCCCGCAATCAGC
Source organism: uncultured Gammaproteobacteria bacterium (assembly GCA_937139475.1). Classification (GTDB taxonomy): domain Bacteria; phylum Pseudomonadota; class Gammaproteobacteria; order Enterobacterales; family Psychrobiaceae; genus Psychrobium. The sequence continues at coordinate 13,414 of CAKZQF010000187.1, read as the reverse complement.
AGAGGACAAGGCATCCTCTTCGAGTATATGGTCGCGATTCTTTGGACAAAAATCATAGGAGCTTGGTCATGGAACTATCCTTGCAGACTAATGTTGAAACAGCAGAACCCCCTCTCACTGCAGAAGAGCTGGAAATAAAAGAAAATTTATACAATAAGCTATTGAGTGTCATGGATTTATCTTTGATAGAGACAGTCTCAAAAGAGCAGGCGAAGGAGCAAATCAGCGCAATTTGCCAAGAATTAATTGGCGAAATGAACCTACCAATCAATTTAAGCGCTCGCTTGCGCTTAATTAAGTTAATCAATGATGAAGTCCTTGGCTTGGGTCCGTTAGAAACACTATTAGCCGATCCCACTATTTCAGATATTTTGGTTAACTCATATGACCGTGTCTATGTTGAACGTCACGGCAAATTACAGGAAGTGGAAGTTAAATTTCACAGCAATGCACACTTGTTAAATATCATCGACCGTATTGTGTCCAGTGTCGGTCGCCGCATCGACGAGTCATCGCCAATGGTGGACGCCAGGTTACTTGATGGTTCACGAGTTAATGCGATTATCCCGCCACTTGCATTAGATGGCCCATCGCTCTCTATTCGTCGTTTTAGCGTAGACAAGCTAAAAGCTGAACAATTGATTGCATTAAATTCAATAACTAAAGACATGATTACGGTATTGGAAGGCGCTGTAAAGGGCAAGCTCAACGTCTTAGTATCCGGAGGTACAGGTAGCGGAAAGACAACACTACTCAATTTATTATCCGGATACATTCCTGAAGACGAACGAATTGTTACCATTGAAGATTCAGCTGAGCTCCAATTACAACAACGACATACAGTCCGACTTGAAACAAGACCTGCCAATATTGAAGGCCGCGGGGAGATCTCACAGCGAGATCTGGTAAAAAACTGCTTAAGAATGCGCCCGGATCGAATCGTCATTGGCGAGGTTCGCGGCGGTGAAGCCTTAGATATGTTATCGGCAATGAACACTGGCCATGAGGGTTCCCTTACCACATTACACGCCAACAGCCCTCGAGATGCACTGGGGCGATTAGAATACATGGTTTGTATGGCGGGATTTGACGTTCCGGTAAGCAACATCCGAACCCAAATAGCTTCAGCAATCGACATCGTTGTTCAGCTAGAACGCCAAGAAGATGGCAGACGACGTGTCACTAGCATTCAAGAAATTAATGGCATGGAAGGCAATGTTATCACCATGTCAGAGATTTATTCATTTGCTAGAGAAGGTAGAGACCGTGATGGAAATATTCTTGGCCAGTTTAAAGCCACAGGCGTTATCCCTAACTTTCATAGTAAGCTTAAAACCAATGGCATCGATTTACCGGTTGAGCTGTTTGATTGTGGCGACCCATTTGCTAACTATTAGGAGGGTTTATCATGATTTCAAATCAATTAATGTTTCTAGGCTTAGTATTTATTGCTGTGATACTGCTATCACAAGCGCTGTTTTTACCCGTATACAACCCTCAACGCGCTAAAACAGCATTAGTACGCAAACGGCTAAAGCAATTATGTCAGCAAGAAGGCGAAGATATTGCTCATACGTCACTATTACGTAAAAGCCGCTTAGATAAACTGGGCAGCTTTCGGCGCGCAGTAGAAACCCTGCCAATGGTTGAAAAGGTGAGTTACCGGCTGGAACTTGCCGACTATCGCATGATGGGACACCAGTTCATATTTCTTGCGTTGCTTGGTGCTACCCTTGCGTCCGCTCTTAGCTGGCTCTATTTTCACCATTATGTTGTTAGCGCCATGGTGTTCATTGGCGTGTTATTTTTTGTCAATATTAAGCTAAATTTAGACACTTCCAAACGCATGGAAACCATCGAAGCGAGCTTCCCCGACGCGCTTGATGTATTACGCAGAGCGCTTCAGGCCGGTTACGCTTTTTCAGATGCGGTAAAACTCGTTACCGAGGAGATGGACGGCCCCTTATCAAAAGAGTTTAGTTTAATGTTTGCCAACATAAACTACAGCAAGAGCAATAAGCGTGCCCTGTTAAGCTTTATCGAGCGAGTGCCTAGCGTCTCTGCGATGGCGTTTGCCAGTGCGGTTATGGTGCAAAAAGAGACCGGTGGTAATCTTGCTGAAAATATCGATAACCTAACTCGCGTTATTCGACAACGATTTAAATTTCGACGACGAGTGAAGACACTCTCGGCTGAAGGTCGTTTATCGGCGTGGATCCTGGTGTTACTTCCGTTTGTTCTATTTGCCGTTATCTACCTTCAGACCCCCTCTTATGTCGCTGAATTAACGAATACCCCAGAAGGTCACAAGCTATTAATCTGGGGAGGCGTCGGCATGTTCATTGGAACATGGTGGATTAACAAATTAATTAGGATTGATATGTAGCCATGGACTATCTCATTGGATTAATCGACTCAGTATTAAATAACCCCGCTTATGCGGCCTGGGCTTTTTATGTTATTGCCGCATTAGCTGGCATAACATTAGCAATGGCCCTCTCTTATATTATCTCTGGCGTATATTCGCCGCTTAGGAGACGAATAAAGAATGTCCCTACCGAAAAAACAAATAAAGAGCAGGAGATACTCAGTACCCTGGAGCACCGCATCGGTAAGGAAAATGATAAGGCACTGTTTAAGTTTTCCAATAATGAGACCAGACGCTTAATGGTACATGCTGGACTACATTCCGAAAATGCTTTAGCCGTTTTTAATGGCATCAGACTTATTTTGCTCTTAATTGCCGCTGTGTTTTCAGTTGTCTTACTCAAGTTTTTTCCTGAGTTATCTAGCGTCGTTACCATTTATCTCATTTGCCTTTGTTTTGGCATCGCCTTCCTCTTGCCTTCGCTGGTACTACAGCATATTGCCAACCAACGCATGAGAAAACTTAGAGTAGGATTTCCCGACGCACTTGATTTATTGGTCGTTTGTTGTGAAGCTGGTTTAGGTTTACTAGCGGCTATGCAACGCGTTGCCAAAGAACTCGCCATTAGCCACGAAGATTTAGCAGCTGAGCTCGAACTCGTTTGCGCTAAAGTTCGAGCTGGTTTAACCATCAAAGTAGCATTGGAAGAATTCACTGAGCGTACAGGACTTGATGATGTAAAAGGGCTAAATTCAGCTATTTCACAAAGCATTAGGTTAGGTACAGGGATTGCGGAAACACTCAGGGTATTCTCAGACGAGTATCGTGACAAGAGATTGCAAGCAGCCGAAGAGCAAGCAGCAAAACTAGCGGTAAAAATGATATTTCCCATGATGTGTTGTATATGGCCATCGTTTTTCATAGTTGCCGTTGGGCCAGCAGTACTTAAAGTCATGCAAGTTTGGGGCAGTGCATTCTAACAACAAGGCTTAATTTATTAGCACGACAATGACAAAGCATAAGGGACATGGATATGAATATTAAGATCAATGGATACAGGCTTAAACGATTTTATCTACTGCTATTAGTTTTGGCGACGGCTGTCACCGGATGTTCTTCAACACCTCCTCCTGAGAGTGTTACCACCGAACCATCTAGAACCGACCTTTATAACGGCGTTCCTCTTATTGCCATCAATCAAAGTGACGCGCCAACGAATGAGGCGCAAGCCCTCGAGCAAGCGACTCAAGCACACCGATTACAGCAACTTGATAAGGCGCTTTATGCCTATATCCAGGCGCTAGAATTCAATCCGGCTAATGCCAATACCCTCTATCATATTGCGCAAATAAATGCTGCCAAAGGCGAACATAGGCTTGCTTTTAAGGCATACACTGAAGCCCTAGAAATTGATCCTGAGATGATTAGCGCCCACAGTGAAATAGGCGTGCTGGCGATGAGTCAGCGGCAACATGAATTAGCTAAGACCCATTTGCTAAAAGCTGTCGAGCTCGATCAATTTCGTTTAGGTAATACAGCGCTAATGCTTAACAACCTTAAGTTCAACGTTCTTGATAAAGACTCTCCGCTGCGTGCTTACAACGCCATTGCAGTCTTAGAGGATTTAAACAGCAATCATTTACAGGCTAGACACTACTTTAGGCTGGCGCTGAAATATCAACCAAGATCGGCGTTGCTCGCCACAAACTTGGGGTACTCTTTATACCTTAGCAATCACTACAATCAAGCGGAGAAATTTTTAAAGCAAGCCATCGAATACGCCCCCAAATTTGAACGAGCGTGGACTAACCTTGGCTTGGTATATGCGAAAAAGGGACTTTACAACCGCGCTATTTCGACCTTTGAACAAGTGATGCCATCGGCGGAAGCATACAACGACTTAGGCTATATTTTAATGTTAGATCAACAATATGCGAAAGCTATTGAGCTATTTAGAAGCGCTATTGATGTTTCACCCAGTTATTTTGAGCAAGCTAACAAAAATCTAAAGCGTGCTAGTCTTAGCTTACAGCACCAGGCAAACCTCAAAGAATAAGAAATTACACCTATCGATAATTAACTTAAGCCAGTCCTTTATTCGAAAAGGACTGGTCTTCCTTATTGCTGCTAATAAAATTGCTTACAATTGCGCTAAATCTTTCTTATATTCGCCAAGGCGAGAGTCGTCTGACTTTTTAGCCAGCTCAACACTGTTTTTATAGTGCATTTTAGCCTTTGCTTTATCATTTAACTTAACGTAAATATCACCTAACTCATTATGGATCCTAGCATTGTCAGGGTGAGCTTGAGCCATCTTCAGGTAAACACTAATTGCTTGATTATGAGCCTTATATTTAACATAAAATTGAGCGATGCTGTTAGCATTACCCAAACGACTATCAGCAATCATATTCGAGTCTTTAAATTCATTCATATAGAGCTTAAATTTTTCAAAATCATCGGCACGAATGGCATTACGTACGATAGTAAACATTGACCAAGCCGATGGCTGCTCGTCAAAACCGTAGCGCTTGGCGCGTAACTTGTTATGCTTATAAAAGTTTTTAAGTCCTCCCGCTTTTTCAAACTTATCCAATGAGTAAATCTGAAACTCTTCGTACGGGTAAAAGTAATCTTTTAATCCCTGATAAAGCGTGGCATGCGCCGTTGAAAGGTGTTCTTCATCAGGAATGACACGATATTTCCAGCGCAGCGAACTCGGTGCTTTACTTTCGAGTAAAGCGTTCAGTTTAGCTGTACCGTCACCTACAAGTTGCTCTCCATCACTAACCGAAAAATAAAGGTGTGAATCTAGTTTATCGAGCTTTTTTTCTAGCATTTCTAAGCGGGTTATCGGTGCAAACCACGTCTGATGGACCGGATAAGGGCTAGCCGCAATGTGCCCTGAAAACAAGCCAGGTTTCTTCATTAACGCTTCAACAACGTAAGCGCCAGCAAACTCCCAACCAAAAAGCACTCGTTCGTTGCTCGTACGATAGTTTTTATCAATATGAGGAACTAACTCTTTTTCAATAAACTCTAAAAAATCCAGTTTCTTAAAATGTTCAAAACGCTTATCTTGATGATTGTTGATGCCGATAACAATAAACTCAGGGCTCTTTTTCACGTTACTTCTAAATGATTGCAGTATGCTCACACCAAGCAAGTGCAAGCGCTGACCATCTAAGATATAGAGCACAGGGTAATCGGCTTTTGATTGATCATAGCTTGGTGGGAAGTAGATTTGAATATCTCGCGATTCATTGAGAACCTGCGAGTCAATCGTGAATTTTTGCCCAATCACATTATCTGTTGCGAGCTCATCAGCATTGATCTGCCCTGCGATCATTAGCCCGGTTAAACAAATTAAATAACGTAATGCTCGAATAATAAGTTGATTCATTGTTCTTCCTTGTCGTTATATGTATTGAATTAGTTGTCATTTATTGGCAGATAGATATTCGCCACGACGCCCTCACCATCCGTGCGATTATTAAGAGTTAAGTCTCCACCGTGATTAACAATGATTTGTCGGCTTAGCGCCAAACCAATCCCACTCCCATTGTCCTTGGTGGTATAGAATGGGATAAAGATATTATCCATATTGTTAATGCCACTGCCTTGGTCAACGATACTTATAGTGACTTGACCATCCTGCTTTTGCCAACTCACTTCAATATGCCCTTCACTTAAATGACGCATCGACTCGCCAGCATTTTTAAATAAGTTGACCATCACTTGCTGCAATTGACTTTGATCGGCAAATACCATCAATTGACCGTCACTAACCTGAATATTTTGCTGCTCAAATAGCCCGGCGACATTACGAATGAGCGGCGCTATATCAAATAAGGTTTTGGTTGGCGGCGGCAACTTAGCCAACTGTTGATAACGCTCAATGAAGCTATTTAGTGACATTGAACGCTCTGTTATAACGGCCAAACCATCGCTCAAATCAGCCCTTAGCTCCGTCTCAATTTCACTCCCGTTGACCATTCGTGCCAAGGTTTCACTTATCGAGGCAATTGGCGCTAGCGAATTATTAATCTCATGACTCAGCACCCGCAATAATCGCTGCCAGGCTTGGCGTTCTTCTTCACGCAGTAAATTCTGAATATCAGTAATAAAGATAAGTTTTTGCTTGATGCCATGCTCAAAGTATTCATCTGTATGGATGTAAACTTTTTTCTTGATATGCTCAATTTCAAACTCAACCACTTGTCGGTAGTCGCCCTCTAGCACATCCTTTAAACCCAAAGCTTTAATTGGCCAGCCTTGCATCTGCTCTAGTCGACAGTTAAACAATTTTTCAGCCGCCGGATTAATCAAGGTAATACAGCTATTTTGGTCAGCGGCTACGATCGCCACGTCAATCTGGTCAATCACTTTATGTAACAATACCTGCTTCTCAATAGTGACCAATTGCTGTTGTGACAATGTTTCAGTTAATCCATTAAGTAACCGATTGAACTCACTAAGGGCTCCGCTATCTGCTGTTTTACGTGCGCGCATGGAGTAATCGCCTAAAGCCATTGCCTCCATAATGTTAGTTGATGTCTTTATTTGAAAAACAACCCGGCGACGTATCTCATAGGCACCAAAAAATACCGTTACCAAAACAACAAACAAAATCAGTATCTTCAAATAGACTGACATGGGGTGTGAAAATAGGCTGATGAAAAGTAATAGTGCTGGCACCAAGCCCATTACTAGTGCTAATCGCATCAGCTTGTTTTCAAAAGAGACTTGATTTTTCTTCGGGCTAGTCATGGTTAAATACCATGCTTTTCAAGGCGTCTATAATAAGCACTACGACTAAGTCCAAGTGAGGTTGCTGTATCATGAGCATCACCATCAAATCGTGCCAAACGCTGTATAATGACCTGTTTTTCGATATCTTCTAAACATGCATCATCAAATATTAAAGTGCCATCGTTGCGCTCAGTCTCTCCAGTCAACCCTAAATCATTAAGCTTAATAACGTTATCACTACTTAAGAAAATGGCCCGTTCGACCATATGACTTAATTCACGAATATTTCCCGGCCAGTGATAGGCTTGTAAGGCAGCTTTGGCATCTTCATCGAAACCTTGATTACTTAAGCCATACTTTTTTGCGTATTTTGCGAGAAAGAAATTTGCTAGCGGTACGATATCGGCGATACGTTCACGCAGACTTGGGATGCGAATTTCTACCGTATTAAGACGATAGAGTAGATCTTGCCTAAACTCTCCCTGTGCTACCAGTTCCTCTAAACAGGCATTGGTCGCTGAAATTAGGCGTACATCCACCTGCTGGGTTTTACTACTACCGACCCGTTCAAACTGCTGCTCTTCAAGCACGCGAAGTAATTTAGCTTGTTGCGACAGGGGAATATTAGCAATTTCATCAAGAAATATACTGCCATCATCAGCGAGTTCAAAGCGCCCAATACGTTGCTCTTTAGCATCAGTAAATGCCCCTTTGTCATGCCCAAACATTTCGCTTTCAAACAAGTTTTCACTAATAGCCCCCATATTTACAGCGATAAAGGCGTTATCGGCTCGATTAGAACATTGATGAAGTTGGTCTGCCAGCATACTTTTTCCGCAGCCATTTTCCCCCGTTAACAAGATATTCATATCACTTTTTGCCAACTTAGTAATTTGTTTCATAACCTGAGCCATCGCCGGAGATTGGGCAATAATTCCATCGAGTGCAACGGCTTTTTCTTTTCTAAGCAAAGCATTTTGCTGACTTAACTTTTCTCCCCTCAGGGCCATATCTTTGAGCTTAATTTGGGCCTGCAAGATACTAAGCAGACGGTCATTCCCCCACGGTTTTTGAATAAAATCACTAGCACCGCACTTCATCGCTGCCACCGCAATATCGACACTGCTGTATCCCGTCATCACCACAACAGGTAAACTTTGATCCACCGTTTTTATATCGGCAATAAGCTCCAATCCTTCATTACCTGAGGTAGTGTCTTTTTGATAATTGAGATCGACTAAAGCGAGAGAAAAGTCTCGTCGTTTTAAAATCAATAACAACTCTTGTGGCGAAGAGGTGGCCACCACCTCATAACCTTCACCCTTTAACAGCAGCTTTAAGGCGGTGATGATGCTCGCATCATCATCGGCAATTAATATCGAATGTTTCATCCGTTTCATTGGTTTTACTAAACTCCTGATTAGGCGACACTTTTGATAATGTGCCGCCTTTGATTCTACATCAGATTAATCATGATGCAATGCATCACTAGGCTCCATCAATACCACCTTTCGTGTTGGAATATAAGTGGCAATAATCACCATCGAAATAATCAATGCAGGCACTCCAACAAGACCAATGATGTAGCTATTATTATTAATCACGATGGCATCTGTCATAAACTGTACTAGCCACAACGATAATGTAATACCTAAGATTAGCCCGATAACCAATTGCTCTACAGCTTGCCTCATAAACAAGCGCATAATGCGAGAATCTGATGAGCCAAGGGCGCGTCGTACTCCAATTTCCTGTGTCCGTTGCGTAATGCTATTAGCTGCTACAGCATAAATACCGCTAGCCGCTAAGAAAACGGCGATCACACCACATAATAAGAATACTTTGCTCACCGCAGAGACAAGGAGCATCGGCTGTTTGATCAAGTCATCATAACTTTGAACGTGATACAGACCAACATCACCATCTACATCGGCAATTGCCTGAGTTAATGTCTTGAGTGCTTGCGCCGGTTTACCCGAATAATGCATCGCAAGATTAACCCGCATTAAACCGAAATTGTCCATTAAACCATAGGTATTAAAAGAGGCACTAGAGGAACTCATCGCCGACCCATGGAAGGTATCAGAAACAACCCCAATGATAGTATGCCATTCACCAAAGCTGCTACGATTTGCACGCCTTACCCGCTTACCAACAGCATCGCCGTCAGGGAATGAAGTCCTGGCGATTGACTCGTTAATAATAACGCTTCGAATATCCTGGCCAATGTCACGATGATCAAAATCACGTCCTTGCAGAATCTTCATGCCTATCGCACGCCATGAATCACTAGCAACATACTCGTTATTACTATACGGATTTTCATTAAATACCGCCGCGCCACGTCCTTCTATCTCAAAGTAGCTTGTTCCTTCCCCACGCCCAGGTAATTGGGTCATAAACGAAACCGCTTCGATATTTGAACTTCGTGCCAGCTGCTCTTTTAACTTGTAATAAAAAGCGCTGCGGTTTAAGCGATCATCAAATTCAAACTCAGTGTCGCGCCTAACAGGGTATTTATCTGGCGGTAATTGTAGCAGTGCCGTCATACGGTTTTGAGTCTCTACTCCATAGTCGGCATTACCAGCAGAATAACTGGTTGATAGTAAAATCGTCGCCATAATTAACACTACACAAGACAACAACACCTCAGAGATTACCAATACTTTAGTCGCCTTAGCCGCTTTTTTGCCTAATGCGCCGCGAGTACCGTCACGTAATACCGCGTTAAAATCACCTGATAGCGCGCGCCATGCCGGAATAAATCCGGTGATAAAGATCATCGATATGACCGCAGCAATTAATACCAGCACAGCTTGCCCGTCAAGGGCAACATGCCACCAGAATGGTTTTAGATTATCTACCGCATAGGTGTGATCAAACACATCATTGCTGACTTCTAAGCCCCAGGCAGCAAGTAGCAATGCCAATAGTCCACCGATGGTACAAATAAATACACTTTCCCATAACATTTGCAACACTAAGCGCTTGCGCGGCACCCCAAGAGCAACACGGATGGCAATTTCTTTAATTCGCTCATTAACACGTGCCAGCAATAGATTACCGACATTAATGCAAGCCAATAGCAAGATAAGAAAAACCACCACAAACATCGCAATAAAGACGGTGTAATACTGCGTTATTGCTGCTTTTTTAAAGGGTTCGGCAGTTAGGTAGCGGCCATCAGCTGGTCGCCAGCGCTCTGGCCAGGTGGCAATAATTTTAGTACTCAATGCATCTAATTCATTGGATAGCTGCTGCAAGGTGGCGCCTTTTTTAAGGCGAGCATAAGCAAATAATGCGCGACCGGAGCGATCTGTCGGGGTCATTTGATTCTGCATCACCGGTTGCCAAATTTCGGCCACGATAGGAAAAGCAAACCCAGGAGGCATCACGCCAATAATTCGAGTATCAAGGGCATCTAACGGCACCATGGTGCCAACCACGTTTTCGTCACCCGCAAAGTAACTCATCCACACGGCATGACTTAACACAACGGTTGGTTCAGCACCTTCATGATGATCCTCAACACGAAACCCACGCCCTAAAAGGGGCTGTACACCAGCAAACTCGAAAACATTCCAACTTGCATAAGTCGAGTTAAATTTCTTGGTTCCGAGACGGGAATTAGCATCACCAACAAAGGTAGTGCCCTCTTCATATAAACCAAAATCAGCAATTAAATCACTTTCATTTTTAGCTTGCCATAAATCCAATGGATTCGCGCGACGACGCTGTAAATGGGTGTGATCATATTTTGATTCGATGGCAATGATTTGCTCATCACCGTTAAGCATTAGCGGTTTGAAAACTAAGCTATTAAGCAATGAGTAGGTATATAGCGTCAGCCCTAATCCAACCGCCACGATAAGCACGGTTAACGCGGTAAAAGCTGGCTTTTTAACCAGCAAGCGCGCAGCATATTTTATATCAAGTGTTAGTGACATTTTGGCTCCTTAAACAGCAATGGCGCTGGTTGATGGCGCAAGTTGGTCTGCAACAATTTTTCCATCAAATACCTCAATCATACGCTCGGCACGTGCCGCAGAGCGCGGATCATGGGTTACCATGCAAATCGTAGCGCCCTCCTGGTGAAGTTGGTCGAGTAATGCCATCACGATTTGTGCATTTTTAGAGTCAAGGTTGCCAGTTGGTTCATCGGCAAGAATGATTGACGGCTTACCCGCAATGGCTCGTGCAACGGCGACACGTTGCTGCTGCCCACCGGAGAGCTGCGACGGGTAATGATCAGCACGGTGGATCATATCGACTTTCTCCAATGATTCACGCACCATGCTTTGGCGCTGCTGTTTGCTCAGATCATCGCGATAAGTTAATGGAAGCTCGACATTTTCGGCAACCGTTAAGTCACTAATTAAGTTAAACGCCTGAAAAACAAAACCGATTTCTTTGTTGCGAATCTTAGCGCGTTCATCGCGATTCAAATGCGACACGTCATGCCCCGCTAAATGATAGCGGCCATCGGTAGCAGTATCGAGCAACCCTAGTAAAGATAACAAGGTCGACTTGCCACAGCCCGACGGGCCTGAAATAGAGAGGTATTCCCCTTGATTAATTTTTAAGTTAATTTTATTTAGTGCATGAGTTTCTACATCATCGGTAAAAAATACTTTCTTTATTTCACCCAGTTCTACCAGTAGTTGTTTATTGTTGTTATTCATCATTTGCTCCTAGTTTAATCTGATTTGTTGGTGCTGTTGCCATGCAGAATCGTCTGAAACGATAATTTGTTGTCCGGCGCTAAGCCCTGTTTTAACTTGAATATATTTTGTCGACATCTGGCCAAAGCTAACGGCTTGCTCTGCCGCATTGGCGCCATCTTGGGAGAGCAAATAAACACTCGCAGAGGAATCGCTTTGCGCAAACATCGGACGCTTAACAAATAGTGCATCCTTAATCCGAGCAATCTCTATGACGCCATCAACAGTAAGATCGGGACGGGCTTCGCGTGGTGCTGCACTGGTCAATTCAACGTCAATCTGCACTGAGCCATTAATCACTGCGGGATCAATGCGTTTTACCACCCCGTGAATTTTGCTACTGCGTGTATCAATAACAACGGCCTGACCAAAAGCGACATCTTTGATTTTCTTTTCTGGAATACGTAGCTCAGCGAGAAATTCTCCGTTGCGTGCTAGTCGAGCTAAATTGGTGCCCGCACGGACCTGCTGACCAAGCTCCATCGGCATGGCTTGGACAATGCTATCCATGGTTGCCTTCACTTTTAACCCATCGACTTGTTGCTGCATTCGCTGCAGTGTTTTGTGCATACGATTTAACCGTGCTTGGTAGGCTTTACGCTGCGCCAGCAAATTTTCTCGTTGCTTGTCCAGACGTTTAGTTTGTAATTGCCAGCGCTCTTTAAACTGAGCAACTTCAATTTTTATCTCTGAGTGGGCAATATGTGATACCGCAACAACCCCTTGATCTAAAAGTGTCTTTTGCGCGTTATAGGTTAGCAATGCCCGCTCATGATTTAGTCGCTCGTTGATTACCGCGGTTTCTTGGTCAAGTAACGCTGACTCTAGTGCCACCTGCTGCGCTGTCGTTTGCGCCTCCAACTCCTCAAGCTCCCATTTAGTTTCTTCTAGCCGTTGCAACAACTGCGGGTTACTAAGCTCGAGCAATAAATCCCCCGCTTTCACTTGAGCTCCTGCTTTAATTAAAATACGTTCGACTCGACCATCAACGTCCGTCGCTACCCAGCGCACATCCTTTGGCACTAATACACCTGTCCCACGCACCGATACCAAAAACTCTCCCTGTTGCACGGTATCAATAAGCACAGACTCTTTGTCAACGGCATAGACACCAAGGCCATTGGCACTGTTATAAAAAAAACCTGTGGTCAGCAAAGCAATTGTCGCAATACCAGCTAATAGCTTTCCTTTCGAATCCAACAGCTTTTTCTTCTTCTCACGCACTATGTCCATTACTAATCCCAGACCATCAAAGTTTCATTACACTTAGATAGCAACTGGCGCGCCAACTTTGTAACACACTGATTTGTATCAATTATTAAAAATAAATCAAATTATATTTTATTGTGCCGTTTCGATATTGGGATGGAAAGCATGGACAGAAATACCGATATTGGGAATGTCATTAATTGTTTCTTATCTCAGACTCTCTTGCAGGCACGTTAACTTAAACGTGAAGCGTAGTTGAGCAACTGAGGTAGTGCCGTTGAGATTTGAACTTCAATAGCGTGGATCTGCTCTTTAGATAATTTATTTTTAGTTGCATTAGATTCCATGTGATGACACAAGTTAT
>CAKZQF010000186.1 GCA_937139475.1 uncultured Gammaproteobacteria bacterium | reverse complement strand
TAATCCATCATTCATCTGCCTTGTCTAAAGCCATTTTAACTCCCGCTGAGTGGGAAATTACTTTATCTGATTGGTATAACTAAACGCTATGTGGGTGTAATAAATGGTCATTTCTCTTGGGCGGTCTCTCATGGGATTATTAGTGCATAGGAAACATCAAGGGTCGGTAACTTAACAGGGCACTTTCCTGTGGGGGAGCTTAGGCTCCCTTTTTTTATGGCTATAAATATATAAGCCGACGTCTAATGACAATGTAATGGCGAGCTAGGTCTTTAAGCGAATGCTATTTGCCACTGATTCAATTGTATCTAATAGTCCTGTAGCGATTTGTGATGGCTTGTGGTTGTCGAGGTATAAGGCTTTTAATTTGAAGCTTAGCGTGGGTTCTATTGTCGCGATACTAACGTTATCACTGATGTTGCCGCGAGCCGAAAACTCATCAATAATACAGATACCGATATTTTGAGCGACGAGACGGGCCGCCAGAAAGTAAGTTTTTACTTTAATATTCGTATTAATCGGTACATTATCTTCCGCGAGTCGGTGCCATATCAAATCACCTAGCGGGCCACTATCCCAAATCCCGATAACTTCATGGCCCTCCAATTGATTTAAGGTGATTTTTTTGGGTTGCGTTGGGAAATACTGATTGGGATACATCATCACCAATTGCGATTCACAGATAAACTGTTGCTCAACCCCGGGCAGTGATGGTGGTGAAAACATTAATGCAAAATCGATGGTGTGCTCGAGCAACCCTTGTAATACTTCGTTGTTATGTATCGTTAGTATATTGATTTTTACACCTGGGTGGTTATCTTTATATTGAGCGACGGCCTTGGGGAGTATGTCGAAACCCAATGCTGGCGTCAGCCCGACGTTAATACAGCCTGTCTTGCCTTTCTTTAGGTTTTCAACGGAGTTTCGTACTGAGCGAATTTGCTTGTAGACCTTATCTACCTCGCCAAATAATTGTTGAGCCTCTACCGTAGGGGACAACCGGCCTTTAATTCGCTGAAATAAAGCAAACCCCAGCTGCAGTTCGGCATGAGCTAATACTTTGCTAACCGACGGCTGTGAAACATGCAAAAAATTAGCAGCGTTTGTAATAGAGCCTGTCACATAAACGGCGTGAAAAACCTCAATATGGCGCAATCTCATGCACTTCCCATCCTATATACTTAATTAATGGTCATTAATTAAGTATTGCACAATATTTTATATTTGACGGCGATTTACCGTGATGGGAACAGGGAAGATGTAGTCAGTAAAAACATAGCCCGCTTAGCGGGCTATGTTGAGGTTGCCTAGCATGTCCTAACCAAAAGATGCTGTGGCCAACAGGAGTGAACTACCTTAACAGGGTGCGTATTTGTCGATTAATAAAACAAAGCTTGTCGATATCAATTGCGCCAGATATTTTAAGGTCATCTATTACACTTTCGATTCGTTTAAGCTCTGAGCCACTTGATGATGCCCATGCTTTGATAGCGGCACTGGGCTCTACCTCCGGATAAGCATTGGCGATATCCACCACCAATTTTTCTCGTAACTCTAACAGGTCGAGCAATAGGGCAAATCGGGCTAGCCTAGACCAATGGCCACTAGCGCCTACTTTTTCCGTTTGTGCAATTAGCCAAGGTAACCCTATTAAATTACTGACTTGGCTATAACAAGGGAGAATATCCTCTACCCCAAAGCCCAGCTCAATCGAAGTTTTTACAATGTCGCAAAATACCACACTAGTCACTTTGAGTTGATGTATTTTAGTGACCATATCAAGACCTCGCGTTCCCTGAGTCAACTGATACAAGGACTGGTCTATTGGTGAAAACGGTAGACTTATTTCTTCGCTATTAAGTTGATGCAAGGTGCTTAAGCCCGGTGAATATCTATCGATAATTTCCCGTATACTGTCCGTTGCATTTACATTTTTTATAAACCAAATTGCCATTAGACGATAAAAACGTTGTACCTCAATCATCATTTTTATTTGTATCTGTGCCGAAACTGCACCTTCTAAGGATTCAATATCATTCCAAATAGCATCTAATTTGAATATTTCTTTAGTGACAACGAAAGCCTTAACAATGTCTGAAATTGAAGCGCCGGTTTGCTCCCTAACGGCATGGATACCACCGCGATTAAAAATTTCATTGGCCACTGATGTTGCGATGATTTGTTTCGCCAAAGGGTGCTCAATGATAAATTTGCCATACTGCTCAACTAGCGTAGCGGGAAACGCTGCTAATAAATACTTATTAAAATAAGGGTCCTCTAATAAATCGTGTTGCTGTAATAACGCGTTGTGTACGTCCATCTTTGAATAAGCCAGTAATACCGCCAACTCTGGCCTAGTAAGACCATTGTTGGAGGCATTTCGAACTTGTAATTCTTCATCGTCGGGCAGGTATTCTAGCTCTCGGTTGAGCTCTACGCTATTGACAAGGTAATGAGTTAAACGGGTGAAACTATCGAAGCGTGTGTGACTGTTGGTCTCATCCAAGCTTAGCGCTTGCGCTTGATAATAGTTATTTTGCAGTACCATTTTGCCGACTTCTTCGGTCATTTCTTCTAATAATGTATCCCTACCGGCCTTAGAAAGTTGACCGCCAGTGACTAACCCATTAAGAAGTATTTTGATATTGACTTCGTTGTCTGAACAATTCACGCCGGCAGAATTATCTACTGCGTCCGTATTGATCCTGCCACCCGCCTTGGCATATTCAACCCGGGCAAGTTGGGTACAACCGAGGTTACCTCCTTCACCAATCACCTTACACTGCAGTTCGCTGCCATTGATTCGCAGTGAATCGTTGTTTTTGTCGCCAACTTCTGTGTTTATTTCCTGAGTCGATTTGACATAGGTACCAATACCGCCAAACCAAAGCAAATCGGCCTTTGATTTTAGAATGCAACGAATAAGTTCATCTGGCGATAAGCTATCGATGTCGCTATCGATATTGAGCAATTCCTTTATTTGAGGCTGCAATGGCACCCGTTTCAGGCTTCGGCTGTAAACCCCACCGCCGGTTGAGATTAATGCGCTATCGTAATCATTCCAGGATGAGCGCGGTAATTGAAATAATCGTTGGCGCTCGAGAAAACTTTTTGCTGGGTCCGGGCTAGGGTCGAGAAATATATCGCGATGATCGAATGCTGCAACGAGTTTTATCGTGTTGGAACATAACATGCCGTTGCCAAACACATCACCAGACATATCACCGATGCCAACGACAGTAAACTCTTGGGTTTGAATATCAATACTCATTTCTCTAAAGTGTCGTTGTACCGACACCCAGGCACCTTTGGCGGTAATCCCCATTTTCTTATGGTCATAGCCAATACTGCCGCCAGATGCAAAAGCATCCCCCAACCAGAAGCCATACTCATGAGCAAGTTCATTTGCGATATCAGAGAACGTCGCAGTGCCCTTATCGGCTGCAACAACTAAATAGCTGTCATCGTCGTCAAAACAAACCGTTTCTGGCGGCTTGATAATCCCTTGGGCTGTATTGTTGTCGGTAAGGTCTAGCAAACCCGAGATAAAGATCTTATAGCAGGCGATGGCTTCCTTGTTTACCAGTTCCCGTGAAGCATTGGTTGGTAATTGTTTAGGGACAAATCCTCCCTTGGCGCCGGCTGGAACAATTACCGCATTTTTCACTTGCTGCGCTTTAACTAATCCTAATACTTCGGTGCGAAAATCTTCTTGTCGATCTGACCAGCGTAGACCACCTCGGGAAACTGAGCCAAATCTTAGGTGGACCCCTTCAACGCGTGGTGAATAAACGAAGGTTTCGACATGAGGCTTTGGCAGCGGTGCTTCATTAATTTCGCTGGTAAGAATTTTAAACGAGCAATAGTTCTTAGGCTGTCCAAATTTGTCGTTTTGATAAAAGTTGGTTCTAACAGTAGCTGATATGGCCGCAATATAATTACGAAGGATACGGTCATGGTCTATTTTTACTACATCATTTAATGCTTCAAACAAGCTTTGCGTAACGTCATTCGCTGTGGCTAGTCTGGCTGCTTGCGTGTCACCATTGAGAGAGAAACGGCAGTTGAATAAAGCCAGTAACTGATTAACAATTTGAGGATAGCTCAGCAATGCCTGCTGGAAATATTCCTCACTGTAACCAAGGTTTAATTGGCGCAAATATTTACCATAGGCTCTAATAATGACTATTTGACGCACATCGATGTTGGCACAAACCAGTAGTTTGTTATAACCATCATTCTCGATATTCTTTTGCCAAATGCTAGCCAGCCCTTGTTCCAAGTTATTTTTTATCTTATCTAACTCCAGCGTTATATTGGCGGAGCATTCCAGTGTATAAGTATAAAGATCGCTTGTTGAATCTTGCGATAAAACCTTAAAGCTAAATTCTCCTAGCGGTCTAAAGCCGAAATTTTCTAGGATTGGAAAGGAGTCGCTTAATGCCACGCCTTGATTGTGCGTGTAAATATTTAGTCTGATTATGTTGTCTGGATCGGCTGGCGAGCGATAGACTCTAAATTGAAACGTGTTGTCTTGTTTTATTTTTTCAAACTGTTCAATGTCTGATAGCGCATCGGCAACAGAAAATTGTTCTCGGTAACTTTTTGAGAAACTATTGCTATATCTGGCGACTAGCTGGTTTCCTAAAGAGTCTCCCCACTTTTCATAAATAAGTGAACTTAAAGTTTCAACCCAACTTTTTGCTTTCGCTTCGATCCTTGCTACAAGCTCGTCTACGCTCATCGTGGTTTCACTCGGTTTTCCCTTCACCAAATTGAAGTGCCATTGTGCCAAGGGATTGTCATTAAGCATCGAGTGACGGGTTAAAATTTTTCCATTGTATGCATTACATAATTCAGTTTCTATTTCGTTACGTAAATCGGTGCAGAAAACATCCTTTGCAACAAAAACGAGCACAGACACTTGTTGGTTAAAGCAATTTTCCCTAACAAATGTTCCGCAATCACCTTTTTCATTGAGCTTAAAAATGCCTTTCGCTAATAGGAAAAGTTCATCTACTGTACTCTCAAACAGCTCTCTCTTTGGCAATGACTCCAGTATGTACTTGAATTTCTTAAAGCTGTGGCTGTGAGGCTTAAACTTAATCTGCTCAAGGACCATTGCCAATTTATGTTTTAAGTAGGGAATGTTTACTGGATTTAGCTTATTGGAACTTTGTGTAAATAGGCCAGTAAAGCGATGAATAGCAACGATATTACCGTTAGGAGCATACTGTTTTACGCTAATTTGGTCATAATAGTCATTGCGATGGACCCTAGATTTTATGTCAGACTTAGACACGAGCAATGTTGAATCTGAATTAATAAAGGCTTCCAATTCACCTGTCATCGCGTTTAACTCGGCTTTGCTGAGACTCAATGGATCGTCGATACTCCTAAAAATACCAAGGCTTTGTACTGTCGTTGGCTCGATTTCGTTGCCGTCGATGCCAAATAGGTAATAACCCAAAAAGGTGAAATTATCTTGGTTAAGCCATTGCAGAAAACTATTCACTTGGTCAAGGTTGGCTTGTTCTGACTGTGCAAGGCTAGCCGTTTCAGCCATACTTCTCATGGTCGACCAATCGCTGGTTACCGCATCAATTTCTGATAATAGGTGAAGGACTTTTTGGCGCAAGGCGCTTTTCTCATCGCTATTTATCTGACCGGCTAATTCCATATAGATAACTGAGATATGCGCGCGGTTATCAGGATCATTCGATGGTGCATTGAGGTTGATTGTTTCAGTATCGATGACAGGATGAAGGCATTCCGTAATTTTATAACCTTCAGAGCGTAATAAATGGGTTAACGAATCAATGATGAAAGGTTTGTCATCGGAAATAATATGCAATACGGAAGTAACATTATTAGCCGCTTCAATTTTATCTGCTGAAAATTCAACCGTATTTTGCAAGGACGGACGGCTTTTAAAAGTATTCCACACTGACTTAGCGAGTTCGTAACGTTGTGCGACTGAGGAGCTATGATTATCATCATTTAGTGAGGAGTTTAATAGCTCTTGCGAAAACTCAATAAAAGAATTGATATCATTCTCAGTGTAATTATCGTGTATAAAATTAGCCAGTTCATCGATGCCATTTGTAGCCACAATGACCTCCTTATATTATTTTTATTTCAATTGTATATTTAGAAAATACGAGTTCATTTGAATATAAAAATGCTATCTCTCTTATTGTAGTACTATCAAATTCTTTTGCTTGTTGCAGGCATAACCATACGTTGTAGGCTGCCAATCGCTAGCACGGGTCAAGGCTACTGTGTCGAAATAAAAATGGCATCTAATCAGCATCATCTGATCATACGATGCAAGTTATTTTATGGCGATTTCAGTAGATTGTTGCGAAAGAATAAAGTCGATCTGGGTCAACCACAGAGTCAGTTAGAGCGGTTATCTACTTAGCAGTATAACCATATGTTATGTGGAGCGAAAAGAAAGGCAGTTGTAAAGAAACCGTTAGTTTGTGAATGTAAATGTAAATTAAATGATCTAAAAAATTAGAGATTCTAATTCTATATATAACTAAAACTGAAGGTGTAATTTATGCGAGAAAAAACTATTCCTAATCTAAAATTAACCCATTTAAGCTTATGTGTGCTTGGTGCATTATCGTCACAAGTTGTTCATGCACAGGATGAAGTTAAAAAAGATAAAGCGGCAGATGTTGAACGTATAGCTGTGGTCGGTTCAAATATTAAAGGTAGCACCATGACTAGTGCGCTGCCTGTGACCTCATTGGATGCTGCCGATATTGCAGGTACAGGCGCATTAGATGGTGATGAATTATTGCGTTCAATCCCGCAAGTTGGAGCCGTTGGCTTTACCTCGACCCGAGGGGGTAATACAGGAACCAATGCTGCTCGTGGAGATGTTGGCTCTATTAATTTACGTAGTATTGGTGAAGGTAATACGCTGGTCTTGCTAAATGGGCGACGCATGGTTAACCATCCGATCACTCAAACGAGCTTTGGCGTGCCAGTCACTTCAGTAAACTCTAATACGTTACCTGTTGCTGGCCTTAATCGTGTAGAGGTGCTACGTGATGGCGCCGGCGCACTATATGGTGCAGATGCGGTTGCCGGCGTGGTGGATTATATCACTAAAGAGAACTTTGACGGTGGTGATATAAAAATCCGAGTCGGCGCTGAGTCTGATACTGACCGTAATGATTTATCAATTTCCGGCAGTAAAGGTTTTCAATTTAATGAAGGCAATACTTTCTTCATGGTGAGTGCTAATGCCAATGTGAAAAAGGGCATTCTTGCGTCAGAGAAAGATTATGCGAGCAATCAGGATTTGCGCGCTCGTGCACCAGAAATATTCCAAAGCAATACCGGGCTTGATAACCGTTCGTCACTTGAGCCATGGGCAGCCGTTAATTATACAGGCTTAGGATCTTTTCACGTGCGTCCTGTCGATATGGTTCGCGATAATGGTAGTACATTAAGTGCCAGTGACTGTGGTGGTCGAGGCATCGATTCAAATTTGGCTATCTTTAATGATGGCTTGCAAGACCTGTGTTTTGATACCGGTAGTCATGACCGTGCGTTGCGCCCAAACAGAAATAGCGAAAGAACCTTGACGCCTGATGTTGATCGGTTAAATGTTTACACGACCTTAAGCCACGAATTTAACAGTGACTTGGAGTATTATAACGAGTCCACCTACTATCGTTCAAAGGCTGAACGTCAGTGGGAACAATCTGCGATTTTAAGCAATGGCGTTTTTAAAGTTGCAGCAGATAGCTATTGGAACCCACTAGGGCCTACAACACTGGCTAATGGTGATATTAACCCTAATCGTATTGCAGGCTTGGATCCGTCAGTCGTACCAGAGGAAGGCTTAGAATATACTTTACGAATCAGACCAACAGATGTAGGTCCTAGACAGGTTGAGGTCGAAAGCACCAGTTTTCGTTTCCTAAACGGCTTACGTGGTACCTGGAAGGACTGGGATTGGGATACTGGCCTACTTTATAGTGAAGCGGAAACTAAGGACACGGGCTCAAACCGAATTAGTTCACCGCTACTTCAGGCACAGTTAAACTTAACCACTCCTGATGCATATAATCCGTTTACTGGTGTTAATCCGGATAACTTGGCGAGCATCGCCGACTCGACGCCTAACCCGCGCTCAAGTATTGACCCTTTCATCACAAGTGCAACGCGTAACGCAAAAACTAAGTTAACCTTAGTTGACTTCAAGGCCTCTAATCCGTTTATGTTTGAATTGCCCGGTGGTGATGCCGGTGCTGCGTTTGGTATTGAGTGGCGTAAAGAAGTATTAGACGAAGACAATAGCGATATATTTGATGGCTCACGCCCGTTTGTTGAGGGAAGCTTTGATCCTGTCAATCTAAGTAGTTTACAAGGGAGTAGTGTCCGTCCAGATGTTTATGCTGAACGCAAAGTGTTCTCTGCTTACGCTGAATTGGCGATGCCATTATTAAGTGACATGCCTGGCATTTATAGCTTGGATATGCAGCTTGCAGCGCGCTATGAAGACTTTGACGACATCGGTAATATCACACGTCCTAAAGTTGCACTTTCATGGTATCCGGTTGAGTCTGTTCAAGTTCGAGGAGCTATTTCTAAAGGTTTCCGCGCACCGAATTTAATTCAGTTGA
Organism: uncultured Gammaproteobacteria bacterium; assembly: GCA_937139475.1. Classification (GTDB taxonomy): domain Bacteria; phylum Pseudomonadota; class Gammaproteobacteria; order Enterobacterales; family Psychrobiaceae; genus Psychrobium. The sequence continues at coordinate 14,401 of CAKZQF010000186.1, read as the reverse complement.
ATTCGCCTGGAACTTCTATTACGACCAGTGTACGAGATTATGCAGAAGGTATTGCAACTGGCGCTGGAGATATTAATAGTGGTGCGCCGGCCAATGGTAATTATCTGTTGGAAACTTCAGGTAATAAAGATCTTAAACCAGAGAAGAGTGAAAATGTCAGTTTAGGCCTGACCTTTAACCCATCTGAAAACTTAGTGTTGACCGTTGATTGGTGGAAGATTGAAACCAATGATACCGTTGGCGTGCTTTCTGATGAAAACGAGTCTCGCTTGGATGCTGTTTTACGTGCACAGGGCTCTTCTAATTCTCGTGTTATCCGCAGTGCTCCGGATGAGGAAAATCCGCTAGGTGAGATCGTTCAAATTGTGCGTAATTACCAAAACCTAAACACTCGTACTATAACTGGCTATGACATTAGTGCGCTTTATGATTTAGATACATCAATTGGTGGCTTTTCATTCAAAGTGAACGGTGCAAGAACGCTTAAATTTGACCAAGAAGCTGGTGGTGACGCGGCAATTCTAATTGAAGCTGGTGCAGAAGAATCTGTCTTGGGTAGCGCTGTTGGTGATATTGTTGGCTCAAATAATATACCAGAATGGCGTGCTACAGCATCGGTTAACTGGAATAGTAAGGATGATTTGTGGCGCGCTGGTGTATTTGTAAACCATGTTGGTGCCGTTGAAGAAACCGGGATTTCAGCGAAAGTAGATGATCAGTTACAGTTTTTAAAAGTTGACTCGATGACTACGGCTAACTTTACGATCACCAGAAAAGACTTGTTTGCAGAAAATACAAGCTTAACCTTTGGCATTAACAATGTTTTCGACGAAGAACCACCATTAGCTGATACAACCTTTGGTTACTCTGGCGAACTACATTCAAACCGTGCAAGATACTTCTATTTGAGCGCTAACTATCAGTTTTAATTGATTAGATTATTAGCACAATAAAAGTAGTGAAGCTCGATTACATTAATTTGTAGTCGAGCTTTTTTGCTTTCTTACGCGCCTGTAAATAAAGCGACGATTTATTCCTCAACCTGATGTTTTAAAGAAGTATTGGCTGCTCGCTCTTTATCTTTTTTCAATACGATAAAGGTGAATAAGCTCGCGGTAATAAACATAAACAGGCTATAAATGCTTGGCGCCATGGACATTGTACTGCTTTGTAATATTGCACTGGTGATTAGCAGCGCTAATGTACCGTTTTGTAAGCCTACCTCTAGCGTTATGGTACGTGACTGCGCTTCATTATTGAGTAGTAGCTTGCCCACGAGATAGCCAACCGTCATGGTTATGATGTTTAAAGCGATCACCGCTGGTCCAGTTAATATCGTAAAATCAATCAGTTTCTCTCCCAGCTTTAGACAAATGCTGATAATTACCAGTGCGAGAACCGCGATTGAAAACCAGCTAACATAAGCCTGTGCTCTTAGGGCAAATGTTTGCCATTTGTTTCGTATCGCCATGCCGATAAGTACTGGGATAACCGTCACGACAGTGAGCTTTGCCCAAGTCATAAGTATCGGTAGTTCAAAGGATGCGTCGCCACCAAAAAAGGTCAGTGACCAGCTCGCTAGCAAAGGAATAGTAAACGGAGTAATGAAGCCAAGGCCAGCAGTTAAAGAAACGGATAACCCAACATCAGCTTTAGCTAAATAGCTATACAGGTTGGACGTTGTTCCCCCGGGACACAACGCTAGAATGAAGAGTCCAAAGGCCAACTCGCCTGATAGCCCTATCACGGTAATAATGGATAACGCAGCAACGGGCAAAAACAACATTTGACACAAAGCGCCAACAATAAAGCTTTTAGGCTGCTCAAGGACCCTCTTAAAGTCAGCGCCAGTTAAACTAAGACCAACCCCGGTCATGATGAGAATAAGGGCAATCGGTAGACCTATGTCGGTTAGTACTTGCGGCATACTGACACTCCTTATCTAATCAAGCTGGTTTTCCAGCGCCTAAATTGAGTATAGAACTAAAATAAGCAAAGCGCGGCAAGCAATAAGCGCTATTAAGAATGCACAACGCTCTGGTTACCAACGACTAATCGATAAACACGGGTAGTCGTTTATTGTTGGCTTGCATAGTAGTGTACTAATGCTTCAACCTGCTCTTTAGATAATTGATTTACGCTCTTTAGCATTTGTCGCTCTGTTTCTCGTTTTCCTGTTCTATATTCGCTAAATGCCTCGCGTAGATAGGGAGCCCATTGTCCCGCCAGAATGCCCGAATCATCGTCAGGAGAAGTCCCATTATTACTGTGGCACTTGGCGCACTTGTTTCTGTGCAATACTTCCCCTTGTTTGGCTAGGGCTTTATCGAAGTCTTGCGTCGCCGCTTTAAAGGGGAGCGCGGCGTAATGAGCACTTAGTCGCAGAATCTGTTCTTCGGTTAATGCCCTTGCAATGATTTTCATGTCTGATTGGTTTTTGTCTCCACTTGGATGGAGGTAGGTGAGTGCTTTTGCAGGCCTTATTTCATCGACATAGGCAAACATCATCGCTTCTAAGGTGGCTTCGGAAAATCCCGCTATGGTGGGTACTTCAGGCTTAGTGCTTATCCCATTGTTACCATGACAGGCATCACAGTCCGTTATTAGTTCCGCCAAACTTGTTGCATTGGTAACAAGCGCAAAAGTAATGGTGATTAAAAACAATAAAATTTTCAACATAGTGTGCTCCATAGTCAGGCCTGGCCAGTGTTTGTTGGCTGTTTAGTACGCACTACAAATCCTGCGCTGTGTTTTTTATTTGCAAAGTAGCATAAGTAGCATAGTATAAATATTATACACATTAGTACGAAAGGATTGTGCGTATGTTGCCTTTAATGCGAAATAAGGGTCTGATTCACTGGCGCTGGCTGGTGTTTTTTTTGGCTTCGTCACTGTTAGTGGGCTGCGGTGATGGGGATACCGGTCCGACCGGACCTGCGGGCCCCGTGGGTGAAACCGGACCTGCCGGACCTTCAATACCTTCCACTATTACTGCTACTATGAGCGCCGAATTTACCAATGCAACTGTCGCCCAAGACGGCGCTTTAACGGTTAGCTTTAATATTGCCGATGACAGAGGCTTTGGTTTTAATGCACTGCCAAATGATAGAATTCGTTTTACGGTTGCCAAATTAATACCTGCTGGGGCAAAAGGGTTAGGGGAACCCAGTCAGTGGCAAAGCTATATCAACCGAACTGAACTTCCTCCCCAAGACCCGGCAAATGGCCCGGGCACTGAAAGTGCGATACAAGCAACATCTGAACGAGATGGCGTATTGACAAATAATGGTGATGGTACTTACAGCTATACCTACAAAACTAACCTTAAAAACGCGACGGATCCGCTAGCAGTAGCTTATGATGAGCAATTGACTCACCGAGTTGCTTTTCAAATTAGTGGCGGTGGCTTTCCAACGCTTAACAAAACTTTTGACTGGCAGCCATCGACTGGCAAGACTACTGACATAGCAAGTCGTTATATGGTTGAGCAAGGCAGCTGTAATAATTGTCATGGCGAATTAGCGCTACATGGCGGTGGACGCGTTGATACCGATTATTGCGTCACCTGCCATAACCCAGGCAGTACAGACGCCAATAGTGGCAACACGGTTGACTTTAAAGTCATGGTTCACAAGATTCATCGCGGGGTCAACCTGCCTTCCGTTAAGCAAGGCCAGGAGTATGCTATTTGGGGATATCGTGATAGTAAGCATGACTACTCCGGCACACCACTTCCTATGGATATTCGCAATTGCACTGCTTGTCACGATGAAACGATAAGCACGACACCAGATGCAGCGAACTGGATGGATGTGCCGACGATGGAAGCGTGTGGCTCGTGTCACGATAAAATTGACTTTGCTTTGGGAGCAGAAAGCGAAAACGGGCACGCTGGTGGAGCGATGGCCGATAATAGTGAATGCGCTGTATGTCATGGTCAAGGTCGTTTCGCCTCGACAAGGGACAAACACGTTGGTGTGCTAGAAAAAATTGACCTTGCCCGAACAAGGTTGGTAGCAAAACCAAATAACATAAGTATTGATCAAGCGAGTGGGGATGTTGTCGTTTCAGTGTTAATGACGCTTGACGGTACTCCTGTTGCAGCCCTACGCGATGGCAATGATGTCGACACCGATGTAGGAGCGGTTTTAGGTAAATATAAATATGGAACTGACAATGGGTCGTTAGTAATAAACTGGGATAATGGCAGTGGCTATCAATTAAACCATCAGGAGATAGACTTTAATGACTGTATTGCTGATGGTAACGGGCTGTTTAATTGTTCGGCTGCAGGGTTACTTGCTGGGATCACAGATGCTGATACGGTGACTACAACCACAGTCGATTTATTCTTGTGCATCAATGAAAAAAACGGTGAAACTGCGCGCTGCGATGCTAATGAAACTCAATCAACTCGTGTGACACAGGTTGATGTGACGCCCAGTTTTACATACTTTAAGGGTGATAACTCTGTAACCAGTGATGGCTATGACAAAATAGGCGCGTCACAGGAAAGCTGCCAACAGTGCCACCAAGACAACAAGTACCACCATGGCGCAACGACATTGGTGCAGTGTAAAACCTGTCATAATGCAACACGCGCTTCATCGCGGGGCAGGCCCGGTGACTTGAAGCACCACGTGCATAGATTTCACGCAGGCCTCGATGATGATGCCCTCATTCCTGTTGAAGCGGGGGATAGCGATCATTTTCCCAGCAATATACGTGATTGCAAAGCCTGTCATAGCGGTAACCAGCACGATATTCCATTGCAAAGCAATCCACGTGCTTCCATAGCCAATCGTGATGACCCCGTGTTCATTAGTGGCACAGCGTTAGTTTGTGCAGCTTGTCATGTTGATGCTCCGCTGGGGGCTATTGACCCACAAAAACCTCAATATATGGACAATAGTCAAATTCCTGCCAAGCATCAGGCAATTATTGATCACATGATTCAAAATGGCGCTGTCTTTGGCAGTAAAGATTTTGCCAGTGCAAATAAAGTTGAATCGTGTTCAGTTTGTCATGCCATCGGCAGTGAATCTGGTATCGATAGCGTACATAAACTGTGAGGCTAATAGGATGAGTTGGCGTGAAAAGAATAGGATTTTTTTTCACCAAGCAATAGCACTGTTGTTATTGCTTGGCTTGTTCAATGCCGATGCCAATAGCCAAATGCAAGCAAAAAAATCTATAGGGCAAATAAATCAGCAGCTTATAGAAAAGTTTAAGCAGGGCAGTTACTCCAAAAAAGGAGCTGACACCTGCTTAAAATGCCATGATGAGCAAGCTGAGCTAAATGGGATGGGAATATTTAATAATGTTCACGGCCGAGCAGATATCAGCGCAACCCCCTTTGCGCATTTACAGTGTGAATCATGCCATGGCCCCGTTGGTAAACACGCTAAACGCCTTAGAAAGGGTAAGGAGCGTGAGCCAATGGTTAGTTTTGGCATGAATTCCCCAGTTCTTTCAGCGCATCAGAGCAGTGTTTGCTTAAGTTGCCATGATGATCAAAAACGTGTTGCCTGGCAGGGGAGCGTCCATCAAAGCGAACAGCTGCCTTGCTCGGCATGCCACCTGGTTCATACTGCACAAGATCCCGCACTGATAAAACAGCAACAAAATAAACTCTGTGGTAGTTGCCATAAAACACAGAGCGATGCCTTTAACAAACGCTCTGCTCATCCGCTAAAGTGGGGGCAAATGAGTTGTTCAGATTGCCATAATCCCCATGGGTCTATGGAAGAGCATGGCCTGGTGAAATCGACGCTAAACCAAACTTGTTTTCAGTGTCATGGCGAAAAGCGCGGCCCCTTATTGTGGGAACATGCCCCTGTCACGGAGGATTGCTCCATCTGCCACAATGCCCATGGCTCGGTCAATGCTGGTTTGCTAAAGCAGCGAGCGCCTCAGTTATGTCTAGACTGTCATAGCCCAGCTGACCACCCGGTGGCTTCTGCGCAGCAGATAAACAACCCTAATACGCGTAATGTCTTTGTGTTAGGTAAGAATTGCCTTAATTGTCACAGTCAAGTTCATGGTAGTAATCATCCTTCAGGTCAGATGATGCAACGATAAACTCAGGAGATTAACATGTTTTTTTCCTATCGACGGTTTCTGTATACCCTAACTGTTCTTGGCGTATTTGTCGTCATGTCACCAATGTCATTCTCCTATGATTTTAGTCTGCAAAAAGCCAATTTAGCCAACTTCGACAAGAAGAATTGGCGTTGCCAGTATTGCCCGTCTTCTGGTCAAAGCGGCAAGAAGGTCACAGTCATGCTGAATCATCAAAATCGCAATGATGGTCATTTCTCTACTGCAACGGGGGACGCTACAAAAGGATTGAATGCCAGTTTATCCGGGCAATCAAGCTATCAGCGTAATGACAACCTAATTGAAATCAAAGGCGACAACCTAGGGCAAGATAACCAAAGGGCTTCATTGACGGCCAATCTTTCTAACAATCATTCTCTAGGGCTCAGCTATCGACAGCTTAATCTGTTTTCCTATAGCGGTGCACTTAGCCCTTTTACCAACCACAGCTCAGCTAATTTGCAATTACCAGCGGGGTGGCAACAACATTATTCAACAACCAGCATGCCTGTTGCTGATTTTACGCAATACTCACTTCGCCAGCAAAGAAAATCCTGGCGCTTTAACGCACAGACAAAAATAAGTAATGCGTGGAAAGCTTACTTTGAATTTAACGATGAGCAAAAAAAAGGACTAAGTACAACGCAGGGCAGTGTGTTAACCCAGACCGTGGTGTTGCCAAAGACGATTGAACAGCAGCATAAAGATGTTGAAATCGGTAGCTATTTCACCCTTAACAACAGCAGGTTGTTAGTTAATTACTTATACAGCCAGTTTGCTAATAATCAACGTGCCATCGTGTGGCAAAACCCATTTTTACCCGCGTTTGGTAATGCTTCTCAAGGACAGTCATCAGTATCGCCGGACAATACGTTAAATCAGCTAAGCTTGTCCGGAAATTATAATCAGGCACAGTTAAGGCTTCAGGCAAAATTGTCTTATGGTGAGCTTAGGCAAACACAGCAATTCCTCCCTTACACCATAAATCCTCAGATAGAATTTATGGCCCTACCTAAAGATAATTTAGACGGCAAGGTTGTGCGAAAGTCAGCTTATCTCAATGCGCTATATAAATTCAGCCAGCATAGCAGATTGAATCTTAGTTACCGTTTTAACGAAAGAGAAAATGAGACGCCTGTAGCCGCCTATCAGCGAGTTTTTACAGATAGTGCATTACTAAATCAAATAAACTACAACACGCCTTATAGCTATGAAACGGAGCAATTATCACTGCAATGGCGTTGGCGTATATTGGGACAAACCTATTTTTTAGCAGGTCATCAAATCAAGAAGAAAGCGCGCAATTTTCAACAGCGAAAACATACCAAAAACCACAAATCATGGTTAAAGCTCGCTGCCACCTCAGACTTGCTTGATAATTTTAGCCTAAAGCTATCTCGAGACTCACGACATGGTAGTGAGTTTCCCAATCAGCCATCAGATCTAATTCAACACCATCACTTGGCCGACAGAACAACTGAGCAAATAAAGCTTATGGGCTCATTAACCCCTATTGAAAATAGCGAACTTTCTTTAACGGGCTACTTTTCACGCAGCCAGTATCAGCACAGCGCGGCAGTGCCTAAAGATGATAAGCGACGTGGCGTGGATTTATCTTTTAACGTTAAACTCAGTGAGCGTGTCTCTGCCAACCTTTATTTACACAAGCAGTGGCAAGACCAGCTAAGTCAAAATGGAGTTAACCAAACATACGAGCAATGGCTTGTTTTAAACGCCGACACAACAGATACGGCAAGCATTGGTATAGATATGAAAGAGTTTGCCAATAGCAAACTGGCTGTGACTGCTGAGTATACATACTCTTACAGCAAAGGTGCGTTAAACACGCCAAGGCAGTTGGCGTGGCCTGGGGAATATAATCGATTCTTATCTAACAGCCAAGGGCTTGTGCTTAAAGGGCAATATTCATACGCTGCGGATATAAGCTTGCACGCCAGGTTGCTATTTCAACGATTTGATGAAAAAGACCAGTTCTTCGAATTTGGCCCTAATCACATTAGTAACCTATTAAGCCATGGCCTGGCGAACTATAACTATGATGGGCTACGCATAAGTGCAGGGCTCAGTTATCAATTTTAGGCCCCTAGCAATGAAGTGGCGATAGGTGATTAACCAAAAATTATCGATAAGCCGAGCACAACAGGTACAAAGTTGGCGACAATAACGTTGGCGGCTAGGTATTTAGGGTGCTTTCCCAATTGACTACCATGTTTGACAGCCCCTTTTAGTGAATAAAGGGTTAGCAGCATCAGTAGCAAAGCCAGTAAGCTGGCTTGGGGCAATATGTTGAATGAAACCGCCATCATAATAACCAGTGTCGCTAATAGGTTAAATATCGCATACACCGTGTTGCTGCTACGTATGCCATAAACTATAGGGAAAGTTTTTCTACCAACACGCTTGTCAGGTGAGATATCAGGATATTGATTTAACAGTAGTAAATTATTAATCAGAAAAAAAGGAACTAGGCAAATGAGTACTAAAGCCAGAGGATATTCTCCGGTTAGTGAAAAATATGCCCCCAGTACCATTAAAAAGCCGAATCCTAATCCTGGTGAAATTAAGCATAAAAACGGGTGGCGATTTATCCAGCCAGTATAAAAAACGATTAGCAATGCCCCGACCACCCCTAAAGGAATGATTGCCCAGCCATATTTCCATATAAAACAAAGCCCGATGGCAAGGGTGATTAATAATGTCACTATACCGACAATTAATACTGCCTTGTGCATTTTGGGGTGTTCGACTAAAGCGCCACTGCCTCCGCTAAAAGGCGTTCTATCAGTTTTTAAATCAAGGCCGCTTTTATAATCAAAAAACTCGTTTAGCGTATTGACGCTAATGTGGGCACAGGCTGCCCCAATCAAAGTAAGGAAAGCGAGGTGAATGTCAAAATCTACCCCATTGGTTATGGCGACGCTCCAGCCTAAAAATAGACAAGCAGGAGTGAGCATTAAAAATGGTAACCTCATTGAGCGAAAAAGCGTTTGGGTAGCACTGTTGTTATCCATTGACCTTCATCCCTAATTCATTTTGTTAATAACTGATGCTCCATTAATAGTTATTGTTTGATCAAATAATCACTTTAATCAACAGGCTAGCGCATATTTTACACAATGGAACCTGAGTTTTATACCATCTTACTTGTTTTGCTTATATTAAGTCATTGAATTATATTTGTTTATCTTCTGTGTTCGGCTAAGGAATCGCTCCATTGCCATATTAAATAATTTTGCGAAGCATTGGACTGGGAGTGAGCAACAACATTGAGGATTTGTTTTGCGCTGATTGATCTGTGATATCATCGCCATTGTAATTTTAAGTATAATCGCAACTATAAATAACGGTAACAAAGCTATTAAAACCTACATGATTGCCATTACAGGCCTAGATGCCATGATTAAAAACACCACACCAAATACGCCAGGACGCAGTAATTTAAATGAATAACCTAACACCTACTAGCACGACACCCCGTAGCTGGTATTTGCTTTTCTTTGTCTGGGTGATCGCTACAGCAGGCACGTTAATTAGTCTCTTTTTTAGTGAAATAATGCAATTGCCTGTTTGCGTATTGTGTTGGTACCAACGTATTGCGCTTTACCCGTTAGTGATTATGTTACCCCTGGCTCTTTTCCCTATGGATATAAGAGTCGTTCGTTATATCAGCCCATTAGTTGCCTTGGGCTGGCTTACGGCACTATTTCATGTCTTGGTTGTAGCGGGAGTGGTGCCTGAAAGTGCACAGCCTTGTGTGAAGGACATCCCTTGCTCTGAAATAAAATTTGAATTAATTGGCTTTTTAAACATTCCGATGATGGCGCTTATTACTTTTAGCCTTATTGGTATATTACTTTATTTTTCTAAACAACAATTTGATGGACCTAGCAATGAATAACAAAACTCTTTTTATCGCAGCGGCAGCGTGCTTTGCAATTGCCTTTGTCGGAGGCGTGGCTGTCTATAAAAACCAACAGACACCGTCTTTAAACCAAGAGGCGAAGACTGCACTAACGCGTGAAGGGGCACCAGTCAAAGGAAGCAAAGATGCAAAAGTTACCATCGTTGAGTTTTTTGACCCTGCCTGTGGCACATGCCGCCAATTCTATCCGCTAGTTAATAACATAGTGCAAAAATATCGTGGCAAAGTGAAGCTCGTTAAGCGGTATGCTCCGCTACATCAAGGCTCACCAGAAGTGGTGAAAATGATTGAAGCAGCACACCTACAAGGTAAATTTTGGCCAGTGGTTGAGCGCTTGTATTCAAACCAGCACCGTTGGGTGGAGCATCATGTCGCTAACCCTCAGCAAGCCATGCTTGGTATCAAACCTCTGCTCGTTGATCAGGAAAAATTTATGCGTGATTGGCAAAGCAGTGAAGTCGCGCAGATTATTGCGCAGGACATACATGATGGAAAAGTATTGAAGGTTCGTGCAACGCCACAGTTTTTCGTCAACGGCAAGCCGCTTACAGAGTTCGGTCATCAGCAACTACTTGATTTAGTTGATGAAGCTATCGCCAAGGCCTATGCTCCTAAATCGTAATAATGAATAGCTTATGAAGGGCACTAAGCTTCTGTTATACCAGAAGCTTAGTGCTTTGAGAATAAATTATGAGAGCCGACCTTTACGTCGTTAATTTATTCCTCAGTCCAATCGCTTGGATTGTTAGAAATCTACGCGGGCACCTAGTTGGAACTCTGACATGTTTTCGCCAGTCACTGGTAGTCGGGTTTCATCATTATCAAATTGTTCGAACGATGCCCACAGTTTAAATGATTTAGACATGCTGCGTACGTACTCTACCTTGATAGAGTCCATATCTCCTTTCACATCACAAGAGTTCAGTGCATAGCGCGCATGAATCTTATTAACACCAGATTTCCACTGGCCGTAAATCCCTGTGGTTGAACGCTCTTCGCCGTGACAACTTGTTGCTCCGCCGACTTTGCCATGCTCTGTTGCGGTTACCAGGCGAACATTACCAGAGGAATTGCCACCGTAAAGATCATAATCAGCTTCAGCTAGGTGATGGAATGCTGATAATGTGACATTGTTATTCACCTTGTACCAGCCACGAACACCATAGAGGTTACCGGTATTATCACCACGTTGGTCAGTTGAAAGGGCTGCTTGTAGTTTTATATCGCCAGCCGCATATTGTGTCGCAAATTGGTATTGGTCAAATGAGTCACCATCTTGCTTTTCCATTTGAATTCCGGCACCAAACTTCCAGTTTCCGCTAACCTTTTCCCATTGCAATAAGTCGTCATCACGAATCGCGCCTTGGCGAAGTGAATCTAGGCCATCTGAGAAGTAGGCACCACGCACAAACTTGTGCCATAGCAAAGTTTGTGAACCAAAGGTAACTTTACCAAAATCACCTTTAACCCCAACGGTGATTTGACGTAACCCAGCTTTTTGGTTTTGTACAAAGTTAACGCCATCATCACCGCGCATACCGTACTCGATAAGCGCTAAACCGGTAAGTCCATTACCTAGGTTCATTGAGGCTTTTGCACCAACACGGCTTAAGAAATCACGGCCATTAGCAGCATCATCATTGGTGCCCGCGTCGACAAAGTCTGCACCAAGGCGCAGTGACCCGTAGAATGAAGTTTTAATATCGCTATCATCTGCCATCACATTGGCTGACATGGCCATTAGTAATGAAGTGGCAATGGCGACTGGGGTTTTTGAGTAATGCTTTGTCATGATCTCTACCTATTGTTTTATTTTAATGGTGTGTAATACCAATCACATTAACCAACCGATGATTAATAAATGTAAGCGGTATTATTAAAGTTACTAATAGTGATAGAGCAATCAGTGAGCCAAGTTGGCAGGTTGGGCTGTAACGCCCGTCTTATTGGGGTTTTAGTTATTTGGTTAGATTAATTGGCAAGCGGTTGGGGGACAAGTGACACATCAAAGCAGGTGATTTGTCACCAATTCCACCCATTGTTTTTTTTAAGCAGAAAAGCGGATTAGAATAATTCCACTTCACCCTCATCCATACTTTGCTGTGACACTGTGCGATGCTCGCTGACTTGAGCGTTGGCCTGGCGAACAGACTCACATATACTTCTGATATGATCTAATTGTACTTGCACAGGTTCGTCGCTTTCGCTGAGGGATTTTAACTTTGTGCCAATCGAATTAAATCTGTCGAGGTTGACGCTGACCGATTGCAATGCCTGAACCGTCATGTCTTCAAATTGGAGAGAGCGCACAGCAGTGGATACGACATCATTCATGTCATTGCTCATTACCCCAAGTGTACCAATTGTTTCTTTCATACTGCCGTTTAGTTCGCCCATATCAATGGTCATCTCTTTAATCTTTGCTTGGGCTTGCAAGGTCTGTTTCATGTCAGAAGAAGCCATTTTCTCCACTGATTGTCGCAGTGAGCGAATTGTCGATTTGGCATTATCAATTTTACCGCGGATTTGTTCATTTAAATCTGAAGAAGAAATGGACAGTGACCGCACCTCATCAGCAACTACCGCAAACCCTCGGCCAACTTCTCCCGCCCGCGCGGCTTCTATACTGGCATTGAGTGCCAGCAAATTGGTACGACTGGCAAGGCTTTCTACATTCTCAAGCAAAGCGAAGATACTATCGACTTGCTCGACCATGCTATCAATATGATTTAGCGTCTGAATACTTTGTTTTGATGTGCTAATGACGATATTAACAAATTCGTTTAGCAGCTGGCTTGATGCGCTAATAAAGTCCGCAATGTTTAATGGCTCCTCTTGCTCGTTATTAGCATGATGCTCGGTATTACTGTCTATCAATTCGGTCACCAGCGCGTGTTGTCGATCGCTAATATCTTTCATGCTATGGAACGACTCACTCATGCCTTCAACAGCTTGCGAAACCAATGTGGTGGCACGATTGATTTCGTTATTGATGACTTGACGTTCAAAGGTGAAGGTTTGTTCTAATTCACTGTATATCTCGGCCAATGAATCATTATTGGTTTGGTTTGATTGCTCAGCAATCTCTGTGTCTACTGGGCCAGGGGCTTCGCCGTTATTGCGTTGTTGGAGTGCGCTGGAAATCAGTCCAAATATCAATAGGGCAGATAGGCTTATTGATAATATGGTGGTGGAGTCAGCTGCTAAATCAAGATAAAGCAAAAGACTGAGTGTAACGGCTAAAAGGCACTGGGCACTTACTATCATTCGGTTGAAAGCTAACATAAACACATCCTTGTTTTAAACTAACTGCTAACCACGCTAGAATTTTAACTTACCACATCTTTTCCATAATGTGGTCAAAGTATTTGTAACATAATATCCATGCCTCGTTACAGGTTGCAAACTATTGGTTAGTCGTAGTTGCCAAGGCCGCAATGGTTAAGTGATAAAAAGCTTGCCTGGTTAGCAATCTTCGCTTCCCTCGCTTTGCGATTGAAAATGGTTTATCAGTGTGTTGTATTGGCGCTTTAAATAAAAATCTTTTTAATTTACTGGATTGCCGCACTGGTTCAACAGAAACCAACAGGAAGTTATGCCAAACTTGATGCTAAAACACTGACGGATAGCCTAAATCATGTCATTATTGACACAACAGCAAAGGCAATGAGCCAAAAATATAATTAAGATATAAAGTATGAAAAAAGTAGCAATAGTAACAGGTGGGTCAAATGGTATTGGTCTTGCGATAGTCGCTAAGTTTATTAGCCAGCAATACAGCGTTTATAACTTAGATTTGACGCCAGGAGAATTAGGTCATTATGTTAGTTGTGATGTTAGCGATGGCGAGAATGTCAAAACAGCAATCACCAATATCATCGCGAAAGAAGCTCGTATCGATTGCTTAATTTGTAATGCTGGTGTCCATCATAGCGCAAATATAGAGCAAACAACGGAACAAGACTTGGACCGGGTGTTTTCAATTAATGTAAAAGGGGCATTTTCAGCGATACAAGCGACTCTACCTGTGATGAAGACACAGCAACAGGGCGCGATTGTGATAGTGGCCTCGGATCAAGCGATTATTGGTAAGACGAACTCCTTTGCTTATAACTTATCAAAACACGCTTTAGCATCCATTGCCAAAACGACTGCGCTGGACTATGCGCCGTATAACATTCGCGTTAATGCCTTATGCCCGGGTACCATTGAAACGCCACTGTATCATAAAGCCATTGATAATTATTGTGCATCTTCTGGAGCCGATAAAGGACTTGTGCATAAAGAGGAAGAGAAGCTTCAGCCTTTAGGCCGCTTAGGCCAGCCACAAGAAGTTGCCAACTTTGCTTATTTTCTTGC
>CAKZQF010000185.1 GCA_937139475.1 uncultured Gammaproteobacteria bacterium | reverse complement strand
GAATGTGGTGGAGGCGGGGGGATTTGAACCCCCGTCCGAAAAACCTACATCCTTGGTACTACATGTTTAGTCATGTCATTTAGTTAACCGCAACCACTGTGACAGACAACATTGGTATTGGCGAGCCAGATTCGTTTTAACGCTTCAACTACTGGCGAAGTTTCCACGCGATCCTGTGTAGGGTGACTTTCCGAATCTCTGCGCACAAGAAACACCTGAGTGGAAAGCTAGCGGCCTAAGCGGCTAGAGAGTACTGTTCGTCGTTTGCGAATAGTTTAAGTGCGGCTTTTTACGAGGCCAACCGCCCCTCGACATGCACCTCGGGTTTCAAGAATCTCGTCGAATCCTAAATCGCCCCCAAGCGATAACACCATTCTAACGGTTGCCAAGGCTTTGAGCAACCGAAGAAATGTTTGATTGTTTGATTTGTGTTCTAATTAACGTAAAGAATCTTTCATTGTGCGCGATTTTTCACGTTCCCAGTCGCGTTGTTTGCCATCTTCACGTTTGTCATGCTCGCGTTTACCTTTACCTAAACCTATCTCTAATTTTGCCCAAGGGCCTTTCCAGTATAGATTTAAGCCTAATATCGTGAAGCCTTGACGTTCGACTAAACCTTTTAGCTTGTCAATCTCGCGGCGCTTAAGTAGTAATTTACGTGGACGCTCAGGATCGCAATGCACATGTGTTGAAGCGGTGTTTAGCGGTGTGATATGGCAACCGAGTAGCAACAATTCATTGTTTTGAATAATACAGTAGGCATCGGAAAGGTTAACCTTACCAACGCGCATCGCTTTTACTTCCCAGCCTTGAAGTTCTAGGCCTGCTTCAGTTTTTTCTGAGATGGAATATTCGTGGCGAGCTTTTCTATTTTGAGCAATATTGCCCGGGCTGACTTTGTTTTTGCCTTTTTTTGCCATGGTCTCTTTGTACTCTTTTGTTTGGCGAACTTGCCAAACGTTTTTATTTATCTATTTATTGGCGATAAGTGTACCAGCAATCACGATGCAAGCAAGTTTCCCCTAAGTATTGAATGCGTTAAATTAGATCAAATTTTTAAATCTTGGCTGTGGTATGATAGCGCCGAATTAATAAAGGATAGAAAATGGCTGTTGTTAATCGCAGTGCGTTGGTGATGTTTAGTACGGCGCAAATGTATAATCTTGTAAATGATGTGGCTTCATATCCGGAGTTTCTACCAGGATGTGTAGGCAGTCGCATAGTATCGGTAGATGGTAATAAAATAGTGGCTAGTGTTGATGTAGCGAAAGCTGGCATTACTAAGACATTTACCACCCAAAATACACTTACGGCTAATGAGCGCGTGGATATGCGTTTGGTGGATGGCCCGTTTAAAAAACTTGAAGGCGGCTGGACGTTTTTAGCGCTTGATGAAAGTGCCTGCAAGGTCGAGCTAGATCTTGAGTTTGAATTTAGCAATAAGCTGGCTGAAATGGCCTTTGGTAAGGTTTTTAAAGAGTTGGCGGCCAACATGGTTAATGCCTTTACTCAGCGAGCAAAGGTAGTGTATGGATAATCAAATTAGTGTCAGTGTAGTGTTTGGGCTGGCGAATAAACAAAAAGTGATTGAGCTAAGCGTTGCCCATGATGCAACGGTAGCGGATATTGTTGCGGCATCAGGAATGGAAGCATACTTTCCTGATTTTGATTTTAGCAAACCTAAAGTAGGTGTTTTTAACCGCGCAGTTAAGTTAAAAGATACCTGTCGCGATGGTGACAGAATAGAAATCTATCGTCCATTGATTGCTGATCCCAAAGCGGCAAGATTGAAACGTGCAGAAAAAGCAAAAGAGGAAGGGCGCGCTGATAAAGTGACTGGCGGTCGCGTTAATAGCAAACGCCAAGCCACTTAAGTTATATCGATTTAACTTATTTATTGCCCACTGGCGTCGGTTTATTCGGCTGTAAAAACCTGAATATAATCAAGAGCTGACGCTTTACTTGCGGTGTTGCCACCAATGACATAAACCTTGTCATTTAAAGTCGTTGCCGCGTTGTGCCGGCTTGCTTTGTAGCCATTATCAAGTTTCTGCCATTGCTCAGTGGTAAAGTCATAAGCATAGTTGGCGGTTAAATCATTGTAGTTGCCATATAGATAAAGTTTATTCCCCGATACAGTTAGCGAATGTGCACTGACTTTAAAGGGGAGTGGCTCAAGTGTTGTCCATTGATTAGTTTTTGGGTCGAACTGCTCAAACACATTCATTGCAAAGGCATTGTCATAGCCTCCTACCACATAGATCAATCCATCTTTGACGACGGCTCTAGTTTCTTTCGCCGTTGGCATGTCTGTAGCACGCTGCCATTGGTTCTTGTTAATATCAAACACCGATACTAACGATCTAGCGACCACTTGACGCACTCTTTTATGCGAGCCACCAAAAACAAATATTTTGCCATCAAGATAAACTGCGCTATTAACCCTTGTTGGAATGGGCAATGGCTTTGCCATAGTAATTTCATGAGTTTTGGTGTTAAATATTTCAACTCTGTTTTCATATCGCGCTCGCTTGTTGTTTACGCTGATACCACCGATTATATAAACCGAATGTTGGCCATCCCATACGGCAGAAAAGTAACGTCTGGGGATGAGTTTGTCGGCTAGTACTTTGATCACTCCTGTTTTCGGGTGGATAATTTCAACATCCGATAGCAACTTTTTGTTGTGTGAGCCGGAAAACACATAAATATGATTGCCATCGTTTATAACTGCATGGCCATATCTTGGGGTTTTTAGCGTTAGCTGCGGGCTATCAACTTTGGTTGTTGAAGCGCATCCTGTGAGCAGTGCGGTAAATAAGGCGAACAGGCTTAGGAGAAGTTTGTATTTAGAGAGAGACATTTTGAAATTCCAATTTTCGTTAACTGTCAATGAAAATCAGATTATAGAATATAGGAGGATAGATTGTCCCCCTATATTAAGAAATAAACGCTTACTGCCCTATCGGTGTATTAAAGTCTTCACTGACTTTAAAGTCACCTGCGGTGCTCACTAATTTATTGTCTTTAAAGGTTAAGATGAACTCACGGTAAGTGATCTTGGCGTTACGGCCTGACTTAAAATGGTAAACATAGCGCCAAGTGTCTCCACCAAATGCATCGTCAACAATTGGTCGGCCAATTAAATA
This sequence comes from uncultured Gammaproteobacteria bacterium, assembly GCA_937139475.1. Taxonomy (GTDB): domain Bacteria; phylum Pseudomonadota; class Gammaproteobacteria; order Enterobacterales; family Psychrobiaceae; genus Psychrobium. The sequence continues at coordinate 35,455 of CAKZQF010000185.1, read as the reverse complement.
GGCGACTTGTTCTTTGCTCATTTCTACGCGCAGTTTGTCGATATCTTTTTGCTCTAGAAAGTTACCTTGCGGAAGATCTTGTTTGTATACCAACCAGTCTACAAAGGCACACGATGGTAGCGTGATGGCTAAAGATGAGACTAATAGTATTTTTGATAGTGGTTTAAGGTTCATTTTTCCTCGATTGATAACAACACGTAATGGAACTTGGATGGCATAATAGCTAAGGGGTTCCCCAAAGTAAATTTTATTTCTAATTATGCCTTTTTTATAAATGCTTGGCTTTGCAAATCAACGCCTTGAGGTGTCACTTTTAGCAAGCTGCCTTGCTCATACCAATCCCCAAGAACAATACGTTCATAAGGCTTGCCGTTTATCTCAAAATGATGGATAGCTGGACGATGCGTATGACCATGGATTAGCCGTGTGACGCCGAAATTCTGCATTTGCAGCTCTACTTCGCTTTGAGTGACATCCATGATGGATAAGTCAGCACCGCTTTTATTTTCTTTTGATTTTTCGCGGATATTGCGGGCCATTTTTTGGCGATAAGATAAAGGCAACGACAACATAATCCCTTTCCACCACCAGGTACGACTCTTTTTACGAAATTTCTGATAGGGAACGTCAAGGGTACAAAGGCTATCCCCGTGCATGATAAGTGTTGGCTGGCCGTATAAATCCACCACCTTTGCCTCTGGTAGCAAAATCATACCGCTTTGTTTGGCGTAACGTTTGCCAATGGTAAAATCGCGGTTACCATGAATGTAGTACACTGGCACACCACTATCACTTACCGCTTTTATTTGTGAGGCAATAAATGCAGGGAATGGGCAGGGGTTATCATCGCCAAACCACACTTCAAATAAATCCCCTAAAATATAGAGGGCGTCGGCCTTGCGGGCATCATTGTTTAAGAAATGACAAAACAGATCGCTAATATCATGGCGGTCTTGCTCAAGGTGTAGATCTGCAATAAATAGGGTATGGGACATCTAAAACATTCTCAAATAACAAAAAAGGCATCGCAATGATGCCTTTTTAAGGAAGCCGAATTTCTAATTAAGCGATTTCAGCTTTTTCAATAACAACTTCATCTAGCGGAACATCTTGATGGTAACCACGGTTGCCAGTGCTAACCGCGCGGATTTTATCTACAACGTCCATGCCTTCTACTACTTTAGCAAAAACACAGTAACCCCAACCTTGGGTCGTTTCGCTGCTGAAGTTTAAGAAGCTGTTGTCAGAAACATTGATAAAGAACTGAGCACTAGCTGAATGTGGATCTTGAGTACGAGCCATTGCTAGCGTACCTTTTTCGTTTGCCAGGCCATTGTTTGCTTCGTTTTTGACAGGAGTACGCGTGTCTTTCTCTTCCATACCAATAGCGAAACCGCCGCCTTGAACCATGAATCCATCGATTACACGGTGAAAGATAGTGCCGTCGTAGAATCCGTCTTTTACGTATTGCTCAAAGTTAGCTACTGTTTCTGGCGCTTTATCAGCGAATGTTTCAATTTTGATCTGACCGTAGTTAGTGGTAAGTGTGATCATGTTTATTAACCTTAATGTGTTTAGATATTAGTGAATTTTACCTTGTTTAGCGCCAATGGCAAATGTGTGGCTCAAAAATCTCGTTTTTTGCGGTTTATTTTCACTATTTAAATGTTTACTAATTGAGGCAAGTTAATCCTGCTGCTAAACTGCATCCTTTAAATAGTCTTACCGAAGGAATTTTTCTCCCATGTTGTCGATCTACAATACACTCACGCGCCAAAAAGATATTTTTAAGCCAATAGTCCCTGGCAAAGTTGGCATGTATGTGTGTGGTGTAACGACTTATGATTATTGTCATATTGGTCACGGTAGAACTTATGTATTCTTCGATACGATTGTACGTTACCTGCGCTTTAGCGGTTTTGAAGTAACTTATGTGCGCAACATTACCGATGTTGATGACAAAATTATTGCTCGCGCTAATGAAAACGGTGAAAGCTTTATTGATTTAACTGAACGTTTTATCGATATCATGCACGATAACTTTAAATCGTTAAACATGCTTGAACCTGACATTGAGCCAAAAGTTACCACTCATATGCCAGATATCCTTGAGATTATCCAAAAGCTCATTGATCGTGAACATGCTTATGTCGCAGATAATGGTGATGTCTTGTTCTCTGTTCCAAGCTTTGCTGATTACGGTAAGTTGAGCCGCCAGGATTTAGATAACCTACAACTAGGCGCTCGCGTTGATGTGGTACAAGAAAAACGTAATCCAATGGATTTTGTGCTGTGGAAGATGGCTAAGCCTGGTGAGCCAAGTTGGTCTTCACCATGGGGCGAAGGACGTCCAGGCTGGCACATTGAATGTTCGGCAATGAATGCAAAACATTTAGGCGAAACTTTTGATATTCACGGTGGTGGTAGTGACTTAACCTTCCCTCACCATGAAAATGAAGTTGCACAATCATGCTGTGCTCACGGTACCAACTACGTTAATACGTGGATGCACTCCGGTATGGTGCAAATAGACAAAGAAAAAATGTCTAAATCTTTGGGCAACTTCTTTACCATTGAAGATGTGCTTAAGGAGTTTGACGCAGAAACCATTCGCTTCTTTTTGTTAAACGGACATTACCGTAGCCAGCTAAATTATTCTGAAGATAACCTGCATCAAGGCCGTGCGGCATTAGAGCGCTTATATACCGCGCTTCGTGGCGTAACCCCTGCAGCAAATGTAAGCATGGACAATGACTATGTAACGCGCTTTAAAGCGGCGATGGATGATGACTTTAATACGCCAGAAGCTTTGCCAGTATTGTTTGAATTAGCAAAGGAAATTAACCGCACTAAAGACAGTGACGCTGCTAAAGCAAGTGAATTGGCAGCTATTTTAGTTGAACTGGCTGGCGTACTTGGCGTGCTTCAATCAGATCCTGTTGCCTTTTTACAAGGTGATAGCGGCGAAGGTGATGACGTTGCTAAAATTGAAGCGTTAATTAAGGCACGTAATGATGCCCGTGCCAGTAAAGATTGGGCTGCAGCCGATGCGGCCCGTGATGAGTTAACGGCGATGGGCGTCGTGTTAGAGGACAGCGCTGGTGTTACCAGTTGGCGCCGTGTATAAACCGATAGCAATAATGCGTTAAAATGGAGGCTATATGCCTCCTTTTTTGTTTTTAAAACAAATTATTGTGAGGGCTAATAATTACGTAACTATTAAGGTTTGATGCTTTTTTCTTATGGATATCCAACAGTATTTTTCTACCGCTTCAAATAATGACCATTCATTTAGTTTTACCCGTGAGCAAGCGAGTCAATTTGCTAAAGAGATCGCTGGGGACTTCAACCCATTACATGATATTGAAACAAAAAAATTCTGTGTACCAGGGGATTTGTTATTCTCAATCGCACTAGCCAAACTTGGTGTTAGTCAAAAAATGGAATTTACTTTCTCTGGCATGGTAAGTGATGGCGTAACGCTAGGCTTCTCGTCAACTGATAGCGATGAGTTAAGTGTTGTTGATAGCAATGATAAAGAGTACTTACAAATTAAACGCAGTGGCGACACCTGCACCGATGGCAGTCTTGCTGCAAGTCTTGCACAACGTTACGTCGAATTCTCAGGTCATACATTTCCACATATTCTTGTGCCGCTAATGGAGCAAGAAAATGCCATGATAAACCCTGCGCGCCCTTTGGTTATCTACGAAAGCATGTCGATTGATTTGTTACGTTTAGACTTTACTAACCCGGTGCTTGAAATTACTGAAACAACATTGGAAGCCAATGGTAAACGTGGCCGTGCCACCCTAAAGTTCTGCTTTAAGGTCGATGACGAAGTAGTTGGCCATGGTGTTAAAAAAATGGCGCTAAGCGGTTTACGTGAGTTTGATGCGGCGGTTATCGGTGAAGTAGTCAGTGATTACGATAAGCGTAAATCTGAGTATGTAGCTTAGACATTCATTGTTTAAAGAGCAGTCTCAGGGCTGCTTTTCTATTTGGGTGCCAAGCCCATATCATCGAGTCGCATTAAAATCTCTTCTTTACGAGTACGTGATACTTCTTGCCAGTGAATATTTTCCCGCGCGCCAATAATGGCGTAAATTGAGTTTAGCCCAGTCCCTTTTACTTCGCGCTTAAGCAGTGCATATAATTGATAAGGGTCGATAGCCATAAAATCATCTACACTATGAATATTTATTTGCGCAAAAATCTCTTCGCTCTTTGGGCCAAACCCTTTTAAGTCTCTAATTTTCATTTTTATCTCCATAAAAAAGGCGATGCTGTTACATCGCCTCATGGTTAGCTATGTTGCCTTATTTAAGCTGTTGCCACAAATAGCTATAAATCAATGCATACATGTCAGCACGTTGGCTGTTGTCTGCTGCACCTGCATGTCCACCTTCCATGTTTTCATAGTAGTAAACCTCATGTCCTAAGTCTTGCATCTTGGCGACCATTTTACGTGCGTGGCCCGGATGTACGCGGTCATCCTTGGTTGATGTGGTGAAGAACACTTTAGGGTAGGTCGTCTTGGCATCTAGGTTATGAAATGGTGAATAGGTTTTAATATATTCCCACATTTCAGGTTTGTCTGGATCGCCATACTCAGCGGCCCAACTCGCTCCTGCAAGTAGCTTGGTGTAGCGCTGCATGTCAAGCAGTGGTACTTGACACACAACGGCGTTGTATAAATCTGGGCGGCGGGTAAATGCGGCACCCATTAGTAGGCCACCGTTACTGCCGCCTTGAATACCCAAGTGTGCAGGTGTGGTGATTTTTCTATCAATTAAATCTTGAGCGATAGCCTCAAAATCTTCATAAGCCTTATGGCGATTGGTTTTTAATGCAGCCTGATGCCAGCTTGGTCCAAACTCTCCGCCACCACGGATATTCGATAAGATGTAGACACCGCCTTTTTCTAACCAGTTAGTGCCCAAAATTGATGAGTAATAAGGTTTTAGTGATACTTCAAATCCACCATAACCGTAGAGTAAGGTAGGATTTTTACCATTGAGCTCAATCCCTTCTTTCATCACCGCAAAATAAGGTACCTTAGTGCCGTCTTTTGAGGTGGCCCAGTATTGTTTGGTCACTAAATCTTTGCTGTCAAATTGCGATTTTTGCGATTTTAGCAGTGTTAATTGACCACTCTTGCCATCGACTTTATACAGCGAATTAGGGCTTAGGAAACTGGTGTAATTGAGAAAGAAATCATCACTTGTTTCATTCGTGTTCATTACTCGGACATTACCGGTATCATCGATATTAACGGCTTTTGACTGCCATTGTCCGTCTTGATGGGTAAAGCGTAATACTTTTGATTTCACATTATCTAGCACACTAACTAATAAAGCGGTTTTTGTGGTGCTAATTGATGAGATTGATAGACTCTTAGATGAACTAATTAACGTCTTATAGTCAGCCTTGTCGCTAATCACATCGTCGACCGGTGCATAGATAACGCTTCCCTGAGTATATGTTTTACCGGCTAACGTCCAGTCGCTTTTTAACTGAATAAATAACTCGCCGTTTAAAAACGCCTTAATATCGGCATCTTTAGGAATAGGCAGCTGGGTTTTCACACCATCTCTTAAGACAAACATCTTAGTGGTGTAGAAGGTTGTTGCATCATAAATTAGATTAAGCGTGGTATCGCCATCTTTTAATACATAACCGCCAGCGGCAACAGAGGATTTCTCTGATTGGTAAAGTGATTGAGCGCTGGTTAGCGGCGTACCACGTTGCCAGAGCTTAACGACTGCAGGGTAGCCAGAGTCGGTCATACTGCCCGCACCAAAGTCGGTGCCAACAAACACAGAGTTTTTATCAATCCAGCTAATTGCGCTTTTAGCTTCGGGTAATTCAAAACCGCCTTTTACGAAGGCCTTTTTGCTGATATCAAACTCTTTTACCACAACCGCATCACTACCACCTGGTGACAGGCTGACTAAACAACGATTGTAATCTGGGTAAAGACAATCCATGCCTTTATAAACCCAGCTTTGGTTATCAGTTTTGGCCAGCGCATCGATGTCTAAGATGGTTTCCCATTGCGGGTTTTCTTTTTGATACTCTTGCAGTGTTGTTCTGCGATAAATACCACGCTTATGGTCTTTGTCTGTCCAGAAGTTATAAAGGTAGTCACCGCGCTGAGTAGCATAAGCGATACGGTCGGTAGAGTTTAGTAGTTCTAGGTTATTATCAAAACTCTGTTGATAAAGGGCGTTGCCTTTTAATACGCTAAATGCCGCGTTATTGTTTTCTTCTACCCAAGTTAATGCTTGTTTGTCTTCTACTTGCTCTAGCCATTGATAATCACTATTTGGCTTAACAACAACGTTGTTTTCAGGGGTAAGGTTACAACCTGCTAATACGGCGGCGCTTAAAGCTGCGATGGCCAAGGGTTTGTTATTCATTCTATGTTCCTTGCATAATTTTGATGATCTAAACAATAAGTTTAACTAATTGTTTGATGCACATAGTTTGCAATTCATTGGCGGTTGGCGCAACTGTTGTTTGAAAATCATTTTGCAACCAAATAATTATAGACGTCTAGATGTCTTTGGTGTAAGTTTGAACTATTGAATTAGCTTACTCTGTTTTGGTTGTCGAATATGCCTATTAATATCCCTGATTTGTTACCAGCTACTGATGTTTTACGCAAAGAAAATATCTTTGTAATGAGCGAAAGCCGCGCAATTAGTCAGCAAATACGACCAATGAAGGTTTTGCTATTAAATCTAATGCCTAACAAAATAGAGACTGAGACTCAGCTGCTACGCTTGCTAGCCAATACACCTTTGCAGGTGGATGTTGAGTTTTTACGTATTCATAATAAAGAATCCAAGAATACGCCAACCGATCATATGAATACTTTCTATCGTGATTTTGATGAAATCAAAGATATAAATTTTGATGGGCTAATTATTACCGGTGCGCCTCTGGGGCAAATTGATTTTGACGATGTTAGTTATTGGCAATCGGTTAAACAAGTATTTGATTGGTCGCAACAACATGTGACATCTACACTATTTTTATGTTGGGCCGCACATGCCGCTTTTTATCATTTGTACGGTCTTAATCGTTATATCAGGGAAGAGAAAATAACCGGCGTATTTTTGCATCATCGCAACCAGATTCATGACCCGTTATTACGCGGCTTTGATGATGAGTTTTGGGTGCCCCATTCTCGCTTTGCACAAATGGATATAGAGCAAATCAAGGCGCATTCTGATCTCGATATCTTAGCTGATTCAAACGATGCCGGTGCGTATTTGGTGGTAAGTAAAGATCGCCGTAATTTATTTGTACTTGGACACCCTGAATATAATGTCACCACACTAGATGATGAATACCAACGAGATTTAGCGCAGGGGCTCAATCCTGATATTCCGCAAAACTACTACCCACAAGATCAACCAAGTGCGACACCTAAAGGGTGTTGGCGTAGCCATGCTAATTTACTACTGACCAATTGGTTGAATTATTATGTTTACCAAATTACCCCATTTGACCTCAATGATCTGAATGGGCGCACGCCATGGGAGCAATAGCCGGAGCTTTCCGTTCCCTGAATGTTATTAATATCTTGTAGCATTATAAGTACCTAATGTATTGTTTGATAGGTAGAATATCTATAGTATTGTCGTAGTTATAGCAATTTATATGGTATTAGAGAGTTGAAATTATCTTTAATACTAGTTATTTACGAAATTATTCCTATCGTTAGGGCGCTGATTGCTAGTCCCGTCGATATAGAATAATAAGGGACGACATTGAAAATCTTTCATCACTTTGGCAGCGGCATAACTAGGCAGGTATTGAACTTGGCTAATGTGAGCCATGTGCTTGTTAGGTTTCGATTTTTTCTCTTACTGCTATGCTCGCTATCTACTGTGGCAGGGGCGAATGATACACCGCAAACCGCCGCCAAAATTTCATTGCTACCTTCCGTTGAGCAACGTTTATTGAATGCTGAGGTTAAACTGCCATCAGATATTCGAGCGACAAATAAATTGTTAAATGACTTAACAGAGTCAACAGAACCATTACCTACTGAGTTAGCACTTAATTTAGTATTACTGCAGGTTCATCGAAATATTATTCTTGGTAAGCTCGATAAAGCACAAAATCAACTTAATATCATCGAGCAAGAGCAATCCTCGGTTGATGTCTTTTCAAGAATTTTGTACTTCAAGGCCCTCATTGAGTTAAAGCGCTTAGATTTTGAAAAAGTGTTTATTCTACTTAACCGGATGAGCCAATTAGACATGGGGTCCTTGTCTCCTAATCATCAGTTTGATTTTTATATTCTCGCCGCCAATATCTATGCCAAAGCGAATGTATTTGAAGATGCTACGGGGTACGCTAATAAAGCATTGGAAATTGCAAAACAGTCTCAAAATAAGCTACTAGAATGCAGAGCCATTAATAGCATGGCCTATATCAACCTCAGTGAAAATAAATTTCCTGAGCTTGAGACCTTATCTAAGCGAGTGATTAGCCATTGCCGCGGTGAGCAATACATTGGTGAGTTAGTGAGTGCGTATTTCTACTTAGCGTTATGGCATGGCCAGCAGCAACAATATAAAGAAGAGCAAGCATTGTTAAGCCGGTCTATCGAGCATTATTCGACGCTGGAGACCCCACTGCAAATAGCTAAAGTTCGACTACACCTAGCTAAGTCTCTCATGCATAGTGAACGTTTGGTTGATGCTGACGCACAATTAAATCAAGCGCTTGAGATTATTACTTCCAGTAATGATGTCGAGGCCAAGACATTAGGCTTTAATATCAAAGCGCTATTGCTTGAAAAAATGGGTTTGTTAGATGATGCGATGTTTTATTTTAAGCATTATTTAAATGCCCATAAAGCCAGTAGTGGGCAGTCTAAATCGATTAACTTGGCTTACTTACAACGTCGGTTTGAGAGTAAGGTAAACCGCCAGGCCCGTGATATTTCTATTGCTGAATCTGAGCTGGCGAGCTTAAGACTTGAACGAACTAATTTAAAAAATTGGGTTATGCTGCTGAGTGCTTTGCTTGTTGCTTCTGTGTCGTTGTTCTTGTTTGTATTCTTTAAAAGAAAGCAAACGCTATCGATGATTGAACAACAACAAAAGGATGAGCTCACTCAATGCTTTAATGTGGACTATGGCCTGCTTAAGGCCCGTGAGTTGGTTGATGATGCGTTAATTCGTAACAAGAGTATCGCGGTTATTGCTTGCAATATTGATAACATGGAAGCCATAAATATTAATTTCAACTATGACTTTGGTGATATCTTTCTCCATTCTTTTGCCATGAAATTGAGCAATCTTCGCGATAAGAATATGATCTCAATTCGAAAATCTGGTGATGAGTTTGTTTTAGTTGTAAACGATTATTCCTTCAATGGTGTGCTTGAGCTGGTGGAAGATGTTCATCAATCACTAAATGGCATTGTTATTGACAATCAATCTGTTGAAGCAACTCTTTCTACAGGATGCGCCTTTTATGACCAAGGGACGAATGTTAATGATGCCGATCGGCTTGATGTTATAATTGAACAAGCCATGAATGGGCTAGCCGAAGCTAAGAAAAGGGGCGGTAATTGTGGTTACTACGCCACTGAATCAACCCTTAGTGAGGTGAAAACATCATCTAATGGTAGCACTAAGCATTGATGAGAGTGGTTGGGTTAATTGATTCTCGTAGTAATAAGATTTGTCTGTTTTTACTAGTCCTTGTATTAAATCTCTTTGTATTCTTTGCAAGTGCTCAATCCCCTGACGAGCCAAAATCCTTTGAACAGGCTTTACTGCGCGCTGAGTCTCTGCTGTATGAAAATATTGACCATGCTTCTGTATTGTTTGACGCCTTGGCAACGGCGCACAAGAGTCCCGTTCAACAAGAACGCTACCTGATACTTGAGATAAAAATACTTGCCTATCAAGGCAAACTCGAACTTGCGCAGCAAAAACTGTTTTACTTGCTGGAAAATGAAATAAGCAATGACAGCAGAAGTGTTGCCTATTACCTTCAAGCACGACTTTATCAAAGCCAACAGCGCTATGATAAGGCTTTCAAATATATTAACCTGGCAGTTCAAATTCCTCAGAAGTTTGTCTCTGCCAGCAGTAAAATACAAGTGTTATTACTCGCTGCAGAGCTAAAAGTTGAAGAACTAGAGTTTGAACAAGCGTTAAGCTTCACTCGTCAGGCAGTAAAATTAGCCAGCTTACTAGGTGACAATGGGAAGAAATGCACTATCTTTGAGTCGATGACCTATATTTATGCGCGCATGGAGCCTAATAAGGAAGCTGCTACGATAGGGGATAATGCGATTGAGTTCTGTGAAGCGATTAATTCCGAGGTACTTCTAGTTGACCTTTATGCCGCACGCGCCGTTATCTATCAAAAAAATCACAACTACCAGCAGCAGCTTTTACTTGCGCAAAAAAGCCTCGGTTTGCAAAGAAAAACGAGCAATGTGATTAATAAATTGCAAGTTGAACTTATCTTATTAGATGCTTTTGTTGGGCTAAAAGAATGGCACAAAGGGAGTAAGTTGATACAGCAGATCCACCTAAGCGAATTGCCCATTAATGGTATTGCTGATCAGGCAGAATTAGCGCGGCTTAGCTCTGCGATATTAATTGGCCAAGGGAGGACTGGCGCAGGTTTTTTGGAATATAAAAAGTACGTCATGCTGGAGACGCAGTTTAGCGCTCACATCCATAGTGATAATTTTAATTATTTTAGCCGAGCGTTTGACAATGAGATAGCGAAAAATTCCGATAAGCTAAAACAATTGCTGCACGATAAGCAAGAAATCGTCAGGGTCAATGATGAACTTGCGTTTTTATGCTTAGTATTGCTGGCGTTATTTTTAGTCTTTTTGGCAATTATTGCCACGCTTGCCTACCGTAGTAACCATAAGGTAATAACTGTTTTTGACCAGAAAATAGATTCATTAACCAACCTATACCTTTACCATCAATCCTTCGAATACGTAATGAGTCAAAAGCGATTGGTTTACAATCCAAAGCAACGATACGCTGTGTTATTAATTGATATTAATAAGTTTAGTGTGTTTGTCGAGAATTTTGGCCATGATGAAGGGGATAAGCTGTTGCAGTATTTAGCCTCAAAGCTAAAAGCTTTATTGCAAGAGTATGGTATTATTTTGCGTCAGCGTGATGATCGCTTTGTTGCACTACTTGCTAATTGTAGTCACCAGCGAGTGAAGCAATTGGCTAAGGATTCATTGCAATTATTAGAAAATTACAATCTTAACAAACGCCACTTAAGCATAGGGCTTAACATCGGTTGGTATTACAGCGCCGAATTAGACGTAGCTAATTCTAGCGAACTTGATTTTGGACTAGCCTGTGCCAATCAGGCATTGCAACAAGTGATTTCTTGCGCGAGCGGGATAGCGTTAGAATATAAGTTAGCAGACGGTGCGCCTTCCTCTAAACTGCTTCACTACCCTGACGATCATACCCTTCAAATCGAAGCGTCTTTTTAATAACAACCGCTTGAACTGACAACAAAGAGCAATGAAATTACCTAACTGCAACCCTATTAAACACGTTTTAATTAAACTTTACGTTGGCGTAAAGGGAATCTTGAGGTAATGTAGACAAATAATCTAAAGTTTACTTAATTTTTGGAGTCAATCATGTCAATAAATGATCCTGTTGTAATTGTTCAAGCCTTACGTACGCCGATGGGCGGATTTGGTGGCAGCTTATCGCAAGTTGCTGCACCAACCCTAGCTAGTGTGGTTATCGATGGTATTGTTACTAATGCCAAGCTTAATCAAGATGATGTTGATGAAGTGATTTTAGGATGTGTTTTACCTGCAGGATTGGGGCAAGCACCAGCGCGTCAGGCAGCCTTAGAGGCTGGTTTAGACAAAGGCACGCCATGTACAACCATCAATAAAGTTTGTGGTTCAGGCATGAAAGCGGTAATGATGGCGCATGATTTCATACTCGCTGGTAGCGCTAAGGTAGTAATTGCTGGTGGCATGGAAAACATGAGTTTGTCGCCTTATATGTTACCCAAAGCCCGTAATGGTATGCGAATGGGGCATGGCGAAGTTAAAGATCATATGTTCCTAGACGGCCTGGAAGATGCTTACACCGGCAAAGCAATGGGTGTTTTTGCTCAGAAAACGGCTGATGATAGTCAATTTACCCGAGAGCAAATGGATGAATTTGCCATCGCTTCACTAAGCCGTGCTAACAGTGCTATTGAAGCTGGTGCTTTTGCCAATGAAATAACGCCAGTGACAATTAAAAATCGTCGTGGTGATGTCACTGTTAGTATTGATGAGCAACCAGGTAATGCGCGGGTAGATAAGATCCCGAGTTTGCGTCCTGCCTTTGCTAAAGACGGTACGATAACTGCGGCGAATGCTAGCTCTATTTCAGATGGCGCGTCGGCGCTGTTAGTCATGCAACAAAGTGAAGCACAGGCGCGTGGACTTAAACCTCTGGCAAAAATTGTCGCCCATGCAAGCCATGCTCAACAGCCTAGTGAATTTACTATCGCACCGGTCGGCGCAATGAACAAAGTACTTGAAAAAGCGCAGTGGTCGACCCAGGATGTTGATCTTTTTGAAATCAATGAAGCTTTTGCCATGGTGACTATGCTTGGTATGCAGGCACTTGGACTTGACCATGAAAAAGTGAATGTTAATGGCGGCGCTTGTGCACTAGGGCACCCGCTAGGTTCAAGTGGTTCTCGTATATTAGTTACCCTTATTCACGCATTACAAGCTCGCAATTTGTCAAAAGGTGTTGCTAGCCTTTGTATCGGTGGCGGTGAAGCAACTGCAATGGCCATTGAATTGATCTAACGGAGATAACCATGACCCAATTATTAAAGTTAAGCCAACAGGAACATACGGCAATCATTACCATTGCCAATCCACCCGCCAATACATGGACTCGCGAGAGTTTGACGCAACTGCGTGATATGGTGCTTCAGCTCAATGACGATAAAAGCGTTTACGCGCTTGTGATCACTGGCGAAGGGGAAAAGTTCTTTTCTGCTGGCGCAGATCTCAATCTATTTGCCGATGGTGATATTGGCGTTGCCTCAACGATGTCTCGCGTTTTTGGCGAAGCGTTTGAGACCCTCGCTAATTTCCGAGGCGTTTCAATTGCTGCGATTAATGGTTATGCGATGGGCGGTGGCTTAGAGGTAGCGCTTGCCTGTGATATTCGAATTGCTGAGGTACAGGCTCAAATGGCACTGCCTGAGGCGGCTGTTGGTTTATTGCCTTGTGCAGGTGGTACCCAGAACCTAAGTCTATTAGTTGGTGAAGGCTGGGCGAAACGTATGATTTTGTGTGGCGAACGCTTAAAGGCTGATAAAGCCTGTAGTATCGGACTTGTGGAAGAAGTTGTTGACACAGGGCTGGCACTCGAAAGCGCCTTAGCGTTGGCTAAGCGCGTAGCAAATCAATCACCATCGAGTGTAGCGGCATGTAAGTCTTTAATTCAAAAGGGCCGTGATGGCGCGATCAATGCTGCACTGCCATTAGAGCGGGAAATGTTTGTTGATTTATTTGATACCCAAGATCAAAAAGAGGGTGTAACGGCTTTCCTAGAAAAACGTAAACCAAACTGGATAAATGGCTAATGACTAATCAAGCAGTAATTTACCAGCGCCATAAGAGTGCTGACGGGCATTACATTATACAAGCGACTTTAAACAGTGAACGTTCATTGAACGCGTTAAATCAGGACATGATTGATTCACTGTTACCGGCAATTGAACAGTGGCAACAGGATGATTCAGTCGTTGCCATTGTACTTGATTCTGCTGGAGATAAAGCATTTTGTGCCGGAGGTGATGTTGTCGAATTGCATCGGGCGATGGCCGAAGCTCCAGGTACGCGTCAGCCATTTGTCCAAGAGTACTTTAGCAAAGAGTATGAGCTAGATTATAAAATCCATGCCTTTTCTAAACCGGTTATTTTATGGGGTAATGGCTTTGTTATGGGAGGAGGGCTTGGCCTGATGGCTGGCGCAAGTCATCGTATCGTGACTGAAAACTCAAAAATAGCGATGCCTGAGATAACCATTGGTTTATATCCAGATGTGGGCGCTACTTACTTTTTAAGCCGTATGCCACAGCGTTTAGGTCTGTTTTTGGGCCTTACGGCAGCGCAAATGAATGCAGCCGATAGTTTAGAAGTAAACTTGGCCGATTTTTATTTAGCGCATCAGCAAAAGAACACCTTGATAGCGCAATTGGCTCAAACTAACTGGTCGCAATCAAGTGACCATCATCAACTAATCAATCAACTGATTAGTGAGCTTAAGCCTACCACGCCGATGCCTGTTGGTAATATCGAGGCGCACCGTAGTGTCCTAAAGGAGCTACTTGCTCCTGCTGCACTTGAGGATGTTGTTGAAGCAATCCTGGCAATGGATAGTGATGATAAATGGCTTAATAAAGCAAAACGAACGCTTGCTCATGGCAGCGCTCTTTCGGCTAAAATTTTGGAGCGCCAGCTAATTGTTGGCCAGCAGTTATCGTTATTAGATTGTTTTAAATTAGAGCTAGCAATGTCAGTACATTGCGGTGAAATTGGTGAAGTAACAGAAGGGATTAGAGCGTTACTCGTTGATAAAGACAATAATCCTAACTGGCAGTTTAAATCACTCGATGAAGTTGAGCCTAGCCTGATTGATAGAATATTTACCCCTATTTGGGATGAAGATAACCACCCATTAAGAGCCCTTACTTAAGCTGGACTCCATTAATTATCAATCGAGAATGCCGCGTTCATTGAGAGCGCGGACAATACGAATCCGATAAAGTCGTCTCCCACTTTGTGCGGCAACCATCTTAATCGAATTGCGATAACCTCGCCTTGTTCTCTTTTCACTGTTGCTATTTTTAAATATCTGGATCCTGCCAACAAATTGCTAATAGCGACTGATTTTCATGATAAATTAGCCGCTGGTTAATTTAACTTAATTAAATGCCAGCGGCTTGCAAATAGGCAGGATTAGCTATCTTTTAAGCGAGCTACCGCTTCTTGGTATGATTCAAGGGCTTGATCTGAGCTTGACATATTTGCTTTTAAATCACGTAGCATGCCATCGCCAACACTGTAGATCCAACTATGGAGCTGTAGTTCTTGGCCACGCGCCCAGGCATCTTGTACGATAGAGGTTTGCGCAACATTCATTACTTGCTCAATCACGTGTAACTCGGTTAAGCGGTCTTGGCGCTTTCCTTCGCTTTCTATCGCTTTTAAGTGATCCTGATGCTTGTGTTGCACGTCTTTAATATGGCGCAGCCAGTTATCAATTAAGCCAAAACGACCGTTTTGCATAGCGGCATTGACGCCACCACAGCCATAGTGACCTGTTACAATGATATGTTTAACTTTAAGCACATCAACCGCATACTGAATGACGGACAGGCAATTTAAATCAGTATGGACAACGGTGTTTGCCACGTTACGATGCACAAATAATTCCCCTGGCTTAAGGCCAACGATTTCATTCGCTGGTACGCGGGAATCGGCACAGCCAATCCAAAGGTATTCAGGCTTTTGTTGTTCGCTTAAAGACTTAAAAAAACCAGGTTCTTGCTGCTCGACATCGATAGCCCATTGCTTATTGTTGTCAAATAACTGTGATAAAAATTTCATGTGTACTCGATATATAAATTGTTTCAAAGAGATTTTAACGACTTAAACCTAACAAATACAGCATAGTCATGCTGGTCGGATTGGTATTGGCTTAATTGTGTTTGGACTCATCCTAGCGCAGTTCGTTCACTGTGGTGAGATTAAATAATTAAACGCTATTGAGGGCATAAAAAAAGGCAACTTACGTTGCCTTGATTATTACTTAACTTCTTTACCTGCGGCTTGCAGATCGGCGTGATAACTCGATCGTACCATTGGCCCACTGGCTGCATGAGTAAATCCAAGCTCTTTAGCGACATCGCCCAACTCGTCAAATTCACTCGGCGGCACATAACGGACCACTGGTAAGTGATGTTTACTCGGCTGTAGGTATTGGCCTAGCGTTAACATCTCTACATTGTGTTCACGTAAATCTTTTAACACTTCAATGATTTCATCGTTGGTTTCGCCTAACCCCATCATCAAGCCTGATTTTGTTGTGACTTCAGGGTGCATCTCTTTAAAGCGACGAAGTAGCTCTAAAGAATTCTTGTAGTGCGCTCCTGGACGAACTTCACGATATAAGCGCGGTGCCGTTTCCAGATTATGGTTAAGCACATCTGGTGGGCAAGTGCTCAAGATATCTAGCGCTTTATCCATTCGACCTTTAAAGTCAGGTACTAGTATTTCTATGCGAATATCTGGCACTTCACTACGTATCTCACGAACGCAATCCGCAAAGTGCTGGGCGCCGCCATCACGTAAGTCATCACGGTCCACCGATGTAATAACAACGTACTTAAGCTTCATGTCACGAATTGTTGCTGCAAGCTTCTTCGGCTCTTCGGCATTGACAGGAAGTGGGCGGCCATGTGCCACATCACAAAATGGGCAGCGACGAGTACAAATAGCCCCTAAAATCATGAAGGTTGCAGTGCCGTGATTAAAACATTCTGACAGGTTAGGGCAGGAGGCCTCCTCACAGACTGAGCTCAAATCATGCTTGCGCATTGCGCTTTTTATTTCATCGATTTTTGCGCTGCTACGTGGCAGTTTAACCCGCAGCCATTCAGGCTTACGCAATACTTCTTTTTTATCTTGTTCAACGACTTTTACTGGAATATAAGCGAGCTTGTCTGCGTCTCTTAGTTTCTCTCCAGCTACTTTAGTTGATTGTTTAATGTTGCTCATGGCTAAATCCTGTTTGTGACTCTAACTTATCAAAACCAAGATGTTTGGCAACGATAAGCATTAGTGCTTGTTCAATTTGGTTATGCTTAAATGGACCGCCAAATTGGTTCATTTGAACCATTTCAAGCCCGGCATAGCCGCAGGGGTTGATCCGCTGAAAAGGGGATAAATCCATATCAATATTCAAAGCCAGTCCATGAAAAGAGCAGCCTTTTCGGATACGCAAACCAAGTGATGCAATTTTCTTTTCATCGACGTAAACCCCAGGTGCATCAGATTTGGGGTAGGCAGCAATGTCATGTTGTTTTAATAATTCGACAAGGCTTTGCTCGATAAAGGTAACCAGATTCCGAACGCCAATTTTTAAGCGCTTTATATCAATTAGGAAGTAGGCGACGAGTTGACCTGGTCCATGGTAGGTTACTTGTCCACCACGATCTACTTTAACCACTGGAATGTCACCTGGGAATAGTAAATGTTCTTCTTTACCTGCTTGCCCCTGGGTAAATACAGGGTTGTGCTCAACTAACCAGATTTCGTCGTTCGAGTCACTGTTGCGGCTATCAGTATAGTCTTGCATTGCATGCCAAACACCTTCATAGTCACGACGCCCAAGTTGGCGGATGACGAGAGGCTTTTCGTTGGCTTGGAGTGGCTCGATAGACATGTGAAACCTCTTTACTAAAGAACGTACTTGACTATCTCAATAGCAGAAAGCTCTTTATAGAGCGACTCAATATGTTCTTTGCTTTGCACTTTTACTGTGTAGGAAATTGAGTGATATTTCCCTGTGCTGCTCTTGCGTATTCCTGGTAAGCGTTTGTAAGCATTTGCAACATGCACATCTAACACAACTTCAACATGCTCATGTAAATCGTCCTGGGCAAGGCCCATGATACGAAAGCCAAAGTCACAAGGGAATTCTAATAATTCGTCAAATTTTGTGTCCATAATAGTCTCCAACACAAAGCGGTCATCATGCTCAATTATATCAGTCAGTAAAAAATCAGTTAATCTTTTATTCTTGATAATGAAGCTAGCGCACCGAGATAAAAATTTGCGCCATTCTATCTTATTCGTTGCCGTTGAGCTAGGGGATTGTCAGTACTGTATGAGATTAGTCAGATATTTTCTGTATAAGCTTGCAAAGGGAAGCGCTATGCTGTTGATTTAAAAGATGGGGAAGGCAATTGCCCGTTGGGCAACTGCCAAAATAGAGGTTAGTTAATTAGGTCGCTAACCATTTTCTTTGCATAGTCACTGGTACGTTTAAACCAGCCACCTTGTTCGATTTCATTGAGCGTTACCAATGGGTACTGAGCAATATCTTCACCGTTCAACTGCAAAAATACAGTACCAACCTCTTCGCCTTTGGTAATCGGGGCTTCCAGTTGTTTTGTTAATTCAAAACTCGCTTTTAAGTTTTTACTTTGCCCACGACGAATTGTTAGCGGTGTCGCTGTCGTAATACCAAGCTTCACCTCATCCGTTTTACCAAACCATACTTTCTGTGACGCAAATTCATGGCCTGCTTGATATGGCGTTACCGTTTCAAAGAATCTGAAACCGAAATTTAGGATCTTTTTACTTTCACTGGCGCGTGAGCGCGCACTTTTTGCACCCATAACGACAGAAATCAAGCGCATGTTATCTTTTGTTGCAGATGATACTAGGCTGTAGCCAGCTTTTGATGTGTGGCCTGTTTTCATGCCATCAACATTCATGCTTTTATCCCACAATAAAGTATTGCGATTATATTGCTTGATATTGTTGTAGGTAAAAGATTTCTCTTTATAAAGCGCATACTCTTCTGGTGTTTCTTCAATAATGGCGCGAGCTAAAACAGACATATCGTAGGCGGTTGTTTGATGCGTTGTGCTATCTAAACCGTGGCTATTGACGAAGAAGCTATTGCTCATCCCTAGCTCTGCTGCGACGTTGTTCATGATATCAGCAAAGCCATCTTCGGTTCCGGCAATGTGCTCTGCCATTGCAACACAGGCATCGTTACCTGATTGAATGACGATGCCGCGGTTAAGGTCTGAAACCTTTATTTCTTTGCCTACCTCGATAAACATTTTCGAAGAGTCTGGGAATTTTTTAGCCCAAGCATTCTCACTGATTGTTACAAGATCGTCTTGCTTAATATTACCGTTTTTCAGTTCACGGCCTATGATAAAACTCGTCATTAACTTGGTTAGGCTAGCAGGGTGAAGCTGTTGATGTTCGTTATCGCTGGCTAATACCTTACCGGTGGTGTGATCAATTAAAATAAAGCTTTTTGCGGCAACTGTTGGTTGGTTTGGAGTGATTGTAGTGGCTAGTGTGCTAGTTGAGATAAGCAAAAAAGTCGCCGTGGTAGCCAGTTTGACACGACGAGAAAAATTATTATTTAACATTTAATAACCAGGTAAATTGATGAAAGCCAAACGGCAAGATTAACTTTCTATACTAACCTGTTATAGCGATTTGATAAATGCTTTTGGGTAATTTATTAAGACTTTTTTATGTAACAATTCACATTGAGTTAAGCTAGCAATAGGTCCTAATTTTAAGCGATAAATATTAGCTGCCATTTCGATGTGGGCAGGTTGGTTATAGCGCTGTTTGATCTTTGCCAACTCTTGGTCCACCACGGCTTTATTTTGTAGTGCCAGTAATTGAATGTTACAGCCTTGGCGTATAACCATCGGCGAACCGTCGGTCTTTGGAAAAGTGACCGACTCGATTTTTACCCGGGCGGTCCCATGCTTTAACACGTCGAGTTTAAATGCTGCACCGTAAGATAAGTCGATTAGGCGGTCAGGGTGGAAGGGGCCGCGGTCATTAACGCGCACTATGGTGTGCTTATTGTTATCAAGGTTGGTTACTTTTGCAAAGCTCGGAATTGGCAAAGATTTATGCGCGGCCGATAAACCATACATATTATAAACTTCACCATTAGATGTTAGATGGCCGTGAAATTTTGCGCCATACCAAGATGCTATCCCCGTTTGTTGGTAATCTTCATGTGTATCGAGTACCTGGTAATTGATGCCTCTAACCGTGTAGTCTTTATTACCACCTCGTGAGTAGGGAATATCCTGTGGCGTAATATCTTTAATTTCATTGGCGCTAGGTAAGCGATTTGGTGCAACATCCTGATGGATTTGATAACGGGAAGGTGCCACTGTACACGCTGTTAGTCCGCCACCGATGATTAGCATAAGACTTAATTGTTTAATATTTACTAAGCGCATAGTCGAGTCTCTATTTATTAAAACGGCGATGAGTATGAATTGCCATTACGATACCAAAACCTATCATTAAGGTAAGCATTGATGTGCCGCCATAGCTTACCAGTGGCAAAGGAACCCCTACCACAGGCAATAATCCAGATACCATACCAATGTTAACAAACAGGTAAACAAAGAAGGTGAGGGTAATGGCGCCAGCTAGTACTCTCGAGAAAGGATCTTGCGCTTGGGAGGCAATGTATAATCCACGAGCGATGACAAACATGTAGACGGCAAGTAGCATGCAGATACCAAGGAGTCCAAACTCTTCACTAAACACTGAAAAAATAAAGTCGGTATGACGTTCTGGTAAAAACTCTAACTGAGATTGCGTGCCATTGAGCCAACCTTTACCAGAAACGCCGCCAGAGCCAATGGCTATCTTAGATTGAATAATATGGTAACCAGAACCTAGAGGGTCACTCTCTGGATCTAAAAAGGTAAGCACCCTTTGGCGCTGATAATCGCGCATCAAAAAGAACCATAATACGGGGGCAAAAGCGGATGCTGCGACGGCCAGTGATCCGATAATTCGCCAACTCATGCCTGCCAGGAATAAAGCAAAAATGCCCGAGCTTGCAACCAATATAGAGGTCCCCAAGTCTGGCTGTTTAGCGATAAGTAAGGTGGGGATTAGCACAATAACGAAGCCAACAATAACATGCCGTAACCTAGGCGGTAGTGAGTACGTGGTAATAAAGTGGGCAACCACGATAGGTAAAATGACTTTCATCGCCTCGGATGTTTGAAAGTTAAACACCCCTAAATTTAGCCACCGTTGCGCTCCCTTGCCAACATGACCAAAGAGCAACGTTGCGACAAGTAACGCTAAACCAAGACCGAACAGTGGCACTGACCAACGCCGAAGGGCACTCGGAGATATTTGGGCAATAAATAACATGGCACTTAACGAAATCCCCATTCGTATCACTTGCGCTTTCATCATGGCGATGTTTTGGCCGCTTGCACCGTAAATGATTATCAAAGAGAAGACCATTAAAGTCAGTAACCCCAGTAGCAACGGGATATCAATATGAATGCGCTGAGCAAAGGTATCTTTAGCAGCATAGCCATTGCCGGATTTTGAAGAGGAAATCATGGTGTTCTATCTTGTTGATTGGTTGACTGGCTTGATAATAGAGTGCTCTCACCGAGCGGTTTATTTTCACTGAGATAGGTGTCAAGGAGCTGACGAGCGACAGGTGCGGCGCTACTGCCTCCACCGCCTGCATTTTCAATCACCACTGCCAGTGCAATCTGTGGATTGTCATAGGGCGCATAACCAACATACATCGCGTTATCGCGATGGCGTTCTTTAATCTTACTTGCATCATACTTTTCATCTTCGGCCATACTGATAACCTGCGCCGTACCAGTTTTACCGGCAGAGATATAGTTTGCGCCTTTAAATACGTTGTAGGCGGTGCCGCCGATATTATTAACAACCTCCCACATGCCTTTTTGTGCGATTTGCCAATGACGTGATTGTTTTAGTTTGATGGGGGCATAATCATCGGCTGGGATTTGCAATAATCCTTGACCTTGTTGACTAGCACCAAGGATTTGTGGAGTGAATCGCTTGCCACTGGCTGCAACAATCGCTGTTGACTTGGCCAGTTGTAATGGTGTTGCAGTCCAATAACTTTGTCCGATACCTAAAGAAATGGTATCGCCAGTATACCAAGGCTGATTATGGCGGTTACGTTTCCATTCCCTTGAGGGCATGATGCCTTTTTTCTCTTCATGAATATCAATGCCGGTGTACTCACCAAAACCAAATTGATACATAAAGGTACTTATTTTGTCGATCTTCAAGCGGTAGGCGATGTCATAAAAATAGGTATCGCAAGATTTTGCCATGGCTCGATAGACATCCACTTTGCCATGTCCCCAGGCTAAGTGATCGCGAAATTTTCGTTCTACATTTGGTAGTTTAAACCAGCCGGGATCATCTATTGAAGATGTCTCGCTGACAATGCCTTCTTCTAATGCGGCGAGCGCCATCAACTGTTTTATTGTTGAAGCTGGCGGATAAGCGCCTTTTGTCGCACGGTTTATTAGTGGTTTATCAGGTGAAAGTAATTTCCTGTAATCTTTACCACTGATGCCGTGGACGAATAAATTAGGATCATAGCTTGGACTGCTAACCATAGCTAGTACTGCACCGTTGTTTGGGTTGAGTGCGACAACCGAACCACGCCTTCCCGCTAGCGCGCTATAGGCTTGTTGCTGTAATCGAACGTCGATATTTAAATACAGATCCTGGCCATGTTCAGGCAACACTTGATTGAGTACCCGGATTATTTTACCACGGTGATTAACTTCTACTTCTTGAAAGCCTGCGACACCATGTAACATTTGTTCGTAATATTTCTCTATTCCCTGTTTACCAATATCTCTTGTCGCCGCATAATTTGCGCCTTCATCGTTATCGGTTATTCTTTGTAACTCTTTTTTCGTCATGCGCCCAACGTAACCAAGTACATGGGTCAGAGTTTCTTTGTAAGGGTAATAGCGTTTTAAGCGAGCCTCGACGGTAACGCCTTCAAGCCGATGCAGATTGACACTTATTTTAGCGACTTCAGCTGGAGATAAGCGGCTTTTAAGGGTGACTTTCTTAAAGCGCTTTTGGGCCTTTTGTACTTTAAAAAATAGCTCTTTTTCTTCGTCTGTAATATTGATAATACTGCCGATTGTATCAACGGTATGTTCGATGTTCTTAATTTTCTCTGCAACCAACTCCAAGCTATAAACAGCCTTGTTTTCGGCAAGAATCATACCGTTGCGATCGAAGATAATCCCGCGATTTGGGGCTACTGGGATGACTTTAATACGGTTGCCATTGGCTCGTGTTTGGTAGGATTCGTGCATGTTGACTTGAATTGAATAAAGGTTAGCCAGTAATACACCGATAAGCGCACAGACGATGACAAACGCAATGATGACACGGCGAGTGAACAGATTTGATTCTGCAACATTATTTCGAATGGGAGGGCGTTGGTTTAAAAACATGCGCTATTAGAACAAACAAAGAATAGTGCTATTTGAACATAGATTGTTTGATATCTCTAATTATTTTAATCTAAAGCAATTATTCTCTATGGTAAGGGTGGTTATTATTGATGCTCCAGGCACGATATAGTGCTTCGGCAACAATGACTCGTACCATTGGGTGGGGCAGTGTCAATGGAGACAAGGACCAACGCTGCTCAGATGCCTTAATACAAGCTGGTGCCAGACCTTCGGGGCCACCAACAAGTAAACTGACATTACGACCGTCCAATTGCCATTTTTCTAAATTTTTGGCTAATGTCGGGGTTGTCCAAGGCTTACCTTCAACTTCTAGAGTGACAATACGATTGCCTTTGGGAATAGCTGCTAATGTCAGTTCACCTTCCTTTTCTAAAATGCGCTTTATGTCGGCATTTTTCCCGCGCTTACCCGCTGGGATTTCAAGGATCTCTAATGAGCAATCTCGAGGGAACCGGCGTACATATTCCTGTAAGCCAGATTCCACCCACGTTGGCATTTTTGTGCCAACAGCAACCAATTGGATTTTCATTTCTAGCTGTTGATATGCTTTGAGTCACCGCTCCAAAGCTGCTCTAGCTTATAGAACTCACGACTTTCATCATCCATAACATGCACAACGATTTCGTTCATATCCAATAGCACCCAGCCACCTTCTTTTAAGCCTTCAATGCCTAGCGGTGGGATGCCTGCTTTTTTAGCTTCAACTAACAGGCTGTTTGCAATTGAGCGACAGTGACGAGAAGAAGTACCTGAACAGATAACAAGCTTATCCGCCATTGGCGATAGTTTAGTAACATCTAATGTCACAATGTTTTTTGCCTTGATGTCTTCTAGGTTCTTGATGATAAAATCAAGTAGTTGAGTACCTTGCAATGGAATACCTTTAATTGGTGCTAAAATAAAGTCGCATATTTTAGCACTGTATAACGGCTGCTAACAGTGCTGTGTGAATTTATTTGCAAACTATGTGAGATTAGGCTTGATTTACCATGAGCAATTCCTTGGCGTTTGCTAGCGTGTTATCACTAATTTTATTACCGCCGAGTAATCTGGCTAACTCGCTAAGTCTAGATTGTTGATTGAGCGCCGCCATAGTTGTGTTGGTTGAATTGCCATCGGTTTGCTTGCGTACTTGCATCTGTTGGTGGCCACAGCCAGCGACTTGCGGCAAGTGAGTGACACACAATATTTGTGTCGATTGGCCAAGTTCCCTTAACATTTGACCGACTGTTGCGGCTGTTGGCCCGCTGATCCCAACATCAACCTCATCAAATATCAATGTTGGTGTGGCAACTTTGTTTGCTGTAATAACGGATATAGCTAAACTAATGCGCGACAATTCACCACCTGAAACCACTTTGCTCAACGGCTCAAGGGGTTGACCGGGGTTAGTGCTGACTTGAAACTCAATATTATCAATTCCGTTTCTATTAAGAGCTTTACTTTCGTTAGTTGTCAGGGCGATGGTGAATTGTGCATGTTCCATAGCCAGGCGTTGCATGGAGCGGGTAATGAGTTTTTCAAGCTTATGTGCAGCGGCTTGACGACTTGCACTTAATTTATCAGCATGTATTTGGTATTGCGCACTAATTTCAACCAACGATTGTTCTAAGTCGAGGATTTGCTGATCATTGTTACTTAAATCATCTAGCTCTTGGCGAATAGTCAAATGTACCTGTGGCAATTGATAAGCTTCAACTTGGTGTTTTCTTGCCAATTGCATTGCTTTGCTCAAGCGTTGTTCTATTTCTGATAAGCGCTGAGGGTCTTGCTCAATACTTTGGTTGTATGAGCTAAGTTCGATGCTACTTTCCTGCACTTGAATTAACGCGCCATTTAACATTTCGTTTAAAGCAGACAACGACGGGTCATCGCCTAGCAGCTGTTCCAATGTTGAGAGTGCTTGATTTAATGCCATTTCAATATTGAATTCGCTCCCTTCACTTAATTGCTCTAGCAAATGCTGACTTGTGGTTTGAAGTGTTTCAGCGTTTGCAAGCCGCTGATGCTCGGCTTCTATCTGCTCAAATTCACCTTCTATTAGCGCAAAACTATCAAGTTCCTCAATTTGGTACTCAAGTAACTGTAGCTTGGCTTGCCCTTGTGCTTGTTGCTCGCGTAATTCGACAAGTTGTTTGTTAATGTACTGATAGTTTTGGTGGCTAAGTTCTACTTGGGCCAATAGTTTATTGTGGTTGGCATATTGATCAAGCAAAGATAATTGCTTGGTGCTATTAAGCAGGCCTTGATGGGCATGTTGACCATGGATGTTTAACAGGTATTGGCCTATTTCTTTTAGTTGACTGATTGGAACAGCTCTGCCATTGATGTAGCCTTTTGAGCGACCTTCTTTTGACACGGTACGACGCAGAATACATTCGTTTTCGTTGTCGAGTTCCTTATCATTGAGAAACTTTATTACTGGCTTATTATTCTCAATATTGAATGTTGCACAAACATCAGCGCGTTTGCCCGAAGGCCTTACCATTGAGGACTCTGCTCGTTCACCTAAACACAAAGACAACGCATCTATCGCAATAGACTTACCTGCACCAGTTTCCCCAGTAATTGTTGTCATACCTTGACAGAGTTCGATATCTAAAGATTTTACAATGGCGAAATCACTGATGGTTAATTGTGTTAGCATGGCTGCACCTCTGATGAATAGCTTATACAGTGTCTATACAGTACATGTGTATTTATACAGTAAAATTTCAATTGTGCAAGTTTTACGCTGAAATAAAGCACGACCTAAGTCGCTATGTGGTTATTAACCTTTAAAATACCTAATGGATTATTTACGTTGCCTACTGCGCCGCTTTTTCCCAAATCGCGCCTCTCGCATTTTCTTCCAAGAGATCGATGCAGCGATTGATGGGCAGCGCTGGGCTATAGTAGAACCCTTGTATATATTGACACCCGTTTTGACGCAAAAAAGTCATTTGATGGACATTTTCAACGCCTTCGGCGATGACTTCAATACCTAGTTTAGAGGCAAGTTCGATCACCGTTGACGTGAGTATTTGGCTATTCTTATCACTTTCTATAGCGTTTACGAACGAGCGGTCTATTTTGATGATATCAACCTCATAATCAATCAAATAATTTAGAGAAGAATAACCAGTACAGAAGTCATCCAGCGCAATTTTTATCCCTTTGTGCTTTAGCTCTGCCAGTGCTTGCCTGGCAGAGCGGTTTTCAGACATCGCTGTCGATTCTGTTATTTCGATGATAATTGAGTCATAAGGCAAGCCTGCTGTTTTAATGGCGGATGCGATGGATTGTTGCTCTAATTCACCATGATAAAATTCGCTAATTGAACGGTTAACGGAGAAACTAATATGTCCAAAACCGCACTGATGGATTAACTTTAGATCAGCACAGGCCTGCCTGAGTACGAACTTTCCAACAAGGTGAATTAAGCCGAACTCCTCAGCAATTGGGATAAATTCTGCAGGAGAAATGTAACCACCATTGCCATCAGGCCAGCGCACTAAGGCTTCGAATTTTGATATGAAACTTGATTCTATATTAACAATTGGCTGATAGAACACCTCTAATTTGCGCTGTTCAAGCGCAAGTTTTAACCGTTCTTTTAATTCAAGTTTATATTGATATCGCCGTTGCGATTCGATGTCATGAAATGAAATACAATTACGACCGGTATTTTTAGCGTTGAACATTGCATGGTTAGCGTGGCGCAGAAGTAGTTTCGCGCTAGTGCCAGCGTCAGGAGACATTGCGACACCGATGCTCGCCGTAGTCTCGACTATAAGTTGTTTTAACTTAAAGAAATGTTGGAAGCAGTCCCTTACTCGCTTAACGATAAGTTCAGTGTGTGCGCGTGATGTATCAGGAATTAGTAAAGTAAACTCGTCACCGCC
This sequence comes from uncultured Gammaproteobacteria bacterium, assembly GCA_937139475.1. Taxonomy (GTDB): domain Bacteria; phylum Pseudomonadota; class Gammaproteobacteria; order Enterobacterales; family Psychrobiaceae; genus Psychrobium. Next base: position 8,420 of record CAKZQF010000185.1, on the reverse strand, counting down.
GTAGCGGCACAGTAGTTCATTATCGCTGATTTCCCCCGCTAACCGACTGGCGACTTCGCAAAGCAATGAATCTCCTATTTGATGACCATAAATATCATTAATTGATTTAAACTGGTCTAAGTCGATAAACACGATTGTAGTGAAGGAATCATCACTGGCTACTGCCAATTGCTGTTCTAGTTTTTCAATAAAACATCGACGATTAATTAACCCGGTTAATGAATCATTGTCAGCTAGGAATTGTAGTCTCTGTTCAGTTGCTTTCCATTGTGAAATATCTCTGAATATGGAGACATAATGGCTGATGTCGCCTTGCTCGTTGGTGACTGCTTTTAGTGAGAGCTCCCCCGGGGAAATCCGCCCATTTTTGCATTTGTTCCAAATCTCACCTTTCCAGTAGCCTTTTGAGTTGAGGGTTGTCCACATTTGTTGGTAAAACTCATCCGTTTGTTTACCAGAGGACAACATGTTCGGATTGCGACCAACCATTTCCTGCTGGCTGTAGCCCGTTAACTGCTCCATTGCTTGGTTAACCAGAATAATTTCATTCTGGTTATTGGTTACCATTACCGATTCGGAGGAATGTTTTATGATGAAATCTGATAGTTTCTTATCAATATTTGATTCATGCCGGTAGGTGACATCTTGGACTGTACCTTCCAAGTATGCCGGCTTTCCATCGTCCGATTTCACCACATCTGCTAGCCAATGAAGGTGTTTGACCTTGCTATTAGCAAGTAAAACCCGGTGTGTCACATCGTATTTATCTCGCGACCCACAAACTATCTCTTTGGCAATTTGTTTGAATTGTTCGCGATCATGGGGGTGAACAATTTGATAAAGTCCTTTGAAGCTTAATTCGCGAGCCGCCTGTATATCAAAAATGCGATGTACCTGGTTGCTCCACAAAAAAGTGTCATTGGCAACGTCCCAACGCCAGCTGGCAATTTTTGCCAAGGATTCTCCCGCTTCTAGTTGCTTCAACAGAAGTCGCTTTGACTGTTGTTGCCACATTTGCTGGGCAATAAAGCTACCTACCCCTGATAGCCATTTGACGGGGGCACTTTGTGCATCAATGGGGTGTTCAAACAAGCACACTAACAAGCCAATGACATCATTATTATCGGAGCGTATTGGCATGCCCAAATAACCTGGGGTATTTAGCTTTGCCAAGACAATATGGTCTGGAAATAATTTACGAATTTCAGGAGAAAGGCAGTAAACGTCTTCCTCACAGTTAACCAACTGATAAGGAACATCTGATAAATCATAGCTGAAGTTCTTAGTCTCTTGGCCATACTCAAGATAGCAGTAAGTGGTGGCCTGTTTGTTCGACGCCTCAACCGCTGCAATAAAGCAATGACTTGGCTTAAACTTCTGATAAACCGTCATTAGTGTACTTTTAAACACATCGTGTCCTAAATGGGAGCTATTGCGCTCCATAAGCTTTTGCACCATGAGACATTCCTAACTAAGTCCATTTGAAATTATCATTAACGTTACTTGTTTGTATTAAAATTCAACAGAATCTGAATGACTGGAAGGTAGCATGATGGTTAATACGTAAACATACTGCGTTTTGATTAGGGCGTCAGAATAAATTATTACCAGCGGTAAATAACACATTTAAGGTAAGTAACCAGCGCTAAATTTGTGGCTGTGTAACCTTGGTGTTATTTCTGCCAAAAGGCTGTTTGAGCGCCTATTTGGTCGCGTCAGTTAGTTGTTTATGAGGGAAAGTATGTTAATTGCTGCCCTCTAATCGTTGGATAAAAAAATATGTCGTCAATTCGAAAGTTTATAGCGGGTTGTTAAGCTCAAGTGAAATTATTAGTCCTAATAAACGATTTCATGATTATTTTTTTGAATAAGTATTGTGCGAAGGCAGGAGAGAAAACGTATTTACGTTAAAAATAATACTGTAAGCGTTTGATTATTGCGCTAAGCAGAAGTGCTGTATTAAGTTTGAAGTGGAATCGCTATTGCACCTCTTACTTATGATTCACGCTCGCCTTGGCCACTACCAGTTAAGGGGTTATGCTCGAAATGAATAAACTATTAGGGTTTAGGAGAACGCTCATTGTTTCAATGGGCACTGTAGTTGCTATCTGTTTATTAGTAGCAAATTGGATTTCGTATGTCGAAATTCGCAATAGCACAATTGACAGTGTGAATAGGGCGACAGTAGCAACAACCCGATTCGAAGCGAATACCATTGAAGCCTGGTTTCAATCTAAAGCGAGTGTGGTTAACCAATTGGCTGACAATTATACTTCCGGCATAATCCAGGGAGACTTTGTCAGAACCGCAAGGCTGACCAAAGCGACAGCTAATTTAAGTGACGTTTTTTTCACATTCGATGATGGTAGTGCTTATGCGACTGCCATAGGCGATATTTGGATAGATGGTGTTGCCGTACCTGAAAAATACGACCCGACAGTGCGCCCGTGGTATGCGCAGGCGAAGTTAAGTCAGGTATTAGATATCACTGACGTTTATAAAGATGCTACAACCGGCAATGAAGTTGTTTCTATCATGAAAGCGATGCGTGATGGGGTGGTATTGGCTGATATAGAACTCTCTATTTTAGAAAATACGGTTAAACAGGTTAAGATCCCCAGTGCAGTGACTATTATTACTGATGAGACGGGAAAAGTATTGGCCTCGACTTCTAAAGAGGTGAATGTTGGTACCCGTTTTCGTGACGCCGGTTTGGGGGAGATAGAAAGTCAAATGCTCTCTCAAGATGAGGTAATGTTGAGTTACACACTCAACGGGGCAGACAAATTAGCCTTCACTAAATCGATAAAATTGGTTAACGGTAAAAAATGGCATCTGTTTATAGCGATTGATGAATCCGTTGCATATGCTGCCCTAGATGTGACGATTACAAATGCTATTTTATCCTCTGTTGTTATGGTCACCATAGCCATAGGTCTGATCTTTGTAATGTTGCAGGTGCTATACCGTCCCATCATATTACTTAAAGATGTTGTTGCTGGCCTGTCACAAGGTAATGGAGACTTAACTCGACGTCTCCCAGTTCAGTGTAAAGATGACTTGGGCCAAATTTCTGCAGGCATTAATCAGTTTATCACCCGATTACAAACAATGATGCTCGATGTGTCACTGGCGTCTAATAAAATAGATTCCAGCATTGACGAACTTAAGGCAGAGGTGAATATAGCAGGGAATATATTAAACAATCATACACAGGAAACAGATCAAATCGTTGCTGCCATCGAAGAGATGAGTGCAACCGCAAGAGATGTGGCCAAAAATGGCAATGAAACAGCGGCATTTACTCAAACTACGAATGCTCAGGCACTTGAATCCAAAAGTGCGGTTGGCCAAGCGACATCGACCGTAGCCCAGTTAGTGCGGGAGGTTGAAAATACAGCCGATAACATTACTGAAATTAAGCATTACACAGATGAAATTACCAGTGTCTTGAAAATTATAGGAGACATTGCAGACCAAACAAATTTATTAGCGCTAAACGCCGCTATTGAAGCAGCACGGGCCGGTGAGCAAGGGCGTGGCTTTGCCGTGGTCGCGGATGAAGTCAGGGCGCTTGCCGCCAAAACACAAGCTAGCACAACCGAAATAGAGCAAACACTATCTCACCTAAAGCAGGGTTCCAATACAGCAATCGCCGCGATGGGAATAACAAAGTCAACTTGTTTAAAAACTGCAGAAATAACAGAGGTCGTGGCTACTGATTTAGATTCAATCGGAGTATCAGTTGATCATGTCAATAACCTTAATTTACAAATTGCCACCGCAGCGGAAGAGCAGAGCAGTGTTTCGGAGGAAATAGCCCGCAATATAGCAACAATAAGCGAGATGGCCAATCAGCTTGCAACCAACAGTGACAATAGCAGGGGACGAACCACTGATTTAGCAAATGCTAATAGTCAACTGAGATCATTAGTTGCGCAGTTCAAATTGGAATAGGCAAACCTGCCCACCAAGGGAGGAAGGGATGAGCAGTAGCTATCGCATGGCAGAGCGCGGCTAAATCATTCCTTCCTTACCCAATCATATAAGCTGGATAAATTCTGATACTCCTTAGGAACATCGCTACCTCTAGATCGGGGTGAGGTATCAAGCCATCGGCTTAATTTACCACTCATCTGGATTTTAAAACACTACCTGTAATTTCCCTGTTACGTATTTGATTTTAATATATCGCTCATTTCACTATATGTGAAACTCACAAACGGAACTATATCTTGTGAGATAGGTCCATAAGCGATAACAATAAATTAGCATTGGAAGCGCTTTTGCTAAATCACCGGGCAATGGATGTAATGGATAAAAAGAACGTTGGGCTATTTGCTATTTCTGCTGTTGTTCATGTGCTCTTCATCTATATATTGGATACGCAAGTGTTAGTGACAAAAGTAACGCCAACAACTAGCAAGCCCGTGATGTCAGCGCAATTAGTGAAGTGGTTGCCACCACGCCCAGTGGAAAAAGCCACACAAGCCCCGGTGCCGAAAAAAGAAATCGAAGTGAGCCAACCTCCAGAGGCCACGCCACAGCCACACGTACCGCCACAGAGCGAAAAGATACAGCCGATCGAAAACAAGCAACCACTAGACTCTTCGCTTGTTGATATTGTTGAACGGGTGGAACAACCTGCACCTTCAGCGCAGGCAATTCTTAGCGCCGGTAAGCAGTACTTTGAGCGACAGCGTGGTCAATCTGAGCAATTTGTTAAATCCGCCAGAGCCACCACTTCATTAATGACAGGTAAACCTAAAAGTCATGAATATCAAGTGGTTTATAAAAGTGAAGAGCAAAAACGGCAAGTCAAAATATATTGTGATAGTGGCGCTAAAAAAACGATTGCCGCGATTTCTGGACTTTTGCGTGGCACTATCGCGTGTGAAGAAAAACCAGATCTTTCAAACTTTTTACCATCAGCTAAAAAATAGCAAGGGATTAAAAATTATAAAAATATGATGCGAAATACTGATATTTACTCTAGCGCTAACACTTTGAAAAATTGTAACTATAATTACGAAAGCAGGAGCTAGAACGAGTATCCAGGAGTATCAATGGAATTTTTAAAAAGCTATTTAATGGAAAAAGATTACAGTCTTTTAGACTATCCATTTGGTAAAGATATCATGGTCTTTAAAGTTAAAGGTAAGATGTTTGCTACACTCGGTAAGAATCGCGTAACTCAAGAACTTAACCTCAATTTAAAGTGTGAGCCACAAGAGGCAGAAATACTACGTAGTCAGCACGCTTGTATAACCCCAAGTTTTCATTTAAATAAGACCCACTGGAATGTCATCGTTATTGACCAATCGATAGCAGATAGTGAATTACTGCGCATGATCGATAATTCCTATCAACTAGTCGTTGATGCTTTACCCAAAAAAGTCCGTGCGCTAATGTAGTAAAGTGACTACGACTGTCGCTTTGTTACGCTTTGTTCACTCCAGTTGAGCTTGCTTCGTAGGGTTTCATAGTAGCTATAACCCACCGGGTGAATTAAGCGCAATTGACAATCACTTTTTTGTATTTTTATCTCATCACCAGGCAATACCTCTAAGGTCACTTGGCCATCACAACTCACTTGAATATTTTCGTCGAGGTAAGCTGGAATACGAAGGCTCATTTGGCTGTTGCCATCAATTACTATTGGCCTGGAACTCAGGGTATGAGGGAACATAGGAACTAAGGCGATAGCGTCCATGTTTGGTGTGAGTATAGAACCTCCGCCTGATAAGGAATAAGCGGTAGAGCCTGTGGGAGTGGATGTAATCAACCCATCCGAGCGCTGATGATAAACAAACAAGTCATCAATAAATAACTCGAATTCGATCATGTGTGCAACTTTTGCGGCGTGTAATACCACTTCGTTCATCGCACTATTGGTGCTTTTTTTAGCGCCATGGCGATAGATTTGAGTCTCTAGTAAAAACCGATTTTCAGTGATAAATCGGCCACTGAGGATTTCCAGCAATGGTGTTTGGATATCGTCGGGATCAATATCAGTTAAAAAGCCCAAATTACCTCGATTGACACCAACTACCGCAATGTTGTATCTCGCTAATACTCTCGCTGCACCAAGCATATTGCCGTCGCCGCCAACAACAATAGCCAAGTCGCAGTATTCACCGATTTCAGTGATGCTGGCGAGCTCGACGCCATTAATCGCTAAGCCTTCACATGCACGCTCTTCGACATAAATGTCATAGCCGTGCTTTGCCAACAGTGCGTGGATTTCAGTAATTGTTTGATTAGTGGCACCATGGTTTGCTTTACCAATAAGTCCGATTTTATTAAAAAGACGTTTCATCGCTTTGATTTTATTGACCAGATCAGACTCACAGTATACCGCTGCCATGAGACTTTGCACTATAAAAAAGCAGGAGTGGCTTGAAGTTAATCAAACATAATTAAAATTTTTGAACCGTTGCCCTTGAATCGCCTGCTTAGATCCCCATAATAAATGCCAAGAGTTATTGAATTTATATCTGGAATAAACATGAGCGAACAAGAAACAAACCCAAACGACGTTGAATTAGACAATGTTGAAGCTGTTGAAGAGGCTGTCGAAGGCGAAGTTGTTGATGAGACTGCACAGCGTATTGTGGAGCTGGAAGCAGCGTTAGCGGCAAGTGAAGCGAAAGTCGCAGGACAAAAAGATGCGGTATTACGTGCCAAAGCAAGCGAAGAGAATATTCGTCGTCGTGCTGCACAAGATGTTGAAAAAGCACATAAGTTTGCATTAAATAAATTTGCTAATGAGTTATTGCCAGTGGCAGACAATTTAGAGCGTGCTATTGGTGCCGCCGATGCCGACAATGAAGCAACTAAAGCGATAGTAGAAGGCGTTGAAATGACGCTAACGAGTTTCACTGAAGCGCTAGCCAAATCAGGTATTAAGCAAATCGACCCTAAAGGTGAAACCTTTAATCCTGAACAGCATCAAGCGATGACCATGATTGAAGTACCAGGTGCTGAGCCGAATTCTGTTATCGATGTTATGCAAAAGGGCTATGAAATGAACGGCCGCCTATTACGCCCTGCAATGGTTGTTGTTGCTAAAGGTGGTAGCGTAGATACCAACGCTTAAGTTAACTTTTACAGTTATTATATGCATATCAAAAAGCCGCTTGGTCTTATCAAGCGGCTTTTTCTATCAAGGTGCTAGCGATTTTTGAAATAAATTAATTTTTTTTTGCTTTTGCCCTTGGCATTTCAAATTGCATCCCCATATCTAATTTTAAGCATACAACGGAAGTCATAAAGTAGTTAACTTACTTTCGTTAATAACATTATTTTAGTCATTGTTTGACATATTTTGGAGAAACCCCGATGGGAAAAATTATCGGTATCGACTTAGGTACAACTAACTCATGTGTTGCAGTTTTAGACGGCGAGAAAACACGTATTATTGAAAATGCTGAAGGCGATCGCACAACTCCTTCTATCATCGCTTACACAGAAAGCGAAGTATTAGTTGGTCAACCTGCAAAACGTCAAGCAGTAACAAACCCACATAACACATTATTCGCTATCAAGCGTTTAATCGGTCGTCGCTTCCAAGACGAAGTTGTACAACGTGACGTTAAAATCATGCCATACAACATTGTTAAGGCTGATAACGGTGATGCATGGGTTGAAGCACAAGACAAGAAAATGGCGCCGCCACAAATCTCTGCTGAAATCTTGAAGAAGATGAAGAAAACAGCTGAAGATTACCTAGGTGAAGATGTTTCTGAAGCTGTAATCACAGTACCTGCTTACTTTAACGATGCACAACGTCAAGCAACTAAAGATGCTGGCCGTATTGCAGGTCTTGAAGTTAAGCGTATCATCAATGAGCCAACCGCTGCAGCACTTGCTTACGGTATGGACAAAAAAGCTGGCGACAACGTAGTTGCTGTATATGACCTTGGTGGTGGTACATTCGATATCTCTATCATCGAAATCGATGAAATGGATGGCGAGCACACATTTGAAGTATTAGCGACTAACGGTGACACTCACTTAGGTGGTGAAGATTTCGATAGCCGTTTAATCAACTACTTAGTAGAAGAGTTCAAGAAAGAACAAGGTATCGATTTAAATAACGATCCACTAGCACTTCAACGTCTAAAAGAAGCTGCAGAGAAAGCAAAAATTGAACTTTCTTCAACGCAACAAACTGAAGTTAATCTACCGTACATCACGGCTGACGCGACAGGTCCTAAGCATTTAGCAATCAAAGTTACTCGCGCTAAATTAGAATCGCTAGTTGAAGATTTAGTTGCTCGTACGCTTGAGCCACTAAAAGTTGCACTTGCGGATTCTGACCTAAGCATCTCTGATATCAATGACGTTATCTTAGTTGGTGGTCAAACACGTATGCCACTAGTTCAAGAAAAAGTAACTGATTTCTTTGGTAAAGAGCC
>CAKZQF010000184.1 GCA_937139475.1 uncultured Gammaproteobacteria bacterium | reverse complement strand
ACTTTTACTTTCATAAATATTGAATATAGTACTGGCACAATTAGCAATGTCAGCAATGTGGCAAATGTAAGGCCGAATACAATCACAACAGCCATAGACTGGAAAAATGCATCAAAAAACAGTGGCACAACACCTAAAACGGTAGTCAGGGTTCCCATCATCACAGGTCGAACACGACTCGTTGCCGAATCAACCACAGCATTAAGGGCTTCTTTGCCTGAGGCAATCTCTGTATCCATTTGGTCAACCAATACAATAGCATTTTTGATCAATAGGCCGGAAAGAGACAACACTCCCAAGATCCCCATAAACTCAAGCGGTATCCTTGTAACGACTAAGCCAAATACGACGCCAATCATGGCAAGTGGAACCACCAGCCAAATAACTAATGGTTGCAACAATGTGCCAAATAACACCACAACGACCAGCACCATTGCCAGAAACCCTAACGGAATAGTCGAAGCAAGATTATTTGATGATTCAGCCGAATCACCAGACTCTCCTCCCCATTCAAGCGTATAACCATCAGGAAGTTCAATGTTGTTAATCAGTGGGCGCAACCTTGCTTCCAAAGTAGATGCTAGCTCACCTGGCAGCGGATCACACTGTGCCGCAATGGTAAATATCCTGTCTTCACGACGAATCAATCCATCCCGCCAAATCGTTCTAAAGCCAGTGGTAACCTGAGCCATTGGGATAGATTTCCCAGTCACAGAACTAACAACCTGTATCCCTAGCATCGACTCAGCGCTGTCGTATTGTGAGTTTGGTACGCGTGAAATGATTGGGATTAAATCTTCGCTCTCACGGTACATGCCAACAGTCTTACCAAGATAGTGATCAGACAATGCTTTAGCTAAATCCTGACGAGAAACGCCCGCACGACGAGCAGCACCTTCGGCATAAATAGGCTCAATAACAGCAACCCGTTGACGCCAATCATCTTTTACCGAAACACTGCCAGCATCTAGCGCCATAATTTCACGAGCTTGATTCGCCAATTGACGCAACACGCGAGGATCTTCCCCTTTAAATATCGCCTCTATTTTTGAGCCGCCGCCTGGACCTAAGACAAAGCGCCACACTTTTGCTTGTGCATCAGGAAAACGCTCATCGATATAGTTTTGAACTTTCGGCATCATTTCGTTGAGCTTATGATAATCGTCTACGCGCACTAAAAGCTGACCATAAGCACCATTGGCTGACTCAGGTCCATAAGTAAGCATAAATCGAATTCCGCCACCGCCTGCAATAGTCTGCACTGCGTCAACGTGATCCATCGCCGACACAAATTTTTCTATCTCATTGATATCTTTAGAGGTTCGCTCTATTCGAGTGCCTTGGGGTAACCAGTAATCAATAACCATTTGCGGTGTAGTTGACTGCGGGAAAAAGCCCTTGGTCATAAACTGTGCGCCCCAAAGGGATACAATAAATAAAGCTACTGCCCCACCAATCATCAGCCAACGATGCGTCAGCACTTTGCGCATCATCCCCTTATAAAACACTTCGAATTTACTCGATTTCTTTTGTTGCACATCGCCTTTGGCTTCATCAAACAACCAATAGCAAAATAAAGGCGTTAAAGTCAGCGCGAAAACCCAGCTAAACATTAAGGAAATCATCACCACCCAGAACAAATGACCGGTGTATTCCGCTGTACTACCTGGTGCAAAGCCTATAGGGGCAAAGGCAATAATACCCACCAAAGTACCACCCAATAGTGGCCATTTGGTTTGCGTAACGATGTCCCTTGCAATGTATAGCTTTTTAAAGCCGCGCTTAACACCAACTAAGATCCCCTCAGTCACCACAATGGCATTATCCACCATCATACCAAGAGCAATAATCAACGCCCCAAGCGAGATACGATGCATCGGAATGTTAATCATATGCATGGTCGCCAGCGTTGCACCGATAGTAAACAACAAGATACAACCAATAACCACTGCACTGCGCAGTCCCATAAATAAGAACAGCGTGATGATGACGATCGCTAAAGCCACCGCAACATTAACTAAAAAGTTATCGACCGAGGCTTCAACCACTTTCCCTTGATGATAATATTCATGCACATCCATACCGATTGGACGACGACTAATCGCTTGCCTAATTTTAGCGTCTACAGCCTCACCGACAACAACGACATTACCACCAGAGACACCACTAACACCGATTGCGATAGCAGGCTTACCGTCATACCGAATCAGCTTGGTTGCGGGAGATTTGTAACCACGATAAATTTTAGCAACGTCTTTAAGGTAGATAACCTTGCCATCATTTGAAGTCGATACTAAAAGGTTTTTAATTGATTCCACGGAATCGATAGCACCAGAAGGGTCTATCGTTACCCGCTGATCTGCAATAGCAACACTACCTGCTGAAACCACGTTGTTTTGCGCACTTAAGATATCGTAAAGCTTAGATACCGACACACCTAAAAGAGCAGCCGTATCTTTTGATATCTCAACAAAGATTGCCTCCTTCTGCTCGCCAGCCAAGGCAACTTTACCGACCCCTTTAACTTGCAAGATCTCTTTTTGCAGTGACTTAGCATAGGCTCTTAGTTCAGCATCTGAGTAGTCTTCCCCTGTGACAAAGTAATACAGCCCGTAAACATCACCAAAATCATCGTTAACGATTGGTGTCGAAGCCTGGCTAGGTAGAGAACTTTCACTATCTTTTATCTTGTTGCGTAATTTAGTCCAAACGCTTTGCAGCTCTTCTTTGTTCTTTGAAAATTGATACTTAATATCGACACTAATCTCAGACAAGCCATCAGAAGATTTCGAACGTATCTCTTCAACTTCTTGCAATTGTTGTAATACAGTTTCTAAAGGTTCGGTCACCTCACGAGCAACTTCCTCAGGGCTAGCGCCTGGGTACTGTGTAAAAATAAGCGCGGTACGGATCGTAAATTCAGGATCTTCAAAGCGAGCCATATTTTTGTAGGCGTTATAGCCACCAAAGGCTGCCAATAACATCACAATGACACTTAGCACTTTGTTTTTTATCGAAAACTCGGCAATATTCATAACTTAATTTTCCTCCAACTAAGCCATTACTACTTAACCCAAGGGCGCACAACAGCCCCTTCGATTAGCGTTGAAGTGCCTGCAACCACAATGGTTTCTCCTAGTTCAAGGCCACTTAGTACCTTAAACTCTTCACCAATGCCGGACTCTAATACGACGATTCGTTTAGCGACCTGCATTGTCTCTACATCAACAACCCACACAAAATTGATATCTGCATCGCTGCCAATTGCAGATAACGGTACCGTGACTCGAGGAGCTGATTCAGGTTCAAACTCATTAATGTAAACGGTAGCGCTCATACCGGGTAAAATGGTCAACTCTTCAATCGAATCAAAACCAAATATCACTTCGTAAGTTTGTGATTCGCGGTCAGCTTCAAGTGCAACTTCTTTGAACATAGCTTTAATTCGATATTCTGGTGCTGCATCAAGCAAGACGTATGCACTGATTTCAGTATTTTTTCGTTCGCGGCCGTACACGATTTCACTCGATGGCATATCAATTTTTGCTTCTAAGTGGTCAAGCGAAAGTAAAATAAAGGCTTCGTCACCAGACTTAATCGATTCATCTTCACGAAATAGTACCCTTGCAATCCGCCCAGCGAAGGGCGCACGTAACGTCGTATCATCTAACGCTTTTTGAGCTGATGCTAACTGCGACTTCGCCACTTCATAGTCAGCCTTACGCTTAGCTACTTCACTCTTGGAAATAACGTTGCTATCGATTAAAGCCAGTGCGCGAGTATATTCAGCATCCGCTATTTCATACTGTGCTTTTGCTACATCCAACTTTGCTACATAATCACGTGAGTCTAACTGTGCTAACAACTGTCCCTTTTCAACCGCCAGACCTTCAGTCACCGCCATATCAATAATAACGCCGCCCACCTGAAAGGCTAACTCAGAGGACTGTTTCGCTTGAATAACCGCCGGAAAGGTCAACATTTTCTGTCCTGAACTCTCACCGACCTTCATCAGCTTAGCTGGCCGAATAACAACCTTTTCCTCAGCTTCTTGCACCGTAGCCTTCTCACCACAGCCCATCATTACCAGCGCAACTAGCACCAGTAATCCTAATTTAATATTTGCATTGTGAACTGACATTATGGACTCCCAAATAAACCCAAATTTTTAAACTCTATTCGCACTATTATTAATCGTAGTGCGGTAAATTGACGACGGCATAACCAATCGCCATATAAATATACTGTTCGGCATTTTCAGGATCCGCTACCAAGCGTTGTTTTAATCCTTCAACCCCTTCATCGCTGTTGATGAGAATACTTAGTCCGTTAATAATCTTCCGAAACTCCTGATCTTGCTTAATAGCTAAAACCCAAGAGTCATAAAATGCCTTACCACTGCTAAAATCTAGTCGTAGTTCAATCATCCCACCTATTCTAGGGCGTAGCTCATCCATTAGATCTTGCTTAACTTTAAAGTGATTATTAATACTTGAACGACCAATATTTGCAGCAACAGCAATATTGGTAAAAGTTAATGCATCAAGCCCTTGTGCTAACAAAAGCTCCAGCGCAACATCCACTATCTTTGCGCGCGTTTTCAACGCATCCTTTTGACTAACCCTAGGCATAAAGCCCCCATAACAACCAACACAAAATAAAGGATAGCATCCCCTATTAATTTATAACACCTTTCTTTTATTCTGGGACACCCATAATTTGAGCTTCATCAAGTTTATTCTAGAGTTTATTCTAGGACAGCCATAAATTATGAGTAGTTTGGAACACTCAAAAATTTGTTTCATTTGATTAGCTTGGTCAGAGTATTTTTTTGAATTTAAGTCGCAGATCAACAAAAACTGATAGCAAACTTTAGCGCAGGAAGCCTTTTACATAACTAGCAGACACGACTCTCAGCCGCCAATTTATTCATTTGATAGCAAATTAATCCTAAATGATGAATTATCCGACCCCTTTATACCAATGCCGGTGGTGATCATTAGCACATGCTCTGAGCGCAAACTCTCCACCAGCAAAATTGCCATAATGTCGGCTAAAGTTTTTAACACATTCCACCCAGAGCTCTTCTTCGATACCAAGGCTTTTCAATATTTTCGGCTCACTGCCCTTGATAAAACCTCGTTTATCATTACGCAAAGAGCGACCACTCCAATCTGCAAGCTCAAGATAATCTTTTAATGTGAATGGTATAGAATGCTCTTGCTGGCTTGACGCAAATGGCAGTAACGAATGCGGCTGTCCTATAGTGCTATTTTCGCCCTTAGGCTGGTTAGGTTTTACTTGACGAATACGCTCTTGAATCGAGGTGAAATCACTATCTTTAAGATTGTCGCACACTCCAGCCCTAACAGGATTTAGGTCTACATACATCATGCAACTTAAGAGCGCCGCTTCATCTAACAGGGCTTGAGACTTATAACGCCCTTCCCAATATCGCCCTTTACAGTTATCTTCTTTATTGGCAGCTCTAGCAATGGTTTCATTCAAGTTGCGCATAAACCAACTAATATCAAATAACCTTCCTCGCCATTGCTCAGCAATCTCTTCAACTTTATTCAGCGTGGATCTGTCTTTTACTTTTCCATTTAAATAGAGATCAACGAGAGTGCAGCCATTGTATAGACGATACCAACGTTCGATAACATCATCCATAGTCCATGAAAGCGCCACTTCCCGATTAACTCGAAGCACAAGGTGATAATGATTACTCATAATTGCATAGGCAGCGATATCAATCGCAAACACACGAGAGAGGGTTTTAACGCGTTCAAGAAGCCACCCTCTTCGATGATCGAAGTTTTTACCGCTATATCTATCTTCACCACATAGAAATGCACGGCGAACACAACGAGAAATTACGTGATAGTAGGGAGTAGCGTTTAAGTCGATCAATCCTTGCCGAGCACGAGTCATAGTGATTACCTCATGATGATTTAACTCGCCGACAAGCTTAGTACAAAAAGCAGATAATGCTTTTGTATTTTTAAATAAATTTTTGTGTGTCCCAAATTTATTGTGTGTCCCAAATTTACCAAATTTATTGCCAAATTTACAAATTTCAAAGCTAGCTAAAAAACGCACGATATTTGATTTAGCTTAAGTAAAATCAGTTGATTATGTTTTACTCTTTAGTGCGATTTTTTAGGAAGTTAAAAATACTGTGAATAAAATTACTAACGCTGAACGTAGAGCAAAAGCCAGCCATTATATAGAGCAACCTCAAACATCGATTGCAGATAAAATCAGTATTTTGCTCGCTGGCTTCCAATTGACAGACGTGCTTTCAAGCAAAAGTCATTCGGAAGATTTTAACGATACCAGAAGTAACTTCATCCAGGGCCGGTTAAAGCTTATGGTGTTTGTCTTCGCCATTTTAGTGCCGTTATCCTTCTCGATAGACCTTGTACTTCTTGAAGAAGCTCAATTGCAGAGTATGTTTTATTTGCGCATCGCACTAGCAGTCGCTTTGATTACCTTAGCTTTATTTATCAAAAAAAATACTACCCCCATCACCCTAAAATACCTGTTACCGACAGGCTTTTTATTACCAATAATTTTTTACGTCTTCACTCAAATCGTTTTTTCGAATCAAACCCAAGAAGTTAATATAGCGGGATACAATTTCATGCCTTACCTAATGGTGGCAATGCTAGCCTTGTTTCCGTTAACTATTATTCACAGTCTTACTATTCTTACGCTAATCTTTATTCCTTTTCTTGCTGTAGAAATATTTCTTGATCAACTACTTACTTTCACCACCCTTAATAAAGTGTGGGCATTTATTATGTTTTCCGGAGTGACCTTATGGCTGCAAACTGGCCAGCTGGTTATGCTGATGAAGTTATACCGTGAATCCACACTAGATCCATTAACAGGCCTTATTAATCGCCGTGTTTTGATGAAAAGGCTTGAGAAAGAAATAACCGCTCAACGCGAGTTCTATATATTTATCTTTGATTTAGACAAATTTAAGCGTATTAACGATACTTACGGTCATTTAGATGGCGACCTTGTTCTAAAAACAATGGCAGAAGTTATTAAAAATGAGATGAGAGTAAACGATGTCATCGCACGGTTTGGTGGTGAAGAGTTTGTCGCGGTAATGTCCGGGTTAGACAAACAAAATGCACTAATGATTGCAGAAAGAATCAGAGCAACGTGTCAGCAAACAACCATCACAAATAAAGACGGCATTGCAATAAAAGTAACAACAAGTATTGGCATCACTCGACATCAAATGAAGGATTCCTTAGAAGAAACCTTTAACCGAGCTGATGAACTACTCTATCAAGCCAAAAGTACAGGACGAAATAAAGTTGTATACGGTTGATATTACCCCGTAAAGAATTTGGCCTTCACCCAAGCAGAAGGCCAAAATATCAATGCCACACTCCCTCGCCTTAACAAACTTATGGCTGCCAAATTACATCCCCAATTAAGACCCTATATAGACCAAGCACTTACAACTGGCCTCTATATTGATGAGGTTAATGTAAGGGGGAGTTAAGATCTTAGTGCAAGTTTTGTACAAGCGCTTGATCCCCTTCTAAATTTGTCGCAAGATAGTTTTATCCCCAGGCAGTTTGGTCGTAGTTGGGTAACCGAAGTTATGTTGTTTTCGCTACATGAATTGGGGACTTTATGCAGACTAAGGACAGAACACTAGGCACATCCTTCATACCATCACATGCCGAACTACCTCCTGAACATTTTTCAGATGAACAATGGCGCAGTGGCTATTTATGCCAAGAACTCAATCTAAAAGCACAACTCACTAAGCGGGCAAGCAGCAACAAGCCGATGCTTAATTTCTCCCTGCCCAATGCCCAACTCGAATCAATTAATTTGGTTAATCGCACGTCTAAGTCTGGCTATGTGCTGGCACACGGTGATTTTTACCGCGCTAATTTTCATAATGCCCATTGCTTTAAGCTGGATTTAAGTGGCAGCTCGTTAATGAAGGCCGACTTTTCCGGCGCAAACCTACATTGCGCTAACCTAACTGGTTGCAATTTATTAGGCACTAACTTTGATGGCGCTAAACTCGACCATGTTATTTGGGGGGATCGCGTTATTCAGGAACACCAAGCCCAAAAAGCACAAACTGTTGAGGAACAAATAGACTACTACCAGCAAGCTGAAGAGATTTATCGTAATTTACGTTTGGCCACCGAGAGCCAAGGCTTATTTGAAATCGCAGGCAGTTTTTTCCAACGTGAAATGACCATGCGCCGAAAACAAATGCCGCGCTACTCAATTAAACGTGCCCTCTCAAAAATAGTCGACCTGTTTTGCGGTTATGGTGAACAACCACTTCGCGTAGTAACTTTTACCTGGGCGGTGATCTTTGCTTTTGCTGTTATGTTCTTTTTCTCCGGCCTACAATATTCGGGGCAGCCAATAGCTTTTGACTTAAGCCAAAACTTGCTTAATAACTTTGAAGCCTTTATCAGCTGCGGCTATTTTAGCATCGTCACCTTTACCACCTTAGGTTATGGCGATATCACTCCGGTTAGCCCCCTATCGAGAATATTAGCCTCTGCCGAGGCTTTATTTGGTAGCTTTACGCTGGCGTTGTTTGTGGTGGTTTTTGTTAAGAAAATGACGCGGTAATTGCTTTTCTCCTATGCTAGATGGCAGCATATCCTTGAGTTTTAAATAGTTAAATGACGTTAGTCATCTCGACACCACCGTTTGTTTTTCAAACAAAACCAAGACTTTTAGCTAAGTTTGTGTTACAAAAAACATACTAAACATCTCGTTAGGAAGACACTTGTTTAAACAGCTATTGTTTATAGTCATATTGGGTTTCTTTGCAGCTACGGATACACAAGCAAACACTCAAGTTATTTCGCACCCTGCGTTAAATAACAAGCAAATATCTGCACTTATGCTGCAGAGAATTTACGCTATGCAAGTTAAGAACTGGGCCGATGGGACACCAGTTAAAGTCTTTGTTTTACCCACTAAAAAATCAATGCACCGCGAGTTTATTGTTGAGCACTTTGCTATGGCTCCCCATAAGTTTGACCGATTATGGAAGCGACTTTTATTCTCAGGCACTGGCCGAGGGCCACAACAAGTTGAAAATCAAACCGAGATGATTGCGAAAGTAAGTAGTACCCCCGGTGCCATTGGCTACATTGCGCAACCATCTGACCAGTCACTCCAAACAGTACAAACGGTAGAAGTCATTCATGAATAAATATTTAATCACATTATTTTTCATTATTTGCTCTAGTGCTACGTTCGCTGCAAAAGCGGATGAAAAGCTCGAATTTCATGGTTTTATTGAGCAGGGCTTCATTTATACAACCAACAATCCTTACTACACCGACACAGCCTCTGGTAGCGCTGACTTTAGGGAGCTTGCGTTAAATGGATCGTGGCAGGCAAGTGATAACTTCCGCTTAGCCGGACAAGTTCTGGCACGCCAAGCTGGTGATAGTGGCAATGACTATGTAGATATTGATTTTTTACTTGCTGACTACCAAGCCTACGGCAATGACGCCATACAACTTGGTGTAAGAGCAGGCCGCTTTAAAATCCCTTATGGTATATATAACTCCACAAGAGACACTAGTGCCAGTCACGCGGGTGCTTTTGTGCCAAATTCGGTTTACTTTAATACATTCCGCAGTTTGATGCTGTCTAGCGATGGCGTTAATTTATATGGTGCCTATACCGGAGAAAATGGGTACTTTTCGCTAGATCTCTACATGGGCACTCGCTCATTAGATGATGATTCTTTTGAGCAGTATATATTTCTGTCTGATATTGCCGGCGAATTTAACGATGTAGATATCAATGGTTTTAAACTATCTTATATTCCAGACGGTGCACATGATTTAAACTTCGCACTGAGCTTAGCTTCACCATCGTTCGAGCTAGCGAATGCACCAAGTTTTGAGGGCGTTGCCTTGCTCAATGCATTTAAGGATCTTAGTCAAAA
This sequence comes from uncultured Gammaproteobacteria bacterium, assembly GCA_937139475.1. Lineage (GTDB taxonomy): Bacteria > Pseudomonadota > Gammaproteobacteria > Enterobacterales > Psychrobiaceae > Psychrobium. The sequence continues at coordinate 3,368 of CAKZQF010000184.1, read as the reverse complement.
CCCTCAGTCCTTTGAAAAATACTTTACTGATATTGATGTCGACAACCATTTGTATGTTGCTTCGATGCAGTATGGTTGGCAAAACTGGTTGTTTACTGCTGAGTACATGTATGTAAATACGAGTTTCTCTGATATCGCACTACTTCATCAACCTCAACCTGAACAGGATTTTTCTTCTAATGGTTTTTATATTCAAGGGGAATTATTCCTATCCTCTGAATTTCAAGGTTTTTGGCGCTATGAAGAACTTGAGTTTGATATCGACAATAATAGCACCAGTGAATTTAAGACCGAGCGCTCGAAATCAGAGTCATTTAATTACAGCAAAGGCGTAACTATTGGCGTGCGCTGGCACTTTAGCGAAAATTTGTTTTTATCAACACAGTATAGTGCCAACGAAGGCACTGCCTGGTTACCTGTATTTGAAGGGCGCGATAATGACGCGTTGAAGAAGTATTGGCAATTATTAGCCTTCCAACTGACTTACGGGTTCTAGACTGATGCCTCGCCTCCCGATGTTTATTAGTTTAAAGTGGAAAGCTCTGATCTTCCTAAATCTTGTTCTTTCCTTGATGACTATCGCCTGGATAAGTCAAAACGTTTATGAGACCGTCGCTAGTTTTAATCAAGAAAGTGAAGAAGTACATCTTGCTAATCAACGTAGCTTTAATCAGTTACTCGTTGACCGAACAGTACAGTTAACTCAGTTATCTTTGCTGTTTTCAGAAAACCCATTGATTACTAATGCGAGTGCCGCAGCTAGCGATTCCAGCGCGCTCGGAGAGTTTATTCATAACAAGTGGTTTTCACTAAACATCAATATCGAACTTGATTACTTCGCCGTTTATGATGCACACGGCAATACCTTAAGTGAGGAGTCTTCAGGGCAGCATTTTAGTCACCTGAACAAGGTGAGGGATCTGATTGAGCGTTATATTCCGTTGGCGCATACCCAGGGCCCACAATCATTCATATTTTGTGAAAATTCCTGTGCACTCTTTGCCATAGAGCCATTTCTTTTTTCTGATTCCAGTGAAGGCTACGTTATTATTGCCCAGAACATTGCAAACATAGTTCATCGTTATAACAAATTTACTGGCTCTGATCTTGCCATCCTTATCGAAAACGCTACATCAGCCAAGGGGCTCGATAGTTCTCGTTATCTCGACGAATGGCAGGCTAGCATTTGGGCAATTAGTAACTTTGATAGCTCAGTTATAAAGTTAACAAAACACAGTGAGCATGCCACCCTGACTGAGCATCAGCACTCGAATTCGCAAACAGCTGATAAACAGGGCATCAAGTTCAGCCGATTAGCCACGCCATCACATCCGATATACGGCCAAAAGGCCCACTTTATCGATATCAATGATGAGTCGGAATCGCTGGCACATCTTAATGAGTCCATCACTCGCGGCGTGATCACGGGGTTCGTTGGCTTATTTATCGCATCTTTAATCTCGATGGCCATCATGTTTGGTCCTTTAAAACGACTATCAAACGTTGCCAAAGCGCTGCGCCTTCTACCAAGACGTCAATACAAGGATGCACTTGCAACAATCGAACGCAAACCAAACAAGACACGCGACGAGTTAACTACACTTGAAGATAGCACCTACTATAGTGCCAATAAGCTGCGCCAGTTACACCAAGATGTAGAAGCTAAAAACGATGAACTAGAGCAACAACTATTAGCATTATCGCGCTCACGCAATTTCCTAAGTCAATTATTTGATAGTCCGCATTTGTTTATTCTGACAATGAACGAAGACCTTGATATTCTGACTTCAAATAAACTGTTTGAGTCAGTAAGGCGAAAAGAATATAGCAATTACTTGACCATGCTCAGTGGCAAAAACAAGCACATTCTGGCCGACAAGTTAGCTAATTTTCTGCAAAGCCAGCAAACCATTGTTCGCTTTGCATTTGAGCTACATGATGCTGACGATGAGGTTGTTTATATTGCCTGGAGTTTCACTCGCGTCGAAGACGAGGTTGGGAATCAAGTAATATTAGCGGTCGGTACCGATCTTAGCGAACGGCGAAAAGCAGAAAGTGCTTTAGAGTGGTTAGTGCATCACGATAGTCTGACCAAGCTTGGTAATAGGCGAGCATTTAACGAGCAATTGACCAGGCGCTTTGAGAAGCAAAGAAGCGGGGCTCTGATGTACATCACCCTTAACCGCTTTAAGTATATTAACGACTTGTATGGCCATAGCGTCGGCGATCAGGTCCTGATTAAAGTCGCTGAGTCTTTGAAAAAACTACACCCTGAAAACAGCGCAATTTATCGTTTTTCCGGCTGTGAATTTATGGTTATTTTACCGAAAATAACGCAAGAGCATTTACACTCGCTGTTAAACCACAACGCAAGTTTCCTGATGGACAGCCTGACATTGCCAGACCAGCGTATCGTAGAATACTCTGCCTCCTTGGGCATTGCTTTGTTCCCTGAGCATGGCGATTCCATGCAAAGTGTGATAGCCCACGCTGATCAGGCGATGCACCAAGCGAAGCGCATGGGCTTGGGTCAATGGCACATTTTTGATGACAAGGATAATTACCTGGTTCAATTACAAAAAGAGAATGACTTAATACGCTTACTGAAGATTGCATTAAATGGCTCCTTATTCCACCTTGTTTTTCAACCGATACAGTCTATAAAGCAAGGAGACATTAGCCATTACGAAGTGTTATTAAGGATGCAAGATGAGGCAGGTAATGCCATTTATCCCGATCAATTCATTCCGCTAGCAGAACGTGTTGGACTGATCCGTTCAATTGATTTTTGGGTGTTAGAACAAGCATTAATCAGACTGTCAAAAGAGTTAGAGACTAATCCTAAGCTTAACTTTGCAGTGAACATATCAGCACCTAGCCTGCAGCACAGTGACTTTTATGCTCGCACGATTAAATTACTCCTCAAGCATGATATTAAACCTGAACGACTAATTATTGAGATAACTGAAACCGCCTACATCGACAACTTTGATATGGTGCTTAACAACCTCAATGAGCTTCACTGTGCTGGTATTGCCATTGCCATGGATGATTTTGGGGTGGGCTATTCATCCTTTAGCTACCTCAAACGGCTTCCTTTAACTTATGTAAAAATTGACGGTTCTTATATCAAGGATCTAACCAAGTCTGCTGAAGATCAGGTGTTTGTGCAAGGCCTATCACGCATGGTCGACGTTTTCGGCATGAAAACAGTAGCAGAGTTCGTGGAAGACGGCCCAACACTTGAGATACTGAACAAGCTCGGCGTAACTTATGCCCAAGGCTACTATGTTGGTAAACCCCTACCTCACTTAATAGAGCCTACAGTTAGCCTTAGCGATGCGATAACGACATCAATAGAATAGCGC
>CAKZQF010000183.1 GCA_937139475.1 uncultured Gammaproteobacteria bacterium | reverse complement strand
TTTGTTGGTACCAGCACTTGTTCCAAGTTCTCAGTGGAGTCGCGATATTCTCGCGCATAACGCACATTAACCTGATAGCGTTCACGGCCTTCCACCGTTTGCGTGGCGGGGATTCCTCCGACCGCCGCCATCAACACATCTTGCACATCCTGCACATTTAACCCATAGCGTGCCGCAGCATCCCGGTCTATATCAAAATCGAGGAAATAGCCTCCCGTCAAACGTTCGGCAAAAGCACTACGCGTATACGGCGCAGTACGCGAATCATCCTGTAAGGCCCTTTCGATGGCAACGGCAGTAGCTTCGATTTGCCCCAGTTCATCACCAAACACTTTGATCCCTAAGGTACTGCGTATACCGGTCGCTAACATTTCAGTACGGGTCTGGATTGGCATCCACCAGATATTCGGCATGCCTGGATAGCGCAGTTTCTCATCCATTTCGGCGATAAGTTCATCCCAAGTCAGGCCCTCGCGCCACTGGTCTTTGGGTTTCAGGGTGATCACCGTTTCCACCATCGACAGCGGGGCAGGATCAGTGGCGCTGGTAGAGCGCCCAACCTTGCCAAATACGCGTTCCACTTCCGGAAAAGCCTTGAGTTGTTTATCCATGCTTTGCAGCACTTTGCCGGCTTCAGTAATCGACATACCCGGTAAAGCGGTTGGCATATAAAGAATACTGCCCTCATTGAGCGGGGGCATGAACTCGTTACCTAATTGTTTCACAATCGGCCAAGTAAGCAACAACGATAGCATCGCTACCGTCACCACAGGCCAACGAAAACGAATACAGAACCGAATCATAGGTAGAAATATAGCTACGAGTAAGCGGTTGAGCGGGTTGCGTTCTGAATGAATTTTACCGCGTACGAGTAATACCGCTAAAGCCGGAATTAGGGTAACGGAAAGCAACGCGGCAAACGCCATACTGTAGGTTTTGGTAAACGCTAACGGTTTAAACAGACGACCTTCGGTCGCTTCCAGGGAAAAGACTGGAATAAAGGAGATAGTAATAATGACTAAAGAAAAAAAGATACTCGGCCCAACATCTTGCATGGCACTAATGATTAATGATTTACGGTCAGATTCAGGGTGAGCTACGCTCAACTTTTTATGCACGTTATCCATCATCACCACCGCTGCATCCACCATCGCACCGATCGCCACTGCGATACCGCCCAAGGACATAATGTTGGCGGTCAAGCCTTGTTGTGCCATAGGAATAAAAGCCAACAATATGGCAATTGGTAAAGTGATGCAGGCGACCAATGCAGAACGTACATGAAGCAAAAAGGCGAAGATGATAAGTGAAACCACAATCATCTCTTCAATCAAGGTATGCTTTAAGGTATCAATAGCTCGCAAAATCAGATCTGAGCGATCATACGTGATGACCACCTCTACGCCTTCAGGCAGGCCAGCTTGTACCTCATTTAAACGTTGTTTAACTCGCTCAATTACATTCAGGGCATTTTCCCCATAAAGCATGACCACGATGCCACCCACTGTTTGGCCTTCACCGTCAAGTTCCGCTAATCCGCGTTGCATTGCAGGACCAAGCGTAATATCCGCGACTTGAGACAGTTTTATCGGGACGTGATTACTATCCACGCCGATCACAACTTTAGTCAGGTCTTCTTTGGATTTTAAATATCCCCGGCCGCGTACAAAATGTTCATGCCCAGAAATTTCCAATACCCGGCCGCCCACATCATTATTGGAACGTCGGATGGCTTCAATGACTTTCTGTAGGGATATATCGAAGCTGGCCAGACGATGCGGGTCAATTTGCACTTGGTACTCTTTGACAAAGCCGCCGACAGAAGCCACTTCCGCAACACCGTCAATCGCCGTGAGCCAATATCGCAATTTGAAATCCTGCAATGCTCGCAGTTCTGCCAAATCGTGTTTCCCTGATTTGTCCACCAAGGCATATTGGAACACCCAACCGACACCTGTCGCATCCGGCCCTAATGTTGGCTGCACATCATCGGGTAATTGGCTGGAAACCGTATTTAAGTACTCAAGAACACGTGATCGGGCCCAGTAGATATCCGTGCCATCTTCAAAAATGACATAGACAAAGCTGGCGCCAAGGAAGCTTTGTCCACGTACAAAGCGAACATTGGGAACAGAAAGCAAAGCTGCTGTAAGTGGATAGGTGATTTGATCCTCGACCAGATCTGGGCTTCGTCCTGACCACGGTGTGTAAACTATGACCTGAACATCCGATAGATCGGGAATAGCATCTAGCGGAGCCTGGAATAAACTACGATAACCCCACACTGCCAAAAGCAAGACAAACAGGATAGTAATACCCGGTTTATTGGCGCAATAGGCAATAACCTTTGAAACCCAACCTCCTTGATCTGAAGGTGTTTTTTGGGGAGGTAATTGGTGTTGTGAAGGCGTTACCATTGGTCACCTCCTGATTTTAGTTTGCTTTCAGCGGCAATCAGGAAATTCCCTGAAATGACAATCGCATCGCCCTCGGACAAGCCTTGTCGAACGACGACCCTTTGACCGTCACTATAACCCGTTTTGATTGCTGTAGGTTTTAAGCGGCCTTCGCCCAGATCTCGAAATACAATTCGTTTTTTACCCGATACTAATACGGCATCTTCAGGGATCAGCAACCTATCACCCAGATCAGCGCTCACCGTAACACTGGCAAACATGCCTGGTTTTAAGTGTCCATTAGTGTTATCTACTTGCAAACGTACACGTGCGGTACGCGTGTTATTACCTAGAAAAGGGTCAATCTGTAATACTTTAGCTTTCTTTAAATCCTGTCCCGAGTAATTCGTCAAACGGACGCTAGCCATCATGCCTGGTTCGAGTAAAGGTAAATCCTGCTCATAGGCATAGGTTTCAATCCAAAGGCTGGACAGATCAGCTAGCCTCAGAAGTTGTTCGCCACGTTTAAAGGAGGAGCCATTGACGATATTTTTTTTAATCACCACGCCATCGCTGGGTGCAAAAATTGGAACATAGTCTTGTGCTTTTCCTTTGCGTTCCAACCATGTGATTTGATCTGTGCTGAGCCCCCACAACATGAGACGCTTACGACTGGCAGCCGTCAAGGCTTTGCGCTGCAAGCTCGTGCTCTCACGCTCTAAGGTACCCAAGTATTCTTCTTGTAAGGAGAGCAGTTCCGGACTGTAAACGGTAAATATAATCTCACCTTTGTGAATGACTTTCCCTTCAAAATCGGCTTTTAGATCACCAATCCAGCCGTCAAATCGCAAACTGATATCGCTTAGGTTTGTCTGGTCATAAGTGATTTCACCTTGTAGTCGAATAGGCACCTCAAACTGGTCTTTGATCACTTTACCTGTTTTAACGCCTATCATCTGACGTCGTCCTTCGTCAACCAGAATACTGCCACTTTTCATTTCTTCTCGGGTTACGGGCACCAAATCCATACCGCATATCGGGCAAGTTCCGGGCGTTGCTGACTTGACCGAGGGGTGCATGGAGCAAGTATGATAAGCGACATCACCAGTAGGGGTTGATGTCGTCAGTTGTATCCCTTTGCGACCCGTGGCCATATCGAATGATAGGTCGACATGGTGTGATTCATCGGTGGCTACATCCACCGCCAGCGGCCAGGAACCTGACATAGAGAGCTCGAAGTCCCCTTGATATACACCGGGTGCCGTTTCGGTAATATCAGCTTGGGCGTACATTGCAGGCATAGCGCCCATCGCAGGCATTTCTCCCACAGCACGGACCTTAGCACCCTGAATTGCTTGACCTTGATTGTCTCTCACCTGAATCAGTATACGATTATTACCCACCTGAGGGGTTTCAGGTTGTATAGATACTGCTATCTGAAAAGGTCCTGCGTTAATAAAGTCGACATTTTCCACACTAATTTCTTTTGAATTAAATTCAATCATCAAAATCCAGTCATTCTGAACCGACACCAAGGCAACTGCCAAAATAACGGCCATGGTTACCAAGCCCGCAATATATTCTTTTCTTAGGGTATTCATCCATCTACTCATGGCTGTTTTCCTTCTGATTAAAGCTGTTATTTTCTGAATTACTATTAATGGACTCCCTCCACCCCGACATTCGAACCAGACCGCTTGCCGCTGTAAATTGGGCAAATTGTGCATACTGGTCGCGGCGTACCATTTCCGCTTTGCGTTCAGTGGCTAGCAGCTGTCGCTGGGCAGTCAGAAGGGATAGAAAACTTCCAGCACCAGACTGGTATTCATCCAAAGTGGTGGTCAGGTTTTCTTGTGCGAGAGGCAGAAGATCGCTTTGATAGAGTTGATAAACTTCGATCGCTTGCTGCCATAAGCTGTGTGTTTGAACCAGTTGTTCTCTTAATTGCACACGTAAATCCTGTTGTTCCCAGTTCAATGCGCTTTGTTCCGAACGTAAACTGTCTTCTCGATTACTTCGTTTACCAAAATCAAAAGGCAAATTTAAACCGACACCAACTACCCAACGTTTCTCATCATTCATCCAGAGACTGTTATAACGTGCCATTACCGACAATTTGGGGTACCTGTCTATTTCTGCTAGCGCTAGCTCGTTATCTTTCTGTTGTTTTTTAGCTTTTATGCCTTGCATGGCAGGTTGCCGATCCAAGAGTGCTAGTATTTCTTTAAATGTATTCGCTGGCAGATGGGTGAGTGGCAAATTTGAATCCATCTTGAATTGCGTCAATACAGGTAAGTTAGCGAGGTATTTAAGTTTGCTAACTTCCCGATCGATACTGGACTTCAGTTCAATCGCTTCCTGCATCAACTGATGATATTCATGCGTTGCTTGCAATACCGCCGATTTGCTGGCGGTACCTGAGGCATATTTGACCCGAACAACATCGATAAACTCCAGCCATAAAGCTTGATGACTTTGGTTGATCGACACTAGTTGACTATGAAATTGCATCTCGGCAAAAGCGAGGCGTACATGTTTTGCTAGATTAATTTGATCTTGGTTGTATCTAGCCTGCAACACATTGGATTTTGAGGCTGATACATTTTCCCGTAATGACAATAATCCAGGCCAGGGCAAGGGTTGGCTAAGCTCGACAATATAACCATCATCTAATCGGTCTTCACCGAAAGTTTGTGGCGCAACTCCCAATGTCAATTTTGGGTCGTCAAGCTGTCCAGCAGCTTGAGTTAGGTATTGCTGCGCTTGCATGCGTGAACCTATTGCTTGTTGCTTTCCATTACAAGACAAGGCGAGACTCACTAGCGTCTCGCTATCGGTGATAAGCGGAACCTGGCAATCAGACTCGGCCATCACAAAAGATGGGTTTAAAAATAACCCGGCAAGAAACGGCACGACGGCACTTCGCGCCAGTTTTAGAAATATTCTCACGACTTAACTCCTCTGAATGCATATGCCTAGCCTCGCAATAAGCGCGAGCTATTGGCTATCAATCGCAATATGATAATGAATGCTAATACCCTTAACCGTTCAAGATTGAACGTCAGGGACAGAGGCGTGGCCTAGATTCGCAGGCGCAACGTGGAAAGATAGGTCGCCGTTCCTGGGTTACCAGGGTCAGCATCGAGATGCCATAAATCAGGGGAAAATTTCGGATGATTGATATCAGGCCAAAGGCTGACCAAGAGGAAAATAAGTGTAGCTTGTGGTAGTTCAAATGCAGGATTTGCTTGAAGAATAATAGGCTCGTCGCCTTGGAGATCACTGGCTTTGAAGAACAGTTCACCATGAATATCGCAACAGTCTGAAGTGCCGTCTAGGTCATTACTTTCTTTTTTCTGTGATTCCATTTCATCACAACAGCAATGCTCAATAGGACCATTATAATCCATCATTTCGCAGGCAAAAACTGTTTGCACTTGCAGCAGCAAGCTCAGCAGCATGATAGCTACCGTTACCTTTTTCTGCCAATAAAGTGCTCTGAATGGATTCATTTAATAGTAAATCATCTCATTAGTTACAATATCAAAGGTATAGTAAACCTCGTACTCAAATACTTAGTCAAGCACAAATGTGTTAGACGAGCTACGTTGCTAGTGGTCTTCGACCATCAATTTCGCCATTTTCTCCATCAATATCACTGCGGCATTCTCGCTGAATTGCTGTCCTTCCTCGATGTATTCCCAGACCGTGGCATCACTTTTCCAGCCACCTTGCTTCTTGATCAACTCAAAATCTACTTTTTCCCGTGCTGCTGATGTTGACAGGCCACGGCGAAAACTATGACTGCTCAGCTCGTTTACAAATTCGAAGTGACAAGCATTGCCCAGCGTTTTGAGTAAATCATTAATCGCCCCTGAATTCAGGGATCGTTCTTGAACCTGATCCCAACGGTTTACAGGTCTGAAGAATGGACCGCTGTCAATATTAGCCATCGCCACCCAAGCTTTAATTGCGATGGCAGGGCAGCACTCTGCTGCGCCGAATGGCAGGGCGCGAACCATACCAGTTGCTTGTTGGTCAGTCTTGGATCGTGGCAGCCGAATGATCAACCCTTCGGGCTCCCACACCAGATCCTGGATCTGAATCGAAACCAATTCGCTGCGGCGAAAAGCGCCAAAAAAACCGGTTAATATCAGTGCGATATCCCGGTATTTCTTTTGAGCATCTGGTTGTTGTCGCAGATGATTCACCATCTGCGCAATGTGCTCCAAGCGAAGCGCTTTGGCTTTGCGTTTGGTTTGGCCGTGTGTGCGGCGAATGCCGTCCATCGTCTTGCGCACCATCGAATCGCGTGCGGGATCAGTTAACCCTTGGTGATGATGCCACTGACTGATTGCGGTCAGGTGAAGATCCAGAGTGCGGGAGTTGAGTGATTCGGCTCTGGACAGCAGATAGCGAACAACCGTATCTCGATCCGCAGGCAGTCGGCCACCCCACTTTTCAAACTGCCGAATCGCCGATCGGTAAGCTTTGCGCGTGTTATCAGACGTGGCGACTTGTAGGTAGTGACGCAGTGACTCTGATTCCTGCCTAGAAGTCAGAATCGAATTCTCATTACGTAATGAAATTTTGGAAGAAGCATTAGTCAGTTTTGTAGACATTAGCACGATCCCTGCCGAAGTCGCTGGAAAGGCGGCTATGTACCGGCATTACAGGCAGAATATTTTGAGTTAAATTTATAACCTACGATAACATACATTATCGAAGGTTACTATTTAATTTTTATGAGCTGAATAGAAGTTACTATATTATGTTATATTACGTTTTATGTAATACGTTACGATATAATCACCGGGGAAAACTGTCATGGCTCGCGCCGGAATCACTTACTACGATGTCTCGAAAGCCGCAGAGGCTATCAAAATCCAGAATCAGGAACCTACGGTGGATCGTGTTCGTGAGCACTTGGGTACCGGCAGCAAAAGCACCATAGCTCCGCTGCTCAAGCGCTGGCGGTCAGATAATGGGGAGTTGGCCGATGTGAGTGGACTGCCGAATGATCTCGTCGAGGTAGTAAAAGCCTTGCATGAACGAGTTCAGCAGATGGCCGACCAGCGCATTGCGCAATCCCGCAACGAATTCAAGGCATCGAATGAGGAACTCCGAAAAGAATTGACTGAGGCCCGTAATAGCATTGTGCAGCTTACCGACCGCCAACAGGATGTGAACGCCCAGCTATCGCAAATTACCGAAGCAAAAGCCCTGCAAGGCAAGTCCCTGGAAGAGGTACGCATTAAGCTAGCAACGGCAGAGGCTCAACGCGACGAAGCTCTTTCACGAACTGCTGAATTAAAGGAAAGCGTTGCAGAACTCAAGCAGGAAAATAAGGATATTCGTGATCACTTTGAACACTACCAGCAACGCACCGCCGAAGATCGGCAGCAGGAACGCGAGCAATTCCATGTGGTTAACCAGGGCCTGAAAGACCAGATTCAAGACCTGCAACACCGGCTCATCCAAGCCGAGTCAAGCGCGTCCGAACTGATAGACACTAATGCGCACTTACAACGACAAACGCATGAGCTCGAACAGGCCAATGCGATGAACAAAAGCACCCTAGATAGGCAAGTGGTCGATATCCAGAACTGGGAGCATAAACTTAACGACGCCTCGGTAAAAAGTCGGGAGCAGCAGCATAAAAGCGAACAATTGGTGGATAATATTGCCGCGCTCACCAGCCAGAAAGCAGACGTCGATAAGCAAGTGGCCGTGCTATCCCAAGCATTGGAGGCCACTAAAACGGATATGATAGCCGCTCAGAATAGAGTGGGAGTTCTATTCGATGAGAACAAGATGATTCTTCAGGAAAAAGCAGTGATTCAGGGGCAGTTTAAGCAGCTTCAGGAGTCACTGTCGCGATAAAGGCTTTAGTTTAGTAAAACTTTTGTCCTAAAAACTATATTAATCAATATGTTATATGCGAAGTGGCTAATTCCAACGCTTTTACCGGCCGGACCTCTACAACAACAAACCGGACTAGCGACACGAGTAGGTTTTGGTAGTAATAAAACATTATGCAAGGTCGCCAGTGTGGTTGCCAAAAAGGTTAATCGTGCCAATGGAGTGTGTTGTATCGATGATGATAATGAACAAAGGAAAGCGATTTTAACTCGCTTCCCTGTGGGTGAAGTTTGGGGAGTCGGTTCAAAGACCGCTGCCAAGTTGAATCAACTGGGTATTCACTCTGCTTTGGAACTGGCCGAGTACGATAAAGACGCTATCAGAGCGCAGTTCGGCATTACCATTGAAAGAACCTCCCGCGAGCTTAATGGCCAGAAGTGTTTTAACTTCCATGAAGATATTGTCGAGCAGCACCAGATAATGGTTTCGCGATCTTTTGGTAAACCCATTTATGATTTACAGCCACTGCAATCATTAACCATTTCTTATCTTGAAAAAGCGATGGAAAAACTCAGGGCGAATAATCAATTAGTGCGGCACATT
>CAKZQF010000182.1 GCA_937139475.1 uncultured Gammaproteobacteria bacterium | reverse complement strand
TGCTCCTATCAATTAACTTGGAGCAACTTTACGATCGAAAATTAGTTAGAAGAATGTGTTTTTGCCCGGACGCTTACTTATTTTTTTAGTATTTTTAGAAAAGGACTTCTATTAGATGAAACGTGATAACACCTATTGGTGAACACTGAAACCGATTTTAGTAATGTACAAACCAAGAAACTAATGTCTCACAAAACCTTTGCATATAAGAAAAGCTTGTCATTTTAAAACGAAGTAGAGGTCTTAATTTGTAGTTTCATATATTTTGGAAACTTAAAATGAGTGAAGGCAGCGAAGATATTTAGGTTATTAAGAGTTGCTGAAGCTATTTTAGAACTATAAAGCAGTGTCTATAATAACTTATCCATTATTGGAATTATTAAAAAATAGAAAAAGAATTCTCAGAGACTTAAGTAAAAGTACAACTGTTAGCATTATATATAACACGATAATCTCTATTTGTAGAGACCGTAGGAGGATTTTTGTTCAAGACTGCTTCCCAAACTGATATGCAATCCGCAGTATTATTAAGTTGAGGATCTGCCTCGAAGGAAAGCCAACTTTGAGCTGGCCATCCATTACTATTCATATCCATTAAACTAGTGCCACCAGTGTCATATAAGTCTAGATTGTCTACGGGACCGTTATAGCCTCCTGCAAGATATTTCTCATGCGCTAACACAACAACACTTTTAAAAGCAGAACCAATAGCAGCGACGACAGAAGCTTGTGCGTCGCTTTTTACATTAATGAACTTAGGAATTGATATAGCTGCTAAAAAACCTTAGATAACGATCACTATGACTCGCTCAATTAGCGTGAAACCTATTGCTAGCTTCCTGACACCTCCAATGAGTAAGTCAAACTCCGTTTTATTGAATGAATTAGCATATAAGCTACTTTCTTTGTGGTAATACTATTTCAGCCAAAATACCTGTTCAAGTCCTTTCCATCGCTCTCCATTCTTAACTCCCTCTAAAACTATTTGGCATGGATCAGTCTCTTTCCACCATCTTTGAGTATCTTCATCCTGTGAGATATATTCCATATCTTGTTCAAAGTCAGTTCCAGAATACTCAAAGTAACTGAAAAGGTATTTTTTCGAATCTATTTCACCTAAGTGTATTGAGTAGTTATGAATATTAGACTTTTTTAGTCGGTCGATAACCGCAGGCCAAGCATTAGCGTGAAGCTCTCGATAGTACACTTCTTTCTCTTCTTCAAGTCCAATGATCGATACAAAACGTTTGGTTCCATCATTGGACACTTTAGGGTTTGTTGAACCGAAAATAGCTGTTTCTGATATTGGCATTTCTGTACTCCACAACCTTAAATATAATGTGATTAATTAGATGCTTGTGCCCTAACTAAATTTAGGAAGTCTTTTGTTATACGGTTCTTTGAAATAGCAAATGCAGCAAAGATACATACAATAGGACCAACTAGTAGCATCGCTGCTCCTAAATTCCAAATTACATCGTTCGAGTGTTGCTCAGCTCCCGTATCAAAACCAATGAAGCTCAAAATAATACCAGAGACCAGTAAAGCAAAAGAAATAGCAGCCTTAAATACAAAACTATAAAAAGCAGAATAAGAGCCGTTTTTAAGTTCTCCAGTTTTGTATTTGTTAATCTCTGCGATGTCAGCAATCATAGCTACTGCTGTAGGAATCATAATTCCTGACCCCATCCAATAAATCGCATTCATAATCACAAAGAAAGTGAAACCTGTAGAGCTTTCAGGAGATAAATATCCGGGTAAGAATAGTAACGCTACGACTACGTTACCATAGATGCTCATACCACATGCAATAAGGATAGTACCCTTTTTTTCAAAGTAATGGGGTAGCTTAGTAGCCAATAGGCCACCTATAGCACTACCAATGACAGCACCAAATTGAGCAATCGAAATATCACTACCGTCAATTTTCATGAAATAGACATAGAAGAACGTGAGTAGTGAACTTACGATAACCATATTAAGAACAGCTAAAAAAGCAAATACATATACCCATCTCGCGTGACTATCGAACAAGATATCCTTATTGGTAGTCAAGAAATGTTTAAGACCTAAACGATTTGTTTGTCCCGTTGAGTTTGATGGTCTATTAGTTTTGTATTTATAAGTCAGAGTAGTAGTCAATATAGTCAGACAAACTATAGCAATTGCAAATGTTAGCCCCATGTCTATAAAGTTCTGGGGATTATCAGTTGCCTTAGAGCCATCGGAGGTTTTTGGGAAAAATAATGCCCAAGCTAACGCTGGCCCTAAGAAGTTAGCAATCATATTAAAGACTTGTCTTACGCCTTGAATTTTTGATCTGCCTTCATAGTCCGTCGTCATTTCGAAACCTACAGCACTATAGGGTACGAAAAAGAGAGTTAATGCAGTTCTTAGTAGTATGTTCATTACGACTAAGTACGCGAATATCTTCATCTCTGAAGTTTGAATGAATGACGGAACAGCCCATACAGCATAGAGTAGAACTGCCATTGATATACCACCAACGAAAATATATGGATGACGTCGTCCATATCGGCTCTTGGTATTGTCAGTGATAAAACCCATGATAGGATCTGATATAGCATCCCACAATACGGCTATAGACATTGCAATTCCGGCATAAACAGGATTCAGCCCTAACGCTTGTGTATAGTAGATCATTGCGAAGGTGGAAATACTATTCATCACAAGTGAATTTGCCCCTTCACCTAGAGAGTACCCAAAGATATCTCTGTAGGATAATGAACTAGAATTCTTTTTAGTGTTACTTTTAAAAGTCATGAATTGGCGCTCAATTAAATTTTCTAACGTGAAAAACAAGTAACATCGTTTAAGGTAATCGGTGTTGATATATCTAATTTAGATTGTAGTTTTACAAAACGAACATCGTTACCCGGAATCCATGCTCCTGACTCATAACAAGTGATTTCTATTTCACAACGTGATGTATTAACTTTTCCCCAATCAGTCCAATCGTTGCCGTCTTTGGAAGTTAATAACACTATTTCTTGGCTGTCCGCCACTTTATTTAGGTCGAGCACCAAGGCAGTTAACTTGATGACCTTGTCAAAATCTAATAGAACCCAAGGTTCTCTATTATTGATAGTAGAGCCATGAGTTATAGATACGTCACCGTCATATTTATACCCGTAGGCACAAATATCCATAAAAGGAGAAGGTGGCGCACTATCCAAAGGCTTAATTTGTTTTACTAACCTATCGACTTGCAAGTTGAGTATTAAACTAGGAGAACATTTAAATTCATCAGGTATGACAATAACAATAGAGTTCTCCGTTTCCCTTATCTCAAGCTCTGCTTCTGAATTAAATATTGTAGCTTTCTCAATTTTTGTTTGCGGCAATTTTGGTAGCTCTAGTTTGTTACCTACTATCGAAATAATATGTAAATAGATACTCTTGTCACGGTAAACTGAGCCACCCCAAGTGCCCGGTTTCCAAGGGCCACCGCGAGTACCATAGATAGCATCTTCATGTTTACCAAGCCAATCTCCCATCTCCAATAGAGCTTCGACCTCAGCTTTGTCAAATTCACCGTCCCAATGTGGCCCCCATGACATCAGTAGGTTACCATCGCCACAAATTGTCATTGTTAGCATAGCAACTAAATCTTTTAGAGGTTTAACGGGTGTACCACTATAACTCCAGCTATCAGTCAAACAAACGCAAGACTCCCAAGGTCTCCAGTTTTGAAATGCACCAAGTCGCTTTTCTGGCGTATCAAAATCTCCGGGAATAGAACAACGATTGTTTATTATGATGTTAGGCTGTAGCTCTCGAACGAGTCTGTTAACCTTCTCAGCATCCCACATATCTGCTGTAAACATGCCACCCCACCATAGAGCATCCCACCAGAAAATATCAAGCTTGCCGTACCTAGTACAAAGCTCTCTCACTACATTTTCTTGATAAGCTATATATTTCCAATGTTCGTTGCCAACGGGACTTTCAATCCCCTCTTTCAGGGTCCAATTTACACTGGTTTGGCGCTCTATTTTTTCAGGGTCAACAGGCATATAATCGGGGTGATACCAATCCCTTTGAGAGTAATACAACCCAACAGGCATTGATGCTTTTTGGCACGCTTCAATAATCTCTTTTACAAAATCACGCCCAAAAGGAGTATTTGTAATCTTGAAATCTGATTGCTCTGTGTCCCACATATGGAAACCATCATGATGTTTAGCAACCACCACTACATATTTAAACCCCGCTCGCTTTGCCAAATCTACATATTCATCAGCGTCGAACTTTTCTAGTTCAAAATGGTTTCCCCAAGAAGTCCATTCTTCATCAGCAAAAGGTCCGTTTCCAAAGTCTGGAGCCTTTCTTGTATGACAAATATCCCATGACAGATCACCATTTTGGTATGTTGACAATCCAAAATGAATAAACATGCCATAACGCGCATCTCTAAACCATTGCAAATTTTCTTCTGTAGCAAACGAGCTTGCGTTCCATTCTTCGGTAGTAAATGGTTGGTATAAATAATCTCTACCGGGTAATTTAGGAGGAAAGGATTCAAGGTGGGAATACGACATTTTATTTCCTATTGTATCAATATAAAAATACTTTGCGCCCCAAAGGGGCGCTATTATCTTATTTAGCTTTTGCGATTAGAATTTGTAGTTCGCTGATAAGCTAAAGTTACGACCCGGAATTGTCGAAGTGTAACGTACTGGAGCTGTTGGAGAGATACCTCGGAAGTTTGCCGACGTAAATCCATACTCATCAGTTACATTCAGTGCTCGAAGGCCGATAGTTAGGTTTTCTAGAACGTTAATATCAACACCTAAATCGATTTGAGTATATGATGGTAGCGTAACTGCTGAAGCTGCTGTTGCATCATCATGATTGCGTTCGCCGTAGTACTGGATACTAGCGAAAACGGTTGTATTACCAAACTCATAAGTAGGAGAGAATCGGATTTGAGTTTCAGGTACACGGTTAATTGGTAAAGAACCGCTAGCTGATTTACGCTCAGCATCCATTATCACACCACTTAAGTTTAGATCTAAACCTTCAATTGGGCTGTAGTCTAACCAAAACTCGAAACCAGAAGCCAGTGTATCAGCAGTAAGGACTTCAGCAGCACCAGTATCACTTGCTACGATACTACCTGCGTTCTTGTGTTCTGTATCAAAGAACGTAATGTAACCACCGATAGTTTCGCCTTGGTAGCGAGCACCAACTTCAGTAAACGTAAGATCAGCAGGAGTATCACTCAAACCTAAGTTAGAACCCGGAGCTGCGCCGAAAGACGGAATGTTGTAGAAGGTGAACTCATTAACGAAGTTCATATCTTCAGCGGAAGCCCAACGAGCATAGATAGCAATATCATCAGTAACTGTGTAGTTACCACCAATAGTGTATGAATCTGTTTCGTAATCAATAGTTCCAGTGTAGATGTTACCGTTACGAGTGATTGAACGAACGTCATCAGCAAGAATATTGTTGTCTTGAGTTCCTTCAATAGCAACACCGAAACTAACATCTTCACCGAAACCAGTAGCCGTTGCTTCTTCGTGTCGAGCACCAACATCAATTCTCAAATCTTCAGTAACTTGGAACTCAGCGTTAAAGTATAAGTTATCTGAATCTGTCTCTAAACCACCGTGGTTATCTAAAGAACCGTGTGTGATGATGCCACCATCAGTTAAGTTAGCAATCACTTCACCGTCAGCGTTTAGACCTTGTACATTATATCTATTTGCATTTGGACGAATATCAATTAGGAATTTATCTTGAGGGTTACTTGACTCAGTATTTACCCTCCAGCTTTGTAAACCAAAGGTCAATAATACATCGCCGTGTTCACTTTCCCAGTTCAACCTAAGGTCGTTGATGAAATTCTGTGTTTGTCTGTCGTATTCAATAGAATCATGAATAGCTAACAAGCCATTTCCATTAAGTGTAGATGGATCAGAGATTACTTGACCATCATTTACTCTAACTAATTGAACAGACTCAACACCTTCGAAAGCACCTTGCAATACAGCCAACTGACTATCTACAAACTCTTCTGCTTGCATTAACCCGCCGTCAGAACCGCCACGAAAATCGTGAGCAATAGTTCTAGTATTGCTGAATCTTAACTTTTCAGAAAGGCTCCAACCACCTTCAAAGAAGTAATCAAAGCTAATAGTAAATTGATCAGATTTAGACACGTTACCGTCAGCTAAATCACGTTGAACAATTTCACCACCCGGACGCCTTGAGTTAATGATTCTCACGTCAGGTCCCATTAGCGAATCAGTTCGTGCGTCGAAGCCTGCTAGTGCTTTTGGAGAAGAAGGATCGCTAGTATCTAATGGGAGTGGGTTGAAGTAAGGAGATTTGTCATCGATTTTTTTGTAAGCAAAAGTGATATTTCCATCACCAAAATCTTTGGTTAGACTAGCTCGGAGTTGACCACCAGCAGATGCTGTAAAGCCAGTATCACGAACTGCATCACCTTGACGATAGAAGCCACCAATTGCTCCAGACCAACCATCATCGTTAATATCACCGCCGTAGAAGAAGTCAGTTCTGAATTGACCATAGTCTGTCATTGAAAATGCAACCTCACCTTCAGGCTTACCTGTTGGGCGACGACTTAAGTAGTTGATAGTCGCACCTGCACCTTGTGCGGTAAATATACCTGAAGGACCACCTAGAACAGCTTCAACACCTCGGTAGCTTAAATCATGACGCATTTCAAACTCAGCAAAGAAAGGAGAGTACTGAACTGGTAACCCATCTTCTTGTAAACTGATGAAAGAAATGAAACCACCTTGCGTACCACGAACATTAAGGTTCGAGTTGGTCTCACCATTTGAAAACTCACCTTGTAAGCCCGGAATCGCATCTACTACCGCTGTAAGTCCAACAGGGTTAGTTTTAAGAATGTCTTCCGAATCTAGAACTGCAACGCCATAAGAAGTCTCTAAGGCAGTTGTTCCCTTCCTAGCAGAACCTGTCACAATGATCTTTTCAAGAAAGCTGTCGCCTCCTTCTTTTTCAACTTTTTTAGCTTCATCTGCATCCTGAGCAAGAGCACTGGTACTCAAAAGAGCGCTAAGTGCAGTTAGTACCCCTACGGTTAACTTACTTGGCTTAAACGTTTTCATATTTCTCGACCTTGTTGTTTACATTATTGTACGATTGCATATACGCAAACTATTTTTAAATACGTAATAAAAGCTACAATTTAATATTCCTACCGTCAACAAAAACTTGTCAAAAAACAACCACCACAAACGCAAGTAACTATTTTACAAAGGTATTTTTATAAAAATAGTTTTCATATTTGAATAAGCCATTATTTCGAGGCACTTTTTAACTATAAAAACCAAGTAGATTTGACATTTCTAGCGCTGCGTCAGAGATATAATCTTTTGCTTCTTCAAAGGAAGTTGGATGAGACCCATCAATAAATTCCATAAAAGGACACACTAAAACCGCTATCACATCTCCAGAGCTGTCAAAAACAGGGTAGCCTATATCATTCACACCTTGTGCCTGACGGCTTCTCATAGATTCGTAACCCACTTCAGTAATTCTTTTCGAAATAAGTTCGAAACCCTTTAAATCAGGTTTTGGATGATGTTCTGGGATTTTTTCCAGCATCATAGTAAAGCGCTCTTTGCTAGCATAAGAGAGTAAGACATGGCCTGAACAAGTATTCATCAATGGGGCGCTCGCTCCTAGTCGCACACAGAAGTTTCTAGCAGAAGGTGAATCCTGTTGTGCAATTACGTGACCTTGTCCGTCATAAAACGTTACTAAGTGACATGACTGTTCAATTTTGAAAACCAACTTTTTCATTACGGGGCCCGCAATTGAAGAAAGTCTTTTTACAGGAGGAAAACGATTAGCCAATCCAAATAATTTCAAAGATAATCTATATCTGTCAGTTCCATCTATAGTTTCAACATACCCCCTCTGTTCTAAAACCATTAACATTCGGAAAAGCTCACCCACCGATTTATTTAGCTTTTCTGTAATTTCCGTCACTTTCAGTCCGCCTTCTTCCATAGCTAACAACTCTATTATGTCCAAGCCTTTTTCTAGTGCTGGAGCGGAATATTGTTTCTTCCCGACCATTTAGTTCTCCAAGTTCAATATATAAATAACTAACCTACTAAAGATATCGAACCCTCTATACCATTTCAAATTTAAAACCATCTTTTATATTGACAAAGTCATTTTTTGACATTACTTTTATATTTAAAAATAAGTTTCATATTTAATCAGGTGCAAGAAATGACGGCAAAATTGGTAACTCTTCATGCAAACGACAATGTCTTGATTTGCTGCCAACAACTGGAAGCAAGCGAGCAGATTTCTATTAATGGTCAAGATTATGAGTTGCTGGAGGCAATTGACCTTGGGCATAAGGTAGCAAAAGCATCAATTAATAAAGGTGAGCAAATTATTAGATATGGAGTACCTATCGGTTCGGCTACGCAAAATATAAATGTAGGTGAACACGTTCACATACATAATATGAAAAGCGATTACATTCCGTCACACACGAGACAATCACGAGTAGGAGAGCAATAGGATGAAAGGTTATTTACGTAGCGATGGAAGAAAGGGTATTCGTAATGTAGTCGTTATAGCATATCTAGTAGAGTGTGCACATCACGTCGCCAAAACAATCGTCTCTCACACGAATGATCCTGATGTCCAACTTATTGGCTTTCCGGGCTGCTACCCGAATGATTACTCTCTACAAATGATGAAAAGTCTTTGCACACACCCTAACGTTGGTGGAGTCGTATTAGTATCTCTCGGTTGCGAAGGTTTCAATAGAGAAGACTTAGAAAAGACAATTAAAGAAAGCGGAAGGCCAGTTGAAACATTGGTCATTCAGAAAGCTGGTGGTACTACTTCTACAATCGAGCAAGGAGTAACTCATGCGAAGGCTATTCTTGAATCGGCTCAACAATTAGAACCTGTTAACATGAGTATTTCAGAATTGGTCATTGGTACTATATGTGGTGGTTCAGATGGTACTAGCGGAATTAGTGCTAATCCTGCTGTTGGTGTTTGCTTTGACAGGCTAATAGAACAAGATGCAACGTGTATCTTTGAAGAAACAGGTGAATTGATTGGTTGTGAGCATATCATGGAGGAAAGAGCAGAAACTCCTGAGCTTGGCCAAAAGCTACTACAGTGTGTCGAAAAAGCAGAAAAATATTACACCAAAATGGGATATGGCAGTTTTGCACCGGGTAATGCTGAAGGTGGATTGACTACACAGGAAGAAAAGTCGATGGGTGCTTATGCTAAATCAGGCGCATCATTAATAAACGGCATTATCATACCGGGCGAATTACCTTCGAAGAAAGGACTATTTCTTATGGATGTAGTGCCAGATGGAGAACCTACTTTTGGTTTTCCGAATATTTCAGACAATGCTGAAATCGTTGAAATGATAGCTTCAGGCTGTCATTTGACACTATTTACAACAGGTAGAGGTTCTGTCGTCGGTTCCGCCATTTCACCAGTTATAAAGATTTGTGCGAACCCTCATACTTACCGCAACCTGTCTGATGATATGGATATTAACGCGGGTACTGTTATTGAAGGTATTAAAAGTGTAGAAGAAGTAGGACAAGAAATCTTTGACCTTGTAGTGGAAGTTTCGCGAGGAAAAGAAAGTAAGTCAGAGGCTCTAGGTCATAAGGAGTTCATACTCACCTACAAGCACTTTGATTCAAATCAGGCAAATAATGCAAATACAGAATTTAGCCCTGCTTGCGGAGCATAGGTTAATCTTGTTAAAAAACTGAAGTAAAGCACAAGAGTTTTGAGTATAGATATGAATATAGCAAAAAAGAAACTAGGGAATACTGACCTTGAGGTTACCACATTGGGGTTTGGAGCAGCATCTTTAGGCAACCTTTATAAGAAAGTTGAAGATGCGGAAGCTCAACTAACCCTTAATCGTGCTCTTGAATGTGGACTAAATTTGTTTGACACAGCTCCTCGCTATGGTCTTGGCTTAAGTGAAAGGCGAGTTGGAGATGTCCTCCGTGAAAAAAATAGGTCTGAATACGTATTATCAACAAAAGTAGGTCGTATCTTAACTCGTGACGTGCATGCAAACACGTCGGAACTTCGATATGAATTTGATACACCGATGCCATTCGATGCTCATTACGACTACACGTATGATGGAATAATGAGGTCATATGAAGACAGCTTGCAGCGCCTTGGTTTAGCTTCGATAGACATATTACTCGTTCACGATATAGGCGCGTTTACACATAAGGCAAAAGACCTTCATTACTATAAGCAGCTTGAAACAAGCGGGTATAAAGCTTTAGATGAACTAAGAAGTAGTAGACAAATAAAAGCCGTTGGTCTTGGTGTTAATGAGACTGAAATTTGTGAGCGAGCTATGCAGTTAGGTCAATTCGATTGCTTTTTACTAGCAGGTCGTTATTCATTGCTGGAACAAGACGCTATAGACTCATTTCTTCCTAAGTGTAAAGAACATGGAGCCTCGATAATTTTGGGGGGCCCGTATAATTCAGGCATATTAGCTACAGGCGTCAAGGGTAAAAGTACGCCAATGTATGACTATGCCCCTGCCCCTCGAGAAATTATAAAAAGAGTTTCTGACATTGAAGATATATGCAACGATTTTAACGTCACGTTAGCAGCCGCAGCTCTTCAATTTCCACTAGCGCATGAAACCGTGGCAACAGTTATTCCCGGCATAGGTAGTGAAGCTCGAATGATAAAGACTGCCGAGTTGTTTAACGAACATATTCCTCAGGAGTTTTGGAAGACGTTAAAAGATCAGGGGCTAATTAAAGAAGAAGCTCCAGTTCCGGGCGAGCTATAAATTATGTCTATTTACTCTGGCAGCATAATTGATAGCCATCAGCATTTTTGGCAAATGATCCGAGGTGATTACGACTGGCTAACACCTGATTTGACTATCTTATATAGGGACTTTCTACCAGCAGACTACAGAACTCTTGCTGAAGAACTTGGGATTGTTCAATCAATATTAGTGCAAGCAGCAGCAACTGAAGAGGAAACTATATACCTTTTAGACTTGGCTGAAGAAAATGATTTTATAGCGGGAGTCGTAGGTTGGGTGGACATGGAGAAACCTTCCAGTTCCGTTACAAAGCGTTTAGAAGAGTTTTCTAACAACCCCTTTTTCAAAGGAATAAGGCCCATGTTGCAAGATATTGAGGATATTGACTGGATTTTAAATCCGTCATTTTCTCCAGTATTCGAACAGCTAGTAAAATTGGATCTTACGTTTGATGCACTAGTTCATTTAGAGCATTTGGAAAATATCTTCTATATAGCTTCCAGATATCCAAAACTTAGAGTCGTTATTGACCATTGTGCAAAGCCAAATATTGCTAATCAAAAGTTCGATATTTGGGCAGAGAAGCTAAAGATGTTTGCTAAGACCGAAAATGTCTATATCAAGATTTCTGGACTAACTACGGAAGCTAACGCAAACCAGACAAGCGCTGACAACTACAAAAGATATGTCGAACATGTTCGTGATGTTTTTGGCTCAGAAAGAATCATGTGGGGAAGTGACTGGCCCGTAGTCAACTTGAAGTGCGCTATGTCTCAATGGATACATTTAACTAATGAGTTGGTTGCCGACTGGTCACCTGAAGAAATCGAAAATATCTTTGTTAATTCTGCACGTACTTTTTACAAAATTAACAATATTAAGTCTAAGTGATGAGAGTTAGAAATGAATAATCAAAAAGTTTCTGTAGTAACAGGTGGTGGTAGCGGCATTGGCTATTCAATTAGTAAAGCGTTAGCTGACCTAGGTCATAAAGTAGTTGTCGTTGATTTGTCTTATGAATCGGCGCAAAAAACTGCCAATGAAATCATATCTAATGGTGGATTAGCTTCTGCTGTAGAACTTAATGTAGCAAAGCACCGCGAAGCAATTGATGTGTTCAATGAGATCGAATCAAAAAATGGCAGAATTGACGTTCTTATCAATAACGCTGGTATTGGTTCAATTGGTACTTTAGAAGAGACATCTGAAGAAGAGCTTGACCGTGTTTATCAAGTTAATGTGAAAGGTGTTTACAATTGCTCATATGCAGCCATTCCTCATATGAAAAGAAAAAAGACTGGTGTAATTGTTAATTTAGCATCAATCGCCTCAAGTGTAGGTATACCAGACCGATTCGCTTATTCAATGAGTAAAGGTGCGGTACTTACCATGACTTACTCCATAGCAAAAGACTATGTTAAAGACGGGATTCGCTGTAATTGCATCGCCCCCGGTAGAGTGCATACGCCTTTTGTTGATAGTTACCTTGAAAAAAACTATCCAGACAACAAAGACGAGATGTTCGAAAAACTGTCAAAAACACAACCTATTGGTCGAATGGGTACTCCTGAAGAAATTGCAGCACTTGTGAAGTACTTGTGCTCAGATGAAGCGTCATTTATCACGGGTAGTAATTTCCCAATCGACGGCGGCTTTGTAACGATTAACAATTAGTAGGAAACATAATGAAACTTTTACGCTTTGGACCTGAAGGTCGAGAAAAACCGGGTATTTTAGACGACGATGGTAATGTTAGAGACTTGTCGTCACTTTATCCAGATATAGATGGAACTACTTTGTTGCCTGAGAATTTGGCTCGTTTAAGTGCTCTTGATATCACTACTCTACCGATAGTTGAAAACGGTGTTCGAATTGGTGCGTGCGTAAACAATGTAAGTAAATTTATTTGCGTAGGTTTGAACTACGCAGATCATGCTGCTGAATCTAATATGCCAATACCGAGTGAGCCAGAGATATTTTCAAAATTTACCAGTGCTATTTGTGGCCCTAATGACGACATTAAAAAACCTCGAAACTCAAATAAGTTGGATTGGGAAGTGGAGTTAGCAATAGTAATTGGTGAAGAAGCGTCTTATGTGTCTGAAGAAGACGCTGAAAAACACATCGCAGGCTATTGTGTTTGTAATGATGTCTCAGAACGTAACTTTCAAATTGAAAGAGGCAATCAATGGGACAAAGGGAAGGGTTGTGACACTTTTGGTCCAATAGGCCCTTATCTAGTTACTAGGGATGAAGTTAAAGACATTCACAACCTTAATATGTGGTTAGAGGTTAATGGTAAAAGATATCAAGACGGCAATACAAGCACGATGATTTTCAAACCTGCTTATATTGTCCATTATTTAAGCCAGTTTACAACGCTTAAACCGGGAGATGTTATATCGACGGGTACTCCACCGGGAGTAGGTTTAGGTCAAACACCCCCTGTTTATCTAAATGTAGGTGACAAAATCACTCTTGGAATTGACGGTCTAGGTGCACAATCCCAAACAGTTATTGAAAGTTAAAACACGCTACTTCCTGTGGTTTTTAGTTGGTAGCAAGGACGCTACTGTTTTTTTATTTCTAAAAAGAGTTTATCGATGATAATTTCAGCATCAACAGATTTTAGGGAAGCGGCGAAGGCTAAGCTTCCACCTTTTTTATTCCATTATATCGACGGTGGTTCGTATGCTGAAACTACGTTGAATCGAAATTGCACAGACTTAGAGGATGTTGCATTAAAGCAACGGGTATTGCGCAACATGTCAGAGCTTAGTTTGGAAACTGAGTTATTCGATGAAAAGTTAGATTTGCCATTAGTTTTAGCGCCAGTGGGTTTAACTGGCATGTACGCTAGAAGAGGAGAAGTTCAGGCAGCAAAAGCGGCTGAGAACAAAGGCATTCCATTTACTTTGTCTACAGTTTCAGTTTGCCCTATTGAGGAGGTAACGCCTGAAATTGACCGAGCGATGTGGTTCCAGTTGTATGTTTTAAAGGACAGAGGCTTTATGAAAAACGTCCTAGAAAGAGCAAAGGCTGCTGGAGTTAAAACATTAGTATTTACCGTGGATATGCCTGTACCCGGTGCAAGATATAGAGACATGCACTCAGGTATGAGTGGAAAATACGCAAGTATCAGAAGAATCGCTCAAGCAGTGACTCATCAGCAATGGGCATGGGATGTCGGGGTATTTGGTCGCCCTCATGATTTAGGGAACATTTCCGTATACCGTGGCGAGCAAATTAAGTTAGAAGATTACATAGGATGGTTAGGCAATAATTTCGACCCTTCTATTAGCTGGAAAGATCTAGAATGGATCAGAGACTTTTGGGAAGGCCCCATGATAATCAAAGGCATCTTAGACGAAAGCGACGCAAGAGACGCCGTAAACTTCGGCGCTGACGGTATCGTGGTTTCTAATCATGGTGGAAGGCAACTAGATGGCGTTCTTTCCTCAGTCAAAGCCTTGCCGAAGATAGCTGATGCTGTGAAAGGAGATATTAAAATCCTAGTAGACTCTGGCGTTAGAAATGGATTAGATGTCGTTAGAATGTTAGCTCTCGGAGCTGATTGTGCAATGATAGGACGTTCTTATATCTATGCATTGGCCGCTCAAGGACAGACTGGTGTCGAACACCTTTTAGACCTTTATAAGAAAGAGATGCAAGTAGCAATGACACTCACTGGTGCAAAAAGCATTAAAGATTTAACTAGAGATTCACTGGCTAGCTTCTAGCACATGTATGAATTTAATGATGTTGTCTCTCCAACTCTCTCTATTGATAGTTGGAGAATACGCGAAAAAGATGCTTGGTGTGTCTTAACCCATATAGGTAGTGGTGAACAGCAACTAATTGATCTGCTACAAAGTGAATTCGACAGATGTCATCAAGAATCCAGATCTTCTTCAAAAGTTGCTAAAATCATTTCATTTAGATCATTGCAAACAACGTACGAGTTAGAACTAAAACTTGATAACTCTGACTACACAAACGAAATGGATTCAGGAACTCTAGTAAAAGAGCTACTTCCTAAAAAACAGCTCCATAGTCCATTAATAGATTTGCTTGACCTGAGAACAACTTTAGAAACAGGTCTTCGTCAATTATCAACGGGTGAAAATAGAAAAGTAGCAATTCTAAAGGCGTTACTAGAAGGCGCTGAAACTATGGTATGTGAAAATCCATTTGATGGGCTGGACCAACACTCTTGTACTATAATTTCGAAAGCACTTGAAACGGCTAACCACAATGGCTGTACGGTAATACTAATATTAAATAACACAACCGATATTCCCGACTGGTGCACAAAATTTGCTTCTGTCAAAAATGGTTATTTTAAGTCTCTTGCTAAATATCAATTGAAAGAGCAAATCGAAACTTTAGATCTCAATCTAGAGGAAAATAAGAATCTTCCCTCTCTGAACTATAACTTCAAGCCTGACTATAATTTTGACTACTTGTTCGAACTTAATAATTGCACAGTGTCACTTCAAGGAAAAGATATCCTAAGTAACATAACTTTCAAACTTAAGCCGCTGGAGCATTGTTTAGTAGTGGGTAGGAATGGTGTTGGTAAATCTACCCTTCTCAAGTTGATTACAGGCGAATGTCCTCAGTGCTTTTCGAATGATGTAACGGTTTTTGGCTTCAAACGTGGGAGTGGAGAATCAATCTGGGACATTAAACGACATATGGGTATTGTTAGCTCTGAATTACATCGTTCTTATCGCGTTAGGTGCAAGACTGTAACGGCTATTGCTTCTGGATTTCATGACTCAATTGGTATCTACAAGCCATTAACTAATAGTCAACTAAGTCTTTCCAAAGAGTGGCTAAAAGTTCTAGGATTGGAACGACATTTTAATACTATGTTTCATGAGCTTTCCTACGGAGAACAAAGACTCATATTAATAGCCCGTGCCTTAATAAAATCCCCATTATTACTAATTATGGATGAGCCTACGCAGGGCTTGGACGAATATTACCGGAACAAAGTACTAAATTTCCTCACATTTCTAGCAAGAAGTAGAAAAACTACTATTTTATATGTAAGTCATAGGCAAGATGAATACATAGACTGGTTCCAACAAGTAAAGAGATTGCCCTAGTAAAGTTCAATACGCAGTATCAGGTAATTAACTAATTTGTTATCTAAAAAAATGGATTTAAGACCGAGACTTTAAGAGAAACTCAGTATTTTTAATAAGGATTAATAGAAATGATAAACAGAATTAATAAAGAAATGCTTTATTCTAACGTCCTAAACTATGTTCGATTTTTTATAATTTCATTAATACTCTCATTTTCTACACCAATTTATTCGAAAGAATATAAGCTTGGAATCGTAGTTAAAGACAAAAACACACCTTTTTATCTAGAAATAAAAAACGGTTGTCAGTTTGCAGCTAATATTTATAAAGACGCAACCTGTGTTTTTGAAGGACCTATTGTTTCTGATATCCGCTTGCAAAATGAGGTAATTGAAGAAATTATCGAGCAAGATGTTGATGTTTTGGCCGTAGCCCCTATACAGTCAGAGCTATTGACGAATAGAGCTTTAAGAAAAGCTATCAAGAAGAACATTCCTTTAATCACGATAGATGCCCCTTTAGAAACAGGCTCATCCACAGGTATTAAACCTTTGGCTTATATAGGATCCAATAACTTTGAGCTAGGAAGTATGCTCGCCAAAGGGCTTACAAATTTTAGAGAACAAGGGTTTTCTGGTCGATATATCATCCTCTCTGGTAGATTTGATTCTCACAATTTAAACCTGAGAATAAAGGGGATTAGACACGAGTTGAATAACAACATAAAACACCAATTATGGACAGAAGTAAGAGAGTCGATATATTCCTATGGCAAGATAGACGTTGCTCTCGGACAGTTGAATACGATACTGAAAAAGACCACCTAAATATTGATGCAATAATAATCACGGGTGGTTGGCCGCAATTTGATAAAGAAAAATATATTCAAACTATCAAGCCAAAATTAAGAGAGATTTTGGCTAAAAGAATTCTCATAATTAGTGCTGATTTGACAGATACTCAGATTGAATTGGTATCAGAGGGCTTAAGTCATCACAACGTTGGTCAATCACCATATCAAATGGGGGTTCATGCGGTACATACGATGTATGTAGTGGTCAATAAAATTTGGCCACAGTTTTAGAATCTTTGTATCTGATCTCAGACTCATTTGGCGCTAAACCAGC
>CAKZQF010000181.1 GCA_937139475.1 uncultured Gammaproteobacteria bacterium | reverse complement strand
CCAAAAGTGTGCACCTGCACAGTGATCACATGAACAAAAGACTGACTCCAGCACAGGCGGCAAAAAGGGTTGGAGTTTCCCGCTCGACCATCAGTAGGGCGCTTAAATCCCATATCCTTATAGGGTTAAGAGGCAATAATAATAGATGGACTATAGCTGAAGACGATTTGATGAACTGGTCAATGCACACTGTGCAGAACAGTTCACCCAGTCAGAGCCGGGCATCAAGCGAAGAGCTCCACAAACTGAGGTCAGAGGTATCTGTGCAAGCCGTAAAAATAGAAATGCTTGAAACTCAGATTAATGATTTGAAGACAGATCGGGATGAGTGGCGCGCGCAAGCGAGGCGGCGCTGGTGGCATTTCGGGCGTTAGATTATTTGGTGGTGACACCAAATATCTCTAGCTTAGCCGGTTCTTGTCCCGGCTCTTGTATTAAAAAGCTGCTGCCACTCTCAGCTTTCCTCAGAAAATACTCTAGAAGGCGAAATGCGTCTTTAGTGACATCAGTCACCGTGTCCGCCTCCATCATTTTGACCAACCGATCAATACGGTCTTTGTCGGCTTGCGAAAGCACAACATTAAGACGCGATGGTTTAGCGCGAGGGGCTTTTTTCCCCTCACTCGTTTTTGTCTGCGTTGCCGCCATTTTTTGTTCCAGTGCCGCCAAAATAGTAGCCGAAGATACCGCCAGCAATTGGACCGTATGCAAGCCAGAAGCTACTCAATTCGTCAAACGAACCATCGTAAATTCCGACGCCTGCAGCGCCAGTCAGGAACACACCGCCACCGGCGATAGCCCCATATGCAAGGTTGGCTCTGACATTGCCTTCTTTGGCCTTTGTCTTCGCCTCGATTACACCAGAAGTTTCTGGTGCTTTGTCGATTTCCGCATTCATGCTGTCGAACGCATCGCCGACGATTACTGTCTTCTTAGTCATGCTCTCAGCCTTTCAAAGCTTCGAGCCGTCAGGCACACCCAATCCCGCTATAGTCCTGATGAAGGCAGCCCAACGACCCAGAGATTGTCTGAGAAGAGCTGCGGGAGTGAGTGCGCTTACCTAAGGCAAGCGATCCTCCACCAAGAGTGCCAGTCGGGGTTACCCAGCTGGACAGAGCCTCGCTTTCGAAAAACCAAGAACCCAATTTTCAAGCCGAAGTGCCTTTAGCATTCCGCCTGGAACTGATGAGAAACGATCAATGCGGTCGTTAATCTGAGACCATTGCCGCCCACGTTGATCAGCTCGCTTAATGCGATGACAACGGCGGTTGCGAATGAGCCTCTTAAAAATAACGATCTCGATATTTTGAGAATGCATCATAGTTCCTCCTTTGGTTTGGTTTGAAAGCAAGGCCCCCCATATTGGAGTGGAGCCTCGGAGCCTGAACCATTCAGGCATAATTGACATATAGGCTTCTTTGCGCACGATGTCAACACATGATGCGCACAATATGCGCATCATTAATATTGATCCCTTATCCTTGGTAATCGTAAGCTGTGGTGGACGCTTCGCCATGCGAACAAAGACCCCCTATTTCCTGCCAAGTTCGCTCCCTGAAGAAACGGTTTTGGTAGAGCCTCTCAAAAGACAGGAAGCTTCTAGATATTTCGTGGATGACTGGGGGTTGGTACTCGACTGGAATATGGTCCTAAGACCATCGCGCGCAAATCTCGGAACCGCAGGTGGAGAGTTTGCATAAGTGCGCCCTTCACTGTTTCTCAGTTAAGGGTCTGGTGGACGAGTAGGCTGGGTAGCGGCCTTTCTAAGCAAACAGGGGCCCGTAGGCCCCTGTTCTTACTTTTTCCCACCCTTTGGTTTAGGGCGCGTTTCTACAACAGTTGTAGACGGCCTTCTCCGCGCTTCTGAAACGGGAATATATTGCCCGGTTCTGGCGTCTCGGCCTATCTTGTCTGTCGATGGTTTCTTTGCCATTGTCATGGCTCCTTTTGTTAGGAACGAAGTTGCCCGCGATTTTGTCTTCGACGGATTTGGTCGCAGGCAGCTTCACTATAACAAACCCCTGAAATCATAACAACATGTAGATATGTATGCGCCTTTTTCCGCATTTGGCACAACATATTGTGCTTATCCACGTGTTATCCACAGACAGCGCTCGTTTTTCTTCTTTTATATTCTTTTTATAGGGAATTATTTGTTTAATTTCATTACCTTACACATAGCTAATGTGAGAAAATACGGGTGAACTGTGAGAAAATACGGGTGAACTGTGAGAAAATACGGGGACTATCCACAGGAACTGCCCCATATGTGAGGCTGATTGACAGCCTCACATATACCCGTAGTCTCTCACATTATGAAAAGGTACCTGTCGGAAAAACGGCCAATATCCCGTGAAACACCGCTTTCGAATCGAAGCGTTTCAATGAGCAATCTCATTGTGAACGCTGCCCACTCTCTGAACCTCTCCGAAAAACGGTTAGTCAGTGCTGCAATGGCAAAACTTGATAGCTTGGCCAAGAAGACGCCTACCAAACCAATTCGGATTACAGCCGTCGAGTTTGCCGAATGTTTCGGCGTCGATGAGCGCACGGCATATGATCAGTTGAAGAAAGGCGGTAACACGCTTTTTAATCGGTACATCACTCGCGTTCACCAGACCGCGAAGGGTGAGGCCGTTGAAAAGATCCGCTGGGTCGATCGCATCGCTTACCAGAACGGTGAGGGTTTTGTGGAGATGAACTTTACAGACCATGTAGCGCCCTACCTAGTCGATCTCGAAAAACGGTTCACGACCTACAAGCTAGAACAGACACGCGCGCTCCGTTCGATCCACTCATGGCGCCTATATGAAAACCTCAAACGGTGGGAGACGACGGGAAAATGGATCGTCGAGATAGATGAGTTCCATCAAGTAATGGAATCTTCAAAGAGCTATCAAGAGAACTTTGCACAACTACGTAAGTGGGTCATTGAACCCGCCGTCAAAGAATTGCGGGAAGTAAACGGCCTCGATATCGAGTGGCGCTCTTGGAAGACTGGGCGCAAGGTGACACGATTGGTTTTCATCTTTGAACCTGCCGCGCAAATGCAGATGAACCTTGAGCCAAATGTTGTTGTATAGAAGCCATCTGAGATGGCTGCCCATTGACCCAAAAGTGTGCACCTGCACAGTGATCACATGAACAAAAGACTGACTCCAGCACAGGCGGCAAAAAGGGTTGGAGTT
>CAKZQF010000180.1 GCA_937139475.1 uncultured Gammaproteobacteria bacterium | reverse complement strand
GACTTTAGCTCAGCTGGTAGAGCGCGACCTTGCCAAGGTCGAGGTCACGAGTTCGAACCTCGTAAGTCGCTCCAATTCTCAAAACATCACTATCTAATCTCAACCATTTATATCTTATGCATGAGCATGGTCAACTAGCCTAGTACCTCATAAATAGCTCCAATTCTCTTTGAAAATCACTATCTAATCTCAACCATTTATATCTTATGCATGACCAAGGTCAACTAGTTTAGTACCTCGTAAGTCGCTCCAATTCTCTTTGAAAATCACTATCTAATCTCAACCATTTGTATCGTATGCATGACCAAGGTCAACTAGCTTAGTACCTCTTAAGTCGCTCCAATTCTCAAAACATCACTTTCTAATTTCAAACTCCCAGTTAAATTAATATGTTAAGCCCATTAACGACACAGCATTGTGCCACTATTGAACGACACAATGCTTCCGGTAGAGCTTTTAGTCATCCAAAAAATAAAACAATCGTTTAATTTTCTTGTACAAGTCGCCAGTTATTCGCTATATTGCGCCCGAATTGAGCAATTGCTCTAGAAATAGCATTTAGAAGGTAAGTTGTATAATGAATAATAAACCGTTGAGTTACTCGCTTGTCGCATTGGCACTTATTAGTGCAACATCACAGGCACAAGCTGCGGGCTTTAAGCTTTTTGAACAATCCACCAGCGCGATGGGCAATGCCTATGCTGGTCGTGGTGCGCAACTTACTGACGCTAGTGTTGGCTACACCAATCCAGCTGCGCTAATCAAGCTTGAAAAATCGCAATTTAGCGCAGGTTTAAACTTAGTCAACGTTGATGGCAAGTTTACAAACGCCAGCGCTACAAGCGCCAAGGGCTTACCTGTATCAGGTAAAGGATCTGACAGCTTAGGTGGCATTTCAGCAATCCCACACTTTCACTATGTCAATCAAATTAACGATCAATTTGCCGTTGGTTTTTCTGTTGCCGTACCTTTTGGTACTTCAAGTGAATATGAAAATGATTTTGTTGGGCGCTATTTTGCGCAACAAACTGAGTTCCAAATCCTTGCCTTTCAACCATCTGTTAGTTATCAACTAAATGACAAGCTATCAATTGGCGGCGCAATCGCATTAAATTATGCCAGCGGCACATTAAGTAAATATAAAGATCATAGCAGTCTATGTGAAATTGGTGCTGGGATTAACCCTAGTTACAGCATGCTAAGTGGCGGTGCATTTAGCGATGTTGCTCAAAGTGCCTATTGCGACAGTCTTTATGAAGTATCTGGCGATGACATTCAGCCAAGCTATACACTTGGCCTTCACTATCAGGTCAACGACAATATTAATCTAGCGCTTAGCTATCATTCTGCAGTTAATTACACACTTGAAGGCGATTCAACGATAAATAACACCCCAATCACTGGCGAGTTTGTTCCTTACACCCAGCATCCTGAGCAATACTGGATAGCCCCAACGATTCCTGAAATGGGGGTCTATGGTGCTAAAATGCCTGTTGTTGACCTGACCACTGGCAAGCTGGCGGTTTCACCAGCAAAGACTGAGCGTTCTAGCTTAGGCTTAGATACGCCACAAAGCCTAATTTTAAGTGTGGATAGCAAGATAAACGATGCGCTATCTCTACAGTTTAGTGGCACTTGGACTCAATGGAGTAAGTTCACTGACATTTCTGTGCTGTCTGAAGATACCACACCAAGCATTAGCGCAAGCACTTCGCAACCACAAAACCTAAATAAAGCGGGCTATATTGGCTATATTCCTGAGTATTGGTCTGACGTTTGGGCCTTTGCCCTTGGTGCAACGTATCAATTAGACACCCATTGGACGCTAAAATCAGGTATCGCACGAGACTTTTCACCAGTAAACCCAGACTACCGCAGTGCCCGTATCCCTGCTAACAACCGTACTTGGCTAACGGCTGGCGCCAATTACCTAAGTGATAACAAGTGGAGTATCGATTTCGCCGGTGGACTGATGTTTATGGAAGAAACTTCAGTGATTGATCATGAATATAATGCACAAGGACAAAAGATTTACAACAGTTCTTATCAAGCTGATTACGATATCAATGCCTACGTTGTATCTATCCAGTTTAATTATCCACTATAGGTCCACACTACCGTAGACGGCGCTCCTGCGCCGTCTTAGCTACACAACTCAACATCCTTTATATTAAGTTTGCGATATTACCTCAGCAAAACTTAACACAGAACAAAAAACACTCAATTTGTGCTTGAATTATCTAATAAATTTGGTAACTATAAGCCGTCGAATTTTTTCAAGAAAAATTTGCTCAAGAAATACATAAAACCATAACAAAAGGTTGGCATGCTTATTAGCTTAAATAAGCGATTGATGACAACCACTTTTCAACGGTAACAAAAGTTAACAATGGAAAGCACTACATAACAATTGTAAAATTCAAACTTAAGGATAAAGTAATGAAGTTTTATAAAACCCTCACCTGTATTGCAATCACCACCGCCCTAGCCGCTTGTGGCTCAAGTGATTCAAAGAAAGATGATGATCCAATCACCAAGCCACCAGCCCCGGTTGAAACCGTAGTTCAAGGTAAAGCAATTAAAGGTCTACTGACCAATGCTGTTGTTTCTGTATTTAAATATGTAGATGGCGTAGCGGTAGCATTAACTGATAGCGAATTAAAAGATGCTGCAATCACAACCGATGCAACCGGTACTTACACTATTACATTATTGGACTATCAAGGCCCAGTAAAAGTTGAAATCTCGCCAAGCACCGATACTAGCAAACCAACAATGATGCTATGTGATGCCCCGGCAGGTTGTAATGGCGTTGCTTTTGGTGAAGAAATTAATTTAACTGAAACGGTACCAGACTTTTCACTAAGTGCCATTTCTGTAGTAAATGAGGGAGCAGAGCCAGTTAAAGTCAACGTTTCAGCCGTCACCCACCTTGCTACCCAACTAGTAGAATCTAAAGCTACTGTTGATGTTGAAACAGTTACTCAAACATTAAGCGAAGTAGGTAATACCCTGGGTATTGCTGGTGATATCAACACACTAGAGCCAACTAATACCAACGATGCGGCAGCAGTAGCTGGTGAAGATAATGATGCTGAATTGCATTATGGTTTGATTAACGCCGGTATTGCACAGGCATTATTTTCAGACACTAGTGAAGGAACATTAACCGAAAAACTTGCTGAAGCTGCAGCAGATCTTGTTGAAAATGATGGTTCATTCCTAGCAACAGCCGATGGTGATGACAGCTCATTTGAACTATCACTAAGCCAAATCCTTGAAGGTGCAGCAGATGTTACTCAAGAGCTACTTGAAGATCCTGCACTGGCTGAAAACACTGAATTGCTCGAAGATCTAAACGAACAAAGCGTCAACCTTGAACACGAAATATTAGTCAAGACAGAAAATGTTGGTGATGATGGTCGTATTGAACCAGTGGCCGACTCAACCACCGATGGCAGTGTTATCGATAAAGGCAGAGCGCTAGTTGACGATATTCGTGTCTTTGCTAACTTATTTGATCTTACTAAAGTATCTGGTCAGGCAGTTGAAACCAAGGGGTACGAGTTTGTTGAACTAACTCGTGCAGCCAGCGATATGGTTAGTGCAGAGGCTGAGAGCATCACTTTACTGGGTGACCTGTCAATGGCTGTTGCTGAAATTTCAATGGCGCATGAACTAGACCCAACAAAAACCAGCTATGCGCTAGAAGAGTATTTACCAGCTGAATCATCAGCAACTGGTGTTGTGACTTATAACATGGCTACCCATAGTTATAGTGCAGATGTGGTTGATGGAACAACAACAGCAAAATTGAGTT
The DNA here is from genome assembly GCA_937139475.1 of uncultured Gammaproteobacteria bacterium. GTDB lineage: Bacteria > Pseudomonadota > Gammaproteobacteria > Enterobacterales > Psychrobiaceae > Psychrobium. The sequence goes on along the minus strand of CAKZQF010000180.1, from coordinate 25,966 downwards.
TATCTGCTGCCGTTGAGGAAGGCGATAAGTCAATTAGAGTATCCATCGCCGGTACAGTTGCAAGTGCAGCAGCTACCTTAACTCTTGCGGAGACCAGTGGCGTGTCAATTGGTTTTGGGCAATCTATCTCGCTAGACATGCTACAAGACGAAGAGTTTGAATTAGAACCAGTAAGCGGTTCGCTTGATATTGATGTTGAACTAGCGCAAAAGGCCACTGATACCGTTACCAACCCAATCACCTACGCGGGAGCAATTAGTGCCAAACTGCTAACATTGATCACACCAACTGCTTTTGATTACAATTCTGGCGAAAGCCGTCGCGTTCATATGAGTACTGAGGTCATTTTATTACCTGAAATGTTTAGCTTATCGGGTAGCGTCAGTGATAGCGTAAGTGATGGAATAAGCATAATGTTGACCGTTGCAGCGCCAGAGCTCGCTAGTCACCAAGCCGCTGGCTTTGACATTGATGGTGTTAGTTTAAAAGACCATGTCACTATCAGTGTATCTGAAGATGGCAATACTGTTACCACCGTCGTAAAAGATGCTTACACAGAAACGCTAACCTATGCCGCTGGTGAAAGTGCAGGTGAATGGCAGTTTACCTCGACGCGTGTCCCTTTTGCTGATGGCGAAGAAACAACCGTTTATAATGAATATTTCACCATTACAGACGGTCCGTTAGGTAAAGAGTATTTACTAGCTTCTTATGGTTTTGGCTGGGCAGATAACTATGTTATGGAACCAGTTGATGCCAACGATGATGGTGAAGCTGACTACTATACTACTGACTACCTTGGAAATAACTACCATTCGGAGAACTCGACACAAGCAGATATGCTAGATGACGATTATCGTTTAATTAATAATGATGGCTCATTGGCATCGGTAGGAAACGTTGGTTATCATGCGGAAAAAGATTTTGATAGAATTTTCCACGAATGGCGCTTTATTAGTCTAGATAAAATTGACTCTGCTGCAAAATTAATGGATGGCCTATTAACATTTCATAGTCCACAAATTGAAGGCATAGGTACAATTCGAATTGAGCCAACAGGCACATTAGATACCTTAGCCAATGGCGAAACCCGCAGCTTAAATGCCTATGTCGTTGAGCCGCACTATGCCGAAGCAGCTGTTGTTGCTGTGTCAAATAGTGGTAACGATGTTACTTTATCATTTAAAGGCCAAGAGACTCATCACTGGAACTTTGCTGGCACCACAGAACAACCGGGCAACTTCAAGTTGACTCAGACCTCAAGCAATGGCTGGGAAAACTTCACCGTTGTTTCAACAACTGTTAGTGTTGGTCTAGACATTGAGAAGCTTACGACGACTTATGATGATGGTTATTATAAAAATGAACGTATCATGACGCCGGTAGATGATAACGCAGATGGTAAGGCTGATTATCTTGATGTATGCGATATTCACACCTATCAAAATGACTCAAGCGATGAAGTGACATCTGTTGAGGGAACTCAAGAGAGCAATGTACAGGAAAACTGTTACATCAATGACCTTAATGCTCTTAACAATGAAACTTACTTTGGTCCGCTAATGCTTAATCCGACAAGTGTTGATTCAGCTGTTGATGCTTGGCAAGCCGTAGCAAATCGTGGTTGGCCTGTCGGGACCTGGATTGATGACCTAGGCTATCTAGCTATTGATTTGGATGAGGCAGATTTCGAGCAAATAGAGGCACTTGCTACAACTGATGCATCGTACACCTATGATGCCAAGTTACAAGAGCTCGATGCTAGTGATGGCCTGGAGTCTGATGATAACTACATCGATGCAACAGCTAAGTTAACTGTTAACGTTACACTTGGTGATTACGATATTGAAGTGGATGTAGCGGCTAGCCGTGCAGCCAAAGATGCTGCTGACGCTGTGGTGACGGCAACTTATCAAGTACCAGGTGAAGATGCTCAACGTAGCTTTGCTATCAACTTTGATTCTGAGAACGATAATCAAATCACAGTAACCAACGAGGAAGGGGCTACTATCACCCTAACTGAGCCGGCTGCTGATGACACCAGCGCTCAAATAGAGCTCGGCGTGATCACTATCGGTGATGAAGAGGTCGCTAAAATCGTTAAGCGTGATAGCATCATTTTAGTTGTTTACAGCGATGGTTCTGTAAAATCTCTTTAATTAATCAATAAAGAGCAATAACCACTGGCCACGGTATGACCAAATACCGTGGCTTTTTTATGAAAGGTTCCTTTATGCTAAAACCATTAATGGTTGTCATTGGCCTAAGTAGTGCCATGGTAGCTAATGCCACAGAGCAACACGATGTAGAACAATTTAAACTTAAGCTTAATTCTTTTTCCTACAGTAATATCGCGCCGATATCACAAATTATCGATGACAACTGGAGAAAAAAGCCGAATAACAATGCTAGTAATGCATTCACTCACAATGAGCTAAGCTTTAGCTATACTAAAAACAACTTACAACTGAGCATTAGAAAACGACTAAGTGCCGTTGTAAAAACCAATACAGCCACCAGCGAGCTTTATTACGCAAGTCAGCAAGAAGACCCAACATTGTTAATAGATGATGCCAACATTAATCTACAACTAACGACGCAAGAAAGCACCGGGCTAATGGCCGGTTATAGGTTGGATCTATCTGACCTGTCGCTTGGATTAGAGCTTGGTTACTGGCGGATAGATGACAGGCGAGATTCAGTTTTAACGGGCAACGTATCGCTTATTGCCGGTCAATATATCGGGCAGCTGAGTATGAGTGAGCTGTATAGTGATAATAACTTCCTCAAGCGCCCTCACTTAGGTGATTTTAAACGTACGGGAGACGGCATTACTGCTAATGTCAGTGCAAACTGGCAGATAAATCCAACGTTAAACATTAACCTAACTGTGGACGATATCTATGCAAAATATAAAATCAACGAGCATGGTTACAGCGAAGGTAGCCTAAATACCGACAACACGTTAATTAACGATAAAGGCTTTGAAACGTTCTTGCCTTTTTATTCTGGCTTTGAGAAAACTAAAGACCATCGTTTTGACAGCGACCCCAAGAGCAAACTCACACTGAGCTATTTATCTGAGCTTGGGACACTAACGATGCAAGCGTCGCGCTTGTATAATACAAATTTCGTTGAAATAGGTTATCAGTGGTCACTTAACAACTATCAAATTATCACCAGCTTTGATGTTGAGCGACTAACCCCAAGCATTGCGATTAGGGATCAAGACTGGCACCTTGCATTTGGCATGGATAAACTCGACATCGATGATGCACAAACACTACGCTTAAATCTAAGTTATCGTTGGTAATAATTAAACCGAGCCAATGACTCGGTTTAAATTAATGCTATTTACAACGATCCTAAAAACGCAATTAAGTTATCTCGATCAGACTTGCTAAGCTTAGCAAACTCATCACGTGCGTTAACGGCTTCACCGCCGTGCCATAAGATGGCTTCCTCCAGTGTATCTGCCCTGCCATCATGCAAGAACCCTGCACCAGGGTTTACGGTTTTTGTTAAACCTATGCCCCATAACGGTCGAGTTTTCCACTCATTGCCAGAGGCCAGGAAGTCCCGACGTCCATCACTTAAGCCCTCGCCCATATCATGCAGCAACATATCGCTAAAGGGATAAATAGTTTGAGCTGTCAACGCTGCGATTGCGGGCTTGCCACCAATATCCATTGCGGTCTGTGTTTTAAATGATGGCGTATGGCAGCCTGTACAGTTAACTTGTTCGAACAACACGGCACCTGCAATAACATTTTCATCATCAACATTGCGGCGTGCCGGAACGGCTAGGGTTTCCGCATAGAAAGTCACATCATCAGAGAATGCTTGATTAGCCTCAGGACCGCCATCCGGGCCAATGCCTGTATCGACATAACCAGTTCGCGCAAGATATTCATCATGCAGCGGTGTGTTCTCAATACTCTCATTCGGGAAAAGTGGATTAGTGATCCCCATGTCACCACGTAAAGCGCAAAGCGATTGCTGGCGTACTGTTGGCGTATTCGCTTTCCAGCCAAAACGTCCGATGCTCACGGGATAAGGATCATTAGCATTGGCCTTTATTTTGTCAAAGACATAGTTTGCTTTACCCGAAATACCATCATTATTTGTGTCTTGAGGATCGGCAAGTGCCACAATATCAGCTTCACTGATCGCCTCAAGCAAGCCCAGACCGAATACAGGCATGCCGTTACGCGCACCAAACTTTACGTCATCTTGAAATAAACGACTTGTTGGCGCACCGCTCGCTAATGTCTCACTTGGCGCATCATACGGGTTGCGTACATCAAAAACTGGCTTTTTAAGTTCGATCACTGCGCCATCAGGGTAAGTGAAGTTACTATACTCATAGCTAATATAGACGTCTGCTTGACCAACTGACGGGTTCTCAGTCCAATCGTGACGGGCTGTTAACACGCCGCGATGAAACAACTGATCATTAAAGGTTGGCACAGCAATAGGAGCACAATAGTTATTATCTGGCGTTTGCTCAGTACAGTTTAGCCCTTCCTCTTCAATAGAGATCCTTAAAAAGATAGCGTCTTCACTACTCAGCTTAACCGGGCCACCGTGACGGTTAACCACTACGCTACTAGGGCGCCCATCGCGTTGATGACATGAGTTACAATCAGCGTTGTTAAATACAGGGCCAAGGCCATCAAACTCCGGATGCTGCTCATTTGGCGCTGTCGTAAAGGCCACTTCAAAGTTAGCATCACCGGCAAGATGTTGCTCAAGCTCAGTTGCAGTCAGATTAGGGGCTGGTGTCGAAAAACCATGACCAGAATTTGATGTGTCAGTTGCAGTAGTATCACCACCGAGGTTAACGACATTCGTGTAGCTTGGTACAGGATTCGGTGTTTGTGTGGTGGAGTTATTTGAACCGCCACATGCAGCTAATGTTAGTGCAAGTGAGGTTAGGAATAGTTTTTTAGACATTGCATTACACTCTAAAATATAGCGCGGGGAGCTATATGAAAAATATCGACTGCTCTATCATTGTGTTGTCGATAAAAGGGGCTGCGATCCGTTGCAGCCCATCGAAACAGCTTATTTACCAGACCATTTGCCTACTAAGGCAACGACGTCAGCTTCTAAACTTGTCTGTAATACGGCTAATGAATCAACCGCTGCTTGAATCCGCACTCGAGCATTCTCATCACTAATTGCCATCCGAAACGGCATGTTGTTATCACCAGCAATTGCTTCAATGTCTGTGATAGCCGTTTCTATTTCAGTGAGTACGCGGTCAGCCAAGGCTTGATCGCCCGCAGCAACAAAATCATAGATACCTTGCGCATCGGCATTACCTTCAAATTCACCTTGATACACATTCAACACACCTTTGATATTATCGGCAAAATCAGTCAATGAATTCCAACTATATTGAGACTCAACCAATGAAGTATCAGCTTGTGCCAACGAGCCACCAAATGGGTCTGCTATTTTTCCGTTACCTACTTCATCAACGATACCAATCATGCCATTGACCAACTCTTCTATTACCGCAAGTTGTGAACTATAAATATCATTGTTCGCTGATTTGAATGTCGTTTCATATGGAGTACCAAGGTTACCATCATCATCGGCCACACCTTGTGTCCAGGCGCTCGCCAGCTCGCCAGTGTAGCCTTTAAAGATTTCAGCTGTCGCCATCAGGTAATCACGCTCTTGCGCTGTTAGCTCATCAATCGCCTTTTGATTATCGGCAACGCCGTCCCCAAATAATAAATATTCCATGGTGTGGTACCCCTGGACGTTATCATTCATTTGCGAAATAAACGCTGCGTCAATATTGCTAACATCGCTTAATACACGGGTTAAATCAGACGTTGCTAATGGCCAAGAATCCAAATGCGGATCGATACTTAATTGATCAACAGGGCCAAAAATGTGTGACTCACCTTGTTCCCAAGGTTTACGAGCGTCAACCCATGCTTGCTGTGCTGTTACCAGACTCTGCGCCGTTGGCTCATTAACCAGTGCAACAGTTGCTTCATAAAGTGCTAGAGACTTGTTACTAAGATCGTTATAGCCAGCAACAATTACCCCATCATTTAAATTTTCAATCATCGCTGTAGCGTCAAAGTCAAACGTTGTTGGTTCAACTGGTGCAGGCGTAGTATCACTGCTACTCGATCCACCACAGGCGGCCAACGCGAGGGTCGTAGCGGCTGCTAACGCAGATAATTTAACATTCTTGTTCATCTTGATTTCCTAATAATTTATAAAGAGAAGTAATAGCCCAGGCCCAGTTCAAACGAATTGGTATTTGGGATTTCTGCCATCGCAGATTTAAGGGTTGATATTTGGCCTTTAAGCACCAAGTTTTTGGTCGGGAAGTAATTAACTCCCATTGACAGTTCAGTTAGCTCAAAACGATTAGTGGAGAATTCGCTATCGACTTTTTCTAACGGGTTTGAATAGTCATAACTAACAAAAACATGCAATGGGTTGGTTAAGTTAGTCATGTCGGCGATGTTATAACCTGCTTCCACGAACAGTGCTTGTGATTCACTACCCAGCTGGGCAAAGTTCCCCACGTGCAAGCCAGGAGTGTTGCGATTTGCATTAGCGATCTCATTGCTGTTATCTAACTGCCCCAGCAAATACTGGCCGCGAAGATTGAAGTTACCTTGGCTGTATACTCCATGTAAGTCGAGTATTGAGATATCACCACTAACATCTAGTTGATTGGTTTTATGACGGTTGCCAGAGGTGCTGCTCGTGTAATAGCTAAAGCCAATTGCGTTACCGTCTTTTACATTGCCGTAATCAAGACGAATAACCATGGCTAAATCATCAGCGTTAACTGTTTCAAAACGCTTTTGGCTTGCCGCTGCAACCCAATTGTACGTGCGAAAGTATTCTGAATTTAACCCTGTGACAACTTGCGCTTGATAATGGAAGTCAGCAACTTGACCAAAAACACCAACGCCAGTTTCATGCCAAACTGACGGCAGCATATTCTCAACGCTTTGATGACGACGCACTGTGTAATATTGATGCGGCTTGTGATGTGAACTCGCTAAGCCGACGGGAACATAGATATGACCAAGCTTTACTCCAAAGGCGTCTGAGTGTTGATACTCCAGCTCAAGCTTTTCAACAACAACTTCGCCGCCCACTTCAATTTCGGTCTCAAATTCACCAAATTCTTCAAAGCCGTCATACTCTAAGGTTGAACCTGTTCCGCCGTGTTCAAACTCTAATTCAAACTCAACTTTCCATTGCTTGTTAAAGCGATATCCAAATTCAGTTACTAACCTCTCAACATCCACCTGACCTCTTCTTTCAGGCGTAACATCTTGAACATTCTTAAACACTTCAATGTTGCGATAATTTAATGTGCCATAAGAAGAAAAAGAAAATGGCGACAGTTCACCAGTGGCGCTAGTGCTATCTTGCTGCTGTACTAGTTTTTCCAATTGAGTTTGCAAGACACTAATTTGCTTAGCCTGTTGTTCCATTTGCTCAGAAATGGTGTTCGCATTGGCCATTTGAGAAGTTAACAGCCCAAATGCAATAGCGATTAATGAGAGGCGCATGAGATTCCTTTGTTGGTTGATATTAAAAAACCCGCAAAAGATACCACGCCACACAAATGAGATCAACAACGATAATCATTATCATTTAGATTCAATCAATAAAAAGAAGGATAGCTAAGAGGATGAGATGTGTCTGGGAGCAGAAACCTATCAAGATTTGAACAGCGACGCTTAGGTAATTTATTTGAAGCCTTTAGCGCTAAATTATTAACCGCAGTGCTTAACCAAATTAAGTTCATTTAATGCTGGACACAATCACTGGAAGTGGACTTATATGCCAATCTCGATAGCGGAGTCTTTATACGATGAGCTTGCAGTTAATCGACTTATACAAACTAACGGCAAGGTGTCATTACTTGGTAGCTGCAGGGAGCTGGATGATAAGGTAAAAGAAGCGCTGGTTGACTTTATCGATGACAGGGAGCTTATCTCTAAGTCAGTTCCCGCTCCGATATTGCAAGGAGTACAATACCTGTGTGAACAAGAATGGGCTCCGAGCAAATAGACAATAGAATGTTCAAGTCATAAATAGCAACTAGCCAACCAGCTCCAAAGCGCTTAAAAAATCCTTATGCTAGTGCTTTGGATCTGGTTGGCTTATTTTCATAAAAGCAATGACTTATTTAGCAGGTAGCACCAGCGAATAACATTGCCCAAAACCGATGCGAACTGCGCCGTCTTTCTCACAAAAACCACTCATCACCACGGCATCACCGTCTTCCAGGAATGTTCTTGTTTCACCATTACCCAAAGCGACTTGTTGCTTACCACCGTTAGATAACTCGAGTAATGAACCAGCTTCTTCACTGTTTGGTCCTGATTGCGTGCCGCTACCGATAAAGTCACCAGCAACAAAATTACAGCCATTGACGGTATGATGTGCAATCATCTGCGCTGTAGTCCAGTAAGAGTGCCTAAAGCTTGATTGAGTAAGCTTCTGAGCTGACTGCCCCGCTTCTCTCATCGCTGGCGTTTCAATTGCCACTTCTAACTCAATATCATAAGCACCGAGCTGGCTGTTTCTATCACTTGTTAAATATTCCAGTGGCTGCGGATCGCGAACATCACGTGTCCAGCTTGTTCTAAACGGTGCTAGCGCTTCGTTAGTCACAACCCATGGAGAGACAGTTGATGCGAAGTTTTTAGCTAAAAATGGTCCCAATGGCTGATATTCCCACGCTTGGATATCACGAGCTGACCAATCATTAAATAAACACATACCAAAAATATGCTCATCACTCTCATCAATGGCTATTGAGTCACCCAATGCATTACCACCACCAATATAAATGCCCACTTCCATTTCATAGTCGAGACGTTTACATGGCCCTAGGCTTGGCTTATCTGCGTCCGGCGCTTTGGTTTGGCCTTTAGGACGCGGGAAAGATTGACCTGAAACATCAATAGAAGATGAGCGACCGTGATAGCCAATAGGCACCCATTTGTAGTTCGGCAACAAAGGGTTATCAGGTCGAAATAATGAGCCAACTGAAGTGGCATGATGTATCGAAGTATAAAAATCTGTGTAGTCACCGATACGACAAGGTAAGTCATATTCAGCATCGCTTTGCGGGACAAGGCAAGCGCGAACTTCCGCTTCAATCGGTGATCCTTGTGCTAACGCTGCTGATAGTGCCGCGCGCAATGCCGACCAAGTTGCTGACGGTTTGGCCATAAATTCATTTAAGGTTGGCTGACAGCAAAGCTTTAGTGCATCGGCAACGTCACCGTCGAGTAAATGCATTTTAGATAAAGCGCTTAAATCAACGATCTGATCGCCTATTGCAACGCCACCGCGAAAAGACTCAGTACTACCAGCGCGCCTGAAAATCGCAAAAGGCAAGTTTTGAATCGGGAAGTCACTTGTTCCAGTGTTGGCACAGGCAAGCCAACTGGTTAATTTAGGATCGTGAGTTTGATTTAGTAAAGAAGACATTAGAAGATCCTTTAATCTTGGTTAAATTCTTGTTCATGAAGCCATGCTGCATGCTTTGGCGCTTTTTTAGTAACAGACCACTCATCTATCATTAGCGGTGCAACACGTTTAAGCTCAGCCATTTGTTCGCTAGTACCACTTCGATAGGTTAGCTCTAAACGATGACCATTGGGATCAAAAAAGTAAATTGAATGGATAATGCCATGATTGGTGATCCCAATGACATCCAGTCCCTTGCTTTCCAGCTCAGCTTTGGCAGCGATTAATGCCGCGCGGTCTGCCACTTCAAAGGCAATATGTTGCACCCATTCAGGGGTATTAGTATCTCGGCCCATCGGGGTTTTCGTTGGCAACTCAAAGAACGCTAAAATGTTACCCATGCCAGCATCAAGGAATATGTGCATGTAGGGATCAGGCTCTTTTGTCGAGGGCACCTGATCTTCGGCTATTGCCACCAATAGCTCCATATTGAGGTGCTCTTTATACCAATTTACCGTTTCTTTGGCATCGTTACAGCGATAAGCAACGTGATGCATTTGCTTAATATCGATCATAATCTCTCTCCAACCACTTAGTAACAAATGATACTAATTATTCAGTCGATATTAGTATCATTTGTTACTAAAGTCAATTTAGCCTAGAATGGTCGTTGATGTATTTAAAACGGGCTATTAAGTAATGAATGAGCAACCAACACTAGACTTAACCAACTTTTTCCCTTATCAGTTTTCAATCTTGGCGCAGCAAATGAGTGAGTATCTAGCGACCATTTATAAAAAACAGCATGGTTTAAGTAAATTTGAGTGGAGGGTATTAGCCACCGTTGCTCAGTGCCGTAGTGTAAGTGCAACGGGGATAATGGAAGTAACACGACTGGATAAGATGCAAGTCAGCCGCGCTATCTCTAAACTTAAGAGCCAGAATATATTAGTTCAGACTCCCTCCACCACTGATAAGCGCGCCAATGATGTTGAACTCACTGCGCTTGGCAATGAGCTTTATCAAACCATTGTTCCCTTAATAAAGCGCCAGGAAGCAAAGTTACTGGCACATTTAAGCGCGCAGGAACGAGAGCAGCTAATAATGATAACCCAAAAGCTTAGTCGCGCGCTTGACGCCTAATAGTTAGGTAAACCCCAAACACGCTAAGTATTAGACCAGCAATAGCGAGTAAGCCAAGCTTTTCATCAAACAGCCACCAGGCCTGCAGCGCAGTAACGCCTGGAACGAGATAAAAGTAGCTGGCTACCTTGGCAGCTTCCCCTTGCCTTATCATATACAGCAGCAGGAGTATTGCGCTCACCGACAGGCCAAATACCAACCATAACATTCCAGCGACAAACTCAAACTGCCAGTCAATGGCTTGTGATTCTAAGCCAAAGGTAAGTCCGGCCATTAATAGCGCGGTAGCACAGTATTGAATGAGCGAAGCACTGAGCAAGTTAGCATCACCGGCAAAGCGTTTTTGATAAAGGGTGCCTAGCGTTATACCAAATAATGCAGTAAGAGCTGCTAATATCATCGGCCAGGTTAGCGCGAATCCCTCAATAGCACCTTTGCCATAAAGCACCAGCATGACACCGCCAAACCCTAACGATAGCCCCAACCATTGCTTAAAAGAAAAGCGTTGCTTTCCACCACTAAGTAACAACAATGCAGTAAGTAATGGCTGTGTCGAGACAATTAAGGCCGTTAATCCGGCTGGCATATCCCATTTTATGGCAGCGAAGACGCCACCTAAATAAGCGCCGTGTATTAATAAGCCACTAATACTTTGATGAATCACTTGCTGGCGCGACAAAAGCGGTGCCTTAAACCACCACATCAGCACAGCAAATGCCGCAATTGTCATGAGCATACGAATAAACAGTAAATAAAAAGGTTCAATGTAGGGCAGCGTGTATTTTGCCCCTATAAAGCCTGTACTCCATAACAGTACGAACACCAGCGGAACACATTTTATAAACCATGTTTGTTGCATTTAATACCAATTCCAATAACAAAAAAGCCGCAATGGATCACATTGCGGCTTGCTTAGTCGTTTAGTCATTAACTGCCAGTATCAATCGCTGGCAAGCTTTTCACCACATCATCGACAGTCTTCATTTGCGACAAGAATGCTTCCAGGCGATCAAGCGGCAGCGCACATGGACCATCACATTTGGCGTTATCAGGATCTGGGTGAGACTCTAAGAATAAGCCGCCAATGCCTTGACTCATACCAGCCAAACCAAGTTGCGTTACCTGCGCACGACGACCACCGGCACTATCGCTACGTCCACCCGGGCGCTGTAATGCGTGTGTTACATCAAAAATAACCGGATAGCCCATATCTTTCATGATACCAAAGCCAAGCATATCAACCACTAGGTTGTTGTAGCCAAACGATGAACCACGCTCACATAACATCAGCTTATCGTTACCTGCTTCATTAAACTTGCTTAGAATATGGCGCATTTCTTCAGGCGCAAGAAACTGTGCTTTTTTAATGTTAATTACAGCGTCTGTCTTTGCCATCGCTGTAACTAGGTCGGTTTGGCGTGACAAGAAAGCTGGTAACTGGATTACATCCACCACTTCAGCCACTGGTGCACATTGATATGGTTCATGTACATCGGTAATGATTGGCACATTAAATGTCGATTTTATTTCTTCAAAAATGCGCAACCCTTCTTCCATACCAGGACCACGAAATGAGTTAATTGATGAGCGATTAGCTTTATCAAACGACGCTTTAAATACATATGGAATGCCAAGCTTGGTGGTTACTTCAACGTATTTTTCAGCAATCTTCATTGCCATATCGCGCGATTCTAATACGTTCATGCCACCAAACAGTGCCATCGGCTTATCATTAGCAACATCAATTGCGCCAACTTTTATCGTTTTTTGATTCATCATTAAAATCCTTTATACAGGGTTAATACCATTACATCGCAATTGACATAAGGATTTGTCCACAAAACCACGCACCAACGGTACCAACTAGGTAGCCAAAGATAGCAAGTAATACACCTACAGGCGCTAATGCCGGGTTGAACGCAGATGCTACAACAGGAGCAGAGGCAGCGCCACCAACATTGGCCTGTGAGCCTACCGCCATGTAGAACAGCGGAGCTTTTATTAGTTTAGCCATAGTAAGCATTAATGTTGCGTGTACTAACATCCAAATACCACCCAGGACAAACAGTAACGGCGCCTCAGCAATTTTTGTAACATCCATGTGCAAACCAATGCTAGCAATAAGAATATAGAGGTAAACGGTACCAACTTTAGACGCACCAACGCTCTCAAGTTTTCTAGCACGGGTAAACGATAATATAACCCCCATGGCTGTGCTACTTATAATTAACCAAAAGAATTTACTATGAAAACTAAAGCGCTCTGTATCTGGATAGTTTTCAACAAAAAATGGTGTCACTGTGTCCGAAAAAATATGCCCTAACGCCGTAACACCAAAGCCAACGGCAACAAGCATCATCAAATCTTTGGTCGTTGGAATACGAGCATTTTGCGCATGGTAATCAGCCATTTTATCTTTTAAGCTTTCAATTGCACTAGTATCGGCACCAGTGGCTGCATCGATCTTTTTAGCATTCCCCGCCATTAATAATAAGACTGCCATCCAAAGGTTTGCCACGATAATATCGACAGTCACCATCGCCGAGAAAACATCCCCGCCAACTTTATATATTTCTTTCATCGCCGCTTGGTTAGCACCGCCACCGATCCAACTACCGGCAACCGTTGTCATACCACGCCATACCGCTTCTGGGCTGTCAACACCAATCATTTCAGGTACAAATTGAGCCATAATCATTAACGCAATCGGACCACCAATAATAATACCAGCGGTACCAGTTAGGAACATTACGACAGCCTTAGGGCCAAGGCCTAAGATCGCTTTTAAATCCAAGTTAAGCAATAACAAAACAAGACAAGCTGGTAACAAATAGCGTGATGCTACGTAGTACACCTGAGAGGCATCACCATCGACAATATTAAAGGTGTTTAATAGTGACGGGATAAAATAGCAAAGCAATAAAGCTGGCACGTATTTATAAACAGCACGGCAGGCTCGATTATCACTTTGACTCGTATAGAAAACGCCGCCGAGTATTAAGGCCAGTATGCCCAATACGACTGCGTCATTGGTAATTAGTACCGATTCCATAAGGTTTCCTTTAATTTATTATTATTATTTTTATTTAATGCATTACAACATGTTGTGTTTTTAGTTTGCTGACGTGTGTTTTTAATACTTCAGTATTTGGGTCATCAGGGCATTGCTCGATAAAGTAAGCAAAGTCATCTGCAGCGCCACTGTAATAATCCAATTGCTGAAGAATGAAGCCGCGCTCCATAATCTGATTTGGATCGTCAGGTAAAAGTTCTAACAGCACTTCAGTAAACAGTAATGCCAGATCATACTCTTCTTCAAGTAAGCTTGCCTGCTTAACACTCGTTAAATAGCGTCGTTTTACTGTTTCTTGATCGGCAAGGTCAAGGTGTTCTTCTTCCAATCGAACATGATCACCTAAGTGTCCTCTGACAAGCAACTCCATAAACTCATGTGATACTTCTTCACCATTGAGTGGATCAATGAACCTGCCATCGAGGCCATCAACACGGATCATGAACGGTCCGGGAAAGTTAACCATTTTAGGAGCCAATTCAAGCAAGCCAAGTAGGTACTCCACTAACACGGCAGATAACGCATTATTGCCAATGCGGTCCTGCATAAAATGAAATAAGCTATTGCTTGGCACAGAGAAGTAATCGCTCTCATCAATCGAGAACGACCAAGTGCTATAAAAAAGCTGCTGAAATTCAAACCAACGTTCCATCGGACTTTCATGAACACGGCTTATTTCAAGCACCTGCTTGATAAGCTCAGCCAATAGCGCATGTCCAGTTTCCGTCTCCTGCTCATCGCAAATCGCCTCAGAGCAATAGATTAGCAACTCTATTGGTTTGAGTTTTTCAACATCAGGTAAAATCTTATTTTCGTGCAACGGACTATCCTAAAATAAATGGCGTTTTAAAGACGGCAATTTTTCCAGCAATTAATATCCAACCAATAGCACCGACACTTGTTAATAAGCGCCCTTTTAAGGTTTCGCTACGATAGAGCGAGATATAAGCAAGAATAATATAGGCAATCACACAGACTAACTTTTCAGTGATCCATGCATCAACAAATGGGTATTGGCTGATGATAACGCATAGCGTCAATGCAGAAATTAACAATAATGTATCAGCACCACGTGAAAGCATTTTCGCCCATTTGTGCTGATGAATAGGCTTTTTAGCGAGCATTAATAACACACGCACAGCGTAAAAAAGTACACTAAAAGCGACTAGACTCAAATGAATGTGTTTTAGAGGGAGATAATATTGTTCCATGATAGAAAGCTCACTTATTTTAAATTAGCGGCCATTCTACAAAATTTCACCCTAATAGTGAATTTTGAGAACAATAATTGACTAGACTTGCAACCAACTGCTCAAAAAAAACACATCACTCAGGATAGGAATTCATTATCTTTACAAATTGGCTTGGGCTGACCAAAAATAACGCTGCCAAGCGATGGCCAAAGACTACGCCACGGCTGCGAGAATATCGTCTAAACGAACTTCAAACCCACGAGCTGGTTGTAACAGCGCTTGTTATAGGAGCATCAAAATCATCTACGAATAGAATCAGACAACACATAATGCAAATTGAGACTTTACAGGATCAATTTTATTTCGGCGATGAGGCGAAAGTTATGCGGTCTAAGCCCGCTAGATCTTTGAGAGTTGCCGCGTGTTGATAGCCAAATGAGGTGAGAATACTGCGTACAGCCTCTCCTTGTTCAAAACCGTGCTCTAATAATAGTAAGGAGTCAGGTTTTAAATAGTTAAGTGACTGTTGAGCGATATCGATAATATCTTGCAAACCTTCTTTATCTGCAACCAGTGCAGAGCTTGGCTCAAAACGAACATCACCTTGAGACAGATGGGGGTCTTTCTTATCGATATAGGGCGGATTTGAAACAATGAAGTCGCATTGATTGAGCCATTTAGGGTCAACATTAGATAGCCAACTTGACTGGACAAACTCAACGTTATCGATTGACAAGGATTGCTTGTTTTTACTGGCTAACTCGACAGCATCGTGATTAAAATCGACACCTAATATTTGCCAATTAGGTTGTTCGCTGGCTAATGCTAGCGCTATTGCGCCTGTTCCAGTGCCCAGATCAATACCTTTAGCACTTTCCAGTTGCAGCTTATCTAGAATGGTTTCAACGAGTAGCTCTGTTTCAGGTCGAGGAATTAAAGTAGAAGGTGCGACTTTTAAAGGCAATGACCAAAACTCTTGTTCGCCAACGATATAGGCAATGGGTTCACCATTAATGCGCCGCAATAACAATTGTTCAAACTTCGCCAGCGCATCTTCATCAAGGAGTTTATCGGGCCAGGTATAAAAAAAGCTTCGACCGACATTTAACACAGTTGCCAATAATACCTGTACATCTAATGTTGCCGTATCACTTTGCGGTAATCTGGCGACACTAGCTCGTACAACATTAGCAACCGTGTTAGTGCTCACTATCTGTTTTCTTCTGACAGCGCAGCCAATAGATCGGCTTGTTGTTCGTTTAGCAATGGTTCGATAATAAGGCCTATATCACCTTGCATAAACTCAGCCAGACGGTATAAGGTCAGATTAATACGATGATCGCTAACACGACCTTGCGGGTAGTTGTAGGTACGAATACGTTCACTACGATCACCACTTGCAACTAAGTTACGGCGTGTTGACTCTTCTTCTACGCGACGTTTCTCATCTTCTGCTTGCTGCAAACGAGCGCCCAGTACTGACATCGCTTGTGCGCGGTTTTTATGCTGCGAACGCTGATCCTGACACTCGACTACGGTTCCGGTTGGAATGTGGGTAATACGTATTGCTGAATCTGTTTTATTAACGTGCTGACCACCAGCGCCTGACGCGCGGAATGTATCGACTTTTAAATCGGCAGGGTTAATTTTAATCGCTTCAGCTTCAGGAATTTCCGGCATCACAACAACGGTACATGCAGATGTGTGTACACGGCCCTGTGATTCAGTTTCAGGGACACGCTGCACTCGGTGACCACCTGACTCAAACTTCATCATACCGTAGATACCATCACCAGAAACTTTAGCCACGACTTCTTTAAAGCCACCGTGCTCAGACTCGTTAGCGGTTATTAACTCGATACGCCAACCTTGTTGTTCAATGTAACGGCTGTACATACGGAACAAATCACCAGCAAAAATAGCGGCTTCATCACCACCGGCACCGGCACGAATTTCAATAAATGCGTTACGGTCGTCATTTGGATCTTTTGGCAACAATAGAATTTGTAATTCGTCTTCAATACGCTCGATTTCAGATTTGGCTTCTTTATATTCTTCTTGCGCCATTTCACGCATGTCAGGATCATCATCCTTTAGCATCTCTTGAGCAGATTCAAAGTTACTTGTTGCTTCTTTAAATTCATTAAATGCTTCGATAACCGGACCAAGTGCTGCGTATTCTTTGTTTAACGCACGAAATAAGTCTTGATTAGCAATCGTATCAGGGTCACCTAATAACGCTTCAACTTCTTCGTGACGCTCTTGCAAGCCTTCAAGCTTTGCGTAAACCGTTGGTTTCATTGTTTATTTTTCTCTTATAAAAAGCGCGAGGCTTAACAGACATCAGCCACCCAAGGGCTAATGAAGATAATATTCCGGCTATTGTAACCTAACTTTCGTCGCCAAGTCCCAATGCATTGGAGATAATCTGTAATTTTTCGATTTCTCCACTGTGGCTGGCACTACTCATTGCACGGGTTGGACTGTGAATTAATTTGTTGGTGAGCTTGTTTGCAAGCTCAACGAGGACTTTATCAGCATCGCCTCCTTGAGCGAGTTTGGCCATCGCTTTCTCAAGTAGCTCTTCTTTCGCTGACATGCTTTGTACGCGATATTGCTTAATATAATCGACAGAGGTTAAAGATTTTGTCCAAGCCATAAACTCAATCGCTTGATCTTTAGCGATTACTTCAGCCTCATCAGCTGCGGCACGACGAGACGCCATATTCTCTTCAACAATACCTTGCAAGTCATCAACGGTATAGAGAAAAACATCATCTAACTCGCCGACTTGTGCCTCAATATCACGTGGTACGGCGATATCGATCAACAACATTGGCTGATGACGGCGGCTTGATGTCGCATCTTCCACCATGCCTTTACCTAGGATAGGCAACGTACTAGCGGTTGATGAAATAACCACATCGGCTTGTGCTAAATGCTGTGGGATTTGCGCTAAAGTGATTGCTTCACCATTAAATTCTTGCGCCATAGCTTGAGCATTAGCTAACGTACGGTTAGCGACAGTAATTTTAGTTACACCAGCTTCAGTCAAATGTTTTGAAACAAGTTCCACCGTTTCGCCAGCACCTATTAACAACACATTAGTACTAGAGAAATCGCCAAAGATTTGTTTAGCTAAACTAACCGCAGCAAAAGCGACTGAAACAGCGTTCGCACCAATATTTGTTTCTGTGCGAACTTTTTTAGCCACAGAAAAGGTGCGCTGAAAAAGTTTATCTAAGGTTTGATTAATTGAACCAGCTGCTTTGGCGGTACTATAGGCTTGTTTAATTTGTCCCAATATCTGTGGCTCACCCAACACTAAGGAGTCAAGCCCACAAGATACTCTCATCAGGTGAGAGACAGCGGCAACTCCTTCATGCAAATAGATACTATCTTTTAATGCTTGGGGATCTACATTGTGAAATGCTTGCAGCCAGTTAATTAATTGCTGAGCTTCCACATGGTGACAATATAGCTCGGTACGATTACAGGTCGATACAACCACGGCTTCGCTTTTGCCGTTGAGCATTTTTAGTTCTTGTAAGGCAGCAATCATCTGATCAGGTGAGAATGCTATTTGTTCACGCAGACTAACAGAGGCTGTTTTGTGGTTTATACCTAAAGCAACTAAAGACATGTTTTGGGTTCGACTAAATCAATGAGCTAAATTCTATGAGCAGAATTTTACCCGAATTCGGGGGCTAATTGAAAGCTTCTCTAGTGCCTTAGTTAAAAAGAAGCTACTCTATATATAATCTAAATCAAATTTTTAGACATCCACAGTGATTAAACGATTATTATTCTTATTTAGCGCACTATTTATTGCTAGCTGTAGCACCATTCCACAATCTTCTATTGCACCTGCTGATATTGTTGAACAATGGCAGTTCAATGGAAAGTTTGCGATAAAGACCCCTCAAGAGACACGCTCAGCCAAAATTAACTGGGCACAGGTGAACGAGCAATACGACATTAACCTCTATACCACCTTTGGCATTACGGTAATGAAAATTAAAGGCGATGAGGGGTATGTAGAAATAACCACCGATGGCGACCCTATTATTGGCTCATCGGCAGAGCAACTCATTTGGCAGCTTACGCGATGGCATATTC
Organism: uncultured Gammaproteobacteria bacterium; assembly: GCA_937139475.1. GTDB lineage: Bacteria > Pseudomonadota > Gammaproteobacteria > Enterobacterales > Psychrobiaceae > Psychrobium. The sequence continues at coordinate 6,958 of CAKZQF010000180.1, read as the reverse complement.
CGGTAAATCAACTCAAGCTGTGGGTAAAGGGCAATGTACCAAATGCGATAGAGCCGACACTTAATGAGGACAACCAGTTCCGCCAAGGGCATATTGTCGATTCAAACGGTGAGACCTGGTTATTACGTCTTGGCGAATACAAAACAATCGGCACACATCTTAGGCCGACAACGCTACGCCTAACAAAGGGTAAGCTTTTTCTAAAACTTGCAATATCTCAATGGCACATTCAGAAATAATGAACAACGATAATACTTGGCCAGCGCCAGCAAAATTAAACTTATTTTTACACATTACCGGCCAACTCGATAATGGCTACCATACACTGCAAACCATTTTTCAATTTCTGGATTATGGTGACAGCTTAGCTATTGATATCAATGACACAGCTCAAGTCACTCTTTCTCCGCAAGTTGAAGGCGTTCCTTTAGAAGAGAATTTAATCTACCGCGCAGCGATGTTACTCAAGCCAATGGCCAAAGATAACCTAGGCGCAGATATTACCTTAAACAAGATCTTGCCAATGGGAGCGGGCCTGGGTGGTGGTTCTTCTAATGCAGCAACTACCTTAGTAGCATTAAACTATCTATGGGATATTAATTTGCCATTGGAGGAACTCGCGACTATCGGACTAAGCCTTGGTGCTGACGTCCCAATTTTTGTTCAAGGTTTTGCGGCATTTGCCCAAGGTGTCGGAGAGGACCTGACACCTGTTTCTCCACCACAGCCATACTACTTAGTTATTTGGCCTGGTGTAGCCGTATCGACCCAGGCAATTTTTCAGGCGCCCGAACTGCCTAGAAATACGCCAAGCCTTACAATAGAACAGCTTAGCACCGCTAAGCTGGGTAATGACTGCCAAGAGATAACAAAAAATCGCCATCCGATGGTTGCCAGCGCCCTAGACTGGTTGGTAGAATACGCCCCAGCAAAAATGACAGGGACTGGAAGTTGTGTTTTTGGGGAGTTTAAATCTGAGCAGGCTGCGCGCCAAGCTCTTGAAAAACTGCCAAAAACGATGCACGGATTTGTTGCCAAAGGTATCAATACATCACCCTTAGCTCAAAAACTTGCACAAGCCACCAGTTCACATTAATGCACAAATATACTGTTAGTCTAACGATAGATTAATGAAATGGCGGATTCACACCGCCCACACACCCAATACCTGAGGTTAACGTGCCCGATATTAAATTGTTTGCTGGAAACGCGATTCCGGAATTAGCTAAAAAAATTGCTGACCGTCTTTATCTTAAACTAGGTAATGCTACTGTTGGTCGTTTTAGTGACGGAGAAATTAGCGTACAGATCAACGAAAATGTACGTGGTGCAGATGTATTCATCCTGCAATCAACATGCTCACCAACAAACGACAACTTAATGGAATTATTAGTAATGGTCGATGCACTGCGCCGCGCATCTGCTGGTCGTATTACTGCTGTTATTCCTTATTTTGGTTATGCTCGTCAAGATCGTCGAGTACGTAGTTCTCGCGTACCTATTACTGCAAAAGTTGTTGCTGACTTCCTATCTAGCGTTGGCGTTGACCGTGTATTAACGGTTGATTTACACGCTGAGCAAATCCAGGGTTTCTTCGATGTTCCTGTAGATAACGTATTTGGTACACCAGTATTATTAGATGATATTCAATCTCGTGATTTCCACGAGCCAATTGTTGTATCTCCTGATATCGGTGGCGTTGTACGTGCTCGTGCACTAGCTAAACTACTAGATGATACCGACCTAGCAATTATCGATAAGCGTCGCCCAGCAGCTAACGTTGCTCAGGTTATGCATATTATTGGTGATGTTGAAGGCCGTGATTGTATTATCGTTGATGATATGATTGATACAGGTGGCACGCTATGTAAAGCAGCAGAAGCCCTAAAAGAACACGGTGCTCGTAAGATTTATGCTTACGCGACACACGCTGTATTCTCTGGTAGCGCTGTAACTAACGTTGCTAACAGTGTAATTGATGAGTTCATCGTAACTGATTCAATTCCACTAACGCCAGAAATGAAAGCGACTAACAAAGTTAAGGTTCTTTCACTTGATAGCATGATGGCAGAAGCATTGCGTCGTGTTTCGAATGAAGAATCAATCTCAGCGATGTTCGAATACTAAGGATTTAATGGCTTGCTCTTTGGCCCAACTTCTACGTCGAACGTGCTCATTGACAGGAGTCAACTGCGCGCGTTCTCCTTGAACTAGGCCCAAAGCACTACGCATTAAAAACCTTAGATAAAAGGTGACTATTTTATAGTCGCCTTTTTTATTGTCTAATGTTTGCGTTTTGGGTCGGTCATCGGTTATAATTTCGCGCCGAATTTTTCGGTATCGAGGAGGCTTTGGTCGCAAAAGCCTTCACCCTATAAAATATTATTATTGGAGACATTAACATGTCACAAGCTATTACACTTGACGCACAAATTCGTACAGACCTAGGGAAAGGTGCGAGCCGCCGCCTACGTCACGCGAACCAAACTCCTGCTATTATCTACGGTGGCGAAGCAGCTCCTGTTTCTATCACACTAGCTCACAACAAATTATTTAAAGCTCAAGAGCAAGAAAACTTCTACTCTCAAGTTTTAACTATCAATGTTGATGGTAGTGAAGAAAAAGTTATCGTTAAAGCAATGCAGCGTCATGCGCACAAACCAGTTGTTAACCACGTTGATTTCCTACGTGTTGACGCTGCTCAAGAACTACACACTTCAGTACCAGTACACTTCATCAACGAAGATGCTTGTGCAGCAGTTAAAGCTGGCGGTAACGTTGCTCACCACGCAAACGAAATCGAAGTTGTTTGTTTACCAGCTGATCTTCCTGAGTTCATCGAAGTTGACGTTGCTAACTTAGAACTTGGTCAAACAGTTCACCTTTCAGACATCGCTCTTCCAAAAGGCGTTGAGTCTGTAGAACTACGTAAGGGCGAAAGCCATGACCAAGCTGTTGTTTCTATCGCTGCACCTAAAGGCGCTAGCACTGAAGAAGCAGCTGAAGAAGCTCCAGAAGCAGAATAAGTTTTACTCTCTTGAGTAATCATATTCAGCTTATCGTGGGCCTGGCTAATCCAGGCCCCGAATATGCCAACACCAGACATAATGCTGGTGCTTGGTATATTGAACAACTCGCCAACTGGCATAACACCTCGTTAAAAGCCGAAAGTAAATTCTTTGGTCATACCGCTCGAATTAATATCGACGGCCATGACGTACGTTTACTTGTTCCCACCACGTTTATGAACCGTAGCGGTAAAGCCGTTGCAGCAATGGCCAAGTTCTATCAAATTCCGGTAGAAAATATCTTAGTCGCTCATGATGAGCTTGATTTAGATCCTGGTATTGCCAAGTTCAAACAGGGAGGCGGTCACGGTGGTCATAATGGTCTACGCGATATTATTAGTAGCATGGGCAATAACAAAAATTTCCATCGCTTGCGTGTGGCAATCGGTCATCCTGGACATAAAGATAAAGTAACAGGTTACGTGTTAGGCAAAGCCCCAAAAGCAGAACAAGAGAAAATCGATAATGCTATCGATGAAGCTGTTCGCTCTACTAGCCTAATTTTTTCGGCTGGCTTTAACGGCGCCAAAAATAGACTGCATGCCTTTAAAGGCTAGTCTCAAACATCAAATTTTTAAGGAATCACCATGGGTTTCAAATGTGGAATCGTCGGTTTACCAAATGTTGGTAAATCAACTCTCTTCAATGCATTAACAAAAGCGGGTATCGAAGCGGCAAACTTCCCTTTCTGTACCATTGAACCAAACACGGGTGTGGTTCCTGTTCCTGATTTGCGCTTGGATCAATTGTCTGAAATTGTAAACCCTGAGCGCGTGATCGCAACAACAATGGAGTTTGTCGATATTGCGGGCTTAGTCGCAGGAGCCTCAAAAGGGGAAGGCCTAGGCAACAAGTTCTTAGCCAACATCCGCGAAACAGATGCCATTGGTCACGTTGTACGTTGTTTTGAAAATGAAAACATCGTTCATGTTAGTGGAGAAGTTGACCCACTAGCTGATATCGAAGTAATCAACACTGAGCTAATGCTGGCTGATATGGATGTATCAGACAAAGCTGTTTTCCGCCAAGCGAAGAAAGCGAAAGGCGGCGATAAAGACGCTAAGTTCGAAATCAGCGTACTTGAAAAAGTGAAAGCACATCTTGATGAAGGACTAATGCTGCGCGCATTAGAGCTAACTAAAGAAGAAAAAGCAGCAATTGATTACTTGCAGTTTTTAACTATCAAACCAACCATGTACATTGCCAATGTAAATGATGATGGTTTTGAAGATAACCCGATGCTTGATAAAGTTCGTGAGTTAGCTGAAGCAGAAAATGCAGTTGTTGTTGCAGTATGTGCCGAAATGGAAGCAGAAATCGCCGAACTTGACGCCGAAGATGCAGCAGAATTTATGGAAGACCTAGGCATTGAAGAACCCGGTCTGAACCGTGTTATCCGCGCAGGTTACGAGCTGCTAAACTTACAAACTTACTTCACCGCTGGAGTAAAAGAAGTACGCGCATGGACAGTAAACGTTGGCGCGACAGCACCGCAAGCTGCTGGTAAAATCCATACCGATTTTGAGCGTGGCTTTATCCGTGCTGCGGTTATCGGTTTTGATGACTTCATTACTAACAATGGGGAAGCTGGTGCAAAAGATGCTGGTAAGCTCCGTGTTGAAGGTAAAGACTACATTGTTAAAGACGGTGATGTAATTCACTTCCGTTTTAACGTATAAAAATTAAAAAGCCCATATTTTATATGGGCTTTTTTGTGGGCCTTTCGCTAGTTCCTTCGATATATTTGCTCTGCACGATTAAATAAAACCCACCCTGTTAAAATATACTTATTATCAGAAATTGGTACATTTCCGCGATGAGTATGGGTAAAGCCTGCGGGCGCTATTATAATCGTACCTTTTTTCGGCTTAACTTTAAGTTGCTGATAGTAAAACTCGGTTTCGCCACCCTCTTCAATATCATTTAAATAAATTAAAAAAAGTAAATTACGATGTAGGTGCTCACAATCTGGATTTAGAGGATATATCTCAGAGTGCCACAGTGGATAGCCTCCTTCCCCTTTGTCATATTTCTGCACATTGATAGGGCTGCATCGAAATAGGTGCCTCATGAGCAGATCCATATTTGGCAAGCCCACTCGTTCAAAGTTTTCTTGTGTTAACGTGACATTTTTTCCGCTTTGTGGATCTGGAATCATCGGTGACACAGTGCCGATCATTAAAAAGAAAAACTCCTTAATATATTCCTTCGCCGCGGCAAAAGTCGCGGACAAGACCTTAGCATTGATGTCCTGCCATGCCGGGATTTCGGACATATACAAATCGGTACTGTTCTTTTTATCTTTATCAACGCCGCCACCAACACGACCATCAGTTGTATCTTGAGAAGCTTCAAAACGAGACACTATTTCATCACATAGCGCATCTGGCAATGCATCTTCAAACACTTTTATAAACTGCGCCATTTATCTACCACTTAGGCTAAACCATCATTTAATTTGGTTTGATATTACAGATAAATAGAATAATCGCAATTGCATGATTTAGGATTTCATAGCGTTTTGTTAGTATCAATGATTATTCTCAGATACTTTGATTAACTATGAATATTGAATTAAATAGCGAGTTAACACCGCCTACATTAAAAAATAAACATATCTACCTCAGAACAGCAAAATTAAGCGACTTTAATTCAATTAGGGCATACCGCCAAGATCCTCAGAATTGTCGTTATATTCGTCCACCTGAGAGCGATAAGGTTACCTTTAATATCGTTGAGCAGTTAACCAAGCCATGGGTCTTCACATTAGGGCATTGGAATGGTTTTGTTATTTGTTTAGCAGGTAATGACACTGCTGTCGGGGAAATAGTCTTTAGGGTAGAAGATTGGGACAGCCAGCGCGCAGAGATAGGTTACCGTCTTAGCAGCGAGGTTGCTGGCCAGGGAGTTTGCTCGCAAGCTGCCGAGCTTTTAATTGATTATCTCTTTACACAACTTGGATTCTTTAAGCTTGTCGCCAAATGTGACCCGCGTAATATCGCATCATACAAGGTCATGGAAAAGCTTGGCTTTAAACGAGAAGCTCACTTTAAAGATCATTACCTAATGGCGGAAGAATGGACGGATCAATATGATTATGGTTTGCTTGCGTCACAGTGGCGAACTTAGGCCTTATGTCCACTACAATGGTATTTTTGCTGCATCTGACGAACAGATTGGCTAATTAGCGTGCGTAATACACTAAGATCTACATCAGCAAGTTTGTTGATATATAAACAAGATTTTGCTGTTTTGTGCTTGCCCAATGCAGCTAAAAGCTCTCCATATTCTGAGAACCCAGGCATGATATATATTGTCATATTTTGTTTTCTGGGTGAGAAACCAGTGACAAACCAGTCCCCTTCACGCCCACTTGCGTACTTATAGTGATAGCGGCCATAACCAATCATATTACCTTCAATATGAGGTGGATAGCCTGAGGCCTCCTCGATTAAAGCCAGTAAGCGCCTGGCATCGTCACGCCGCGTCTGGTTTTCTACTAACTGTAATAAGCAATTGATTTCTTCATTCATTGTTGGCCTCTTTATACCAATTTTATCGTGATAACAAACGAATCAAAGCAAGGTGTTTATTTATATCTGATTTTTCTACTTATACCAGTTGCATTAATAAAATGCTCAGTTTATTTGTGTAATTGGCAGGAGAAGAATCATCACAAATTTCAGGCATAAAAAATCGCAACAAAGCGATTTGGGGGCTTACTCTTTAGAAAATATGGTGCGGCAAGAGAGACTTGAACTTTTACACCCGAGCTAGCGTACTAAAAGTTAGAACCTAAATCTAGCGCGTCTTGCGTTATGAATATAATCATCACAAATTTCAGGCATAAAAAAATCGCCTTTAAGCGATTATGATTAGTCTATAAAAAA